>NZ_JBXANP010000005.1:0-354328 GCF_058801745.1 Rugamonas sp. GW822-FHT03B10 | reverse complement strand
CGCTGCCGTGCCACGCGATTTCGGCGTTACACGGCATGTCGCCTGACGTCAAATTCCACACGAAACGGCATAGAGCCTTAAATGATCAGGTAGATATTGCAGTTCGCATTATGGCATGTCGCCACGAGCCGAAGTGGGGTTACTATCGATGGTGGATGAAGTCCCCCAAAATGTTGGGCACAGATTTCGTAATAGCGGCGCAGCTTGATCGCTCCAACACTTCAATTGTGCGTTATTTTCTTTTCCCGGCTGCAGAATTCGGGGATTCTGACATCAAATTCACCGAAGAAACCGTAAGCCGATTCGAAGCGTATGCTGCAGTGCGCTTAGCGGATTTTTTTAGGCCGCAACAGACGTCATCCGAGGACAACGAAATGGCCATCTGGGCCTCATAAGCGAAGATATAGTTGGGCGGGTAATGTGAACGATATGGGCGTCACTATTGGCCGACTTCAGGTTCCTAGGAGGATACCATCTTGCGGAAATGAAAAATACCTGCTGTCTCACTCAAGAGATGCATCCAAGTAGCGTGAATGGCGGAATATGCTTGTGTCATGACTAATTGAGTTCTCAACCGCTCCGTGTACAATCAACACATCCCCACTAATTGAAAGGGTCATCTATGTCAACTTCTTATCAAGAAATCAAAAAGCAAATCGCAGAATTACAGGCGAAGGCCGAAGAGGCTCGTCGCGCCGAGGTGACTGCGGCCCGCGCCCAGATTCAGTCCATCATGAAAGAGTTTGGATTGACCGTCGCTGATATCGCCGGGACAGCCAAAGCCCCTAAGGCTGCTCGCAAGCCTGTGGAAATCAAATATAAAGACCAGGCTACTGGCGACACGTGGACCGGACGTGGACGCGCACCGAAGTGGTTAGTGGGCAAGGATAAAAACCAATACCTGGTCCGATAAATACTTCGCCGCACGCCGTTCAAATTTCACGCTATGAGTCGGTTTGCTCGGCTATTTCAAGGGCATCGTCGACCTCGATGCCCAGGTAGCGCACCGTGCTCTCCAACCGTGGACTTGTGAGTGAGAAATATCATAAGTGCCGTCATGCTGGCGTTCCTGGCGTATTACTATCACAATCAATTTGGCCCAGGTGCTTATCACATACTCAGTGCATTTGTTCTTGCTGTCGCTTAACTGTGGAGCCGAACGGCTCGAATCCTTCCCGCTCTATCAAGACGACCAGATGGTGCGCTTTGCGCGCTCGACGCTCTGGCTGGCGGGAATCGAAGCCGTCTCGGCTTGCGCCAACATATCAAATTTAGCCAGAGCGGTAAGAATTTTGTCGAACTCCACCACCAACTCATTTTTCTGCGTCAACGACAACGCATTCGCCCTAGCAAACATAAACGGTTCAATTTCCAACATCACGTGAACTGCGTGCGCACGGTGACTTTCGTCGGCCAGCATCGGGATGACTCGCCGAAGCTTATCGAGAAGTTGGTCATAACGTGTGACGGAAGCGGCAGAATCGCGCGCTTCGCGGACGAGCAGATAGCGCAAGGCCTGAGTGTCGATCTGGTAAGTTTTAAAACCAGGATTTGCTTCGGCCCGGTTGTACGCCGTGAGTAAGAATCGCTCAGCAGCGTCCATATCATCACTGGACATCATTAGGATCGCGTACTGCAGCCAGAACAGCGGCTCCTCATTTACGGCACTGTCGCGATGAAGCCGCTCATAGAGTGCGATTAACGCCGTATGCCTGTTTGGATCCCGTTGAAGTGCCCAGTCCAGCGCTGAAAATCGCATCAAGCTTCCAAGGATTTTTTGATAGACGCGTTCTCGCTTGCGTCGGACAGCTTCCACTATCAGGCAATATACGGCATCAATTATCCACGCCGTTTCGAAGTGGTTCCGGATCAGGTACTCCGAGAACAGCGCGGAACGAGCCTGTACATTGTCATCATCGAATTGCAGCAGATCGAGTACCATATCGCTGCCTATTCCCCGTAACGCAAATGGATCATCCCCGCTTACGGCACGCAGAAAACTCACCTCAAGATCCCCCCCGATCCATTTCACAAGATTGGCGCAGACTATAATCATTCGAGCCTCTTTCTGTCGCATCAGCGGATCCAGTTCGGTCGCGACCCGGTCTTGAATGAGCTTGTTCTGATATAGAGATACAACAACATCCCGGAGCTCCCGGCTCTTATCGATTTCTCTCTCTAGTTCGTCGACTCGTACACCTGACATATTAAGGAGCGACTTAAGATCCGATCGGTCAATTGGGTCAAGTTTATTGAGACTTTGAATTGCCAGCGAGGCTGGCAGCTTGGATCGAATCTCATGCAGGCGAACCTCCTGTACGCCTGTTCGCACTGCCACGACGAACTTGACGTTTTCTAGTTGAGAACATAGAGGAATGATCTCAATCGCCGTATTGTAGGAATCGAAAAGAATTACGGGCTTCTTTAGCTGCGCTAGGACATCTAAATCGTGACTAGGCAACTCAGTGTTCTCCTTGCAGAGGAAGCACTGGTAACCATCTTCTGCAAGCTTATGAGCCAAGATGTGAAGGAAAATTGTCTTCCCATTGCCAAGTCGTGAGTGCACCAGGATGCACTTGTGGCCGAGGAGTAGCTGCTGCGTTTCCGCAACTGTGTTGGTTCTCGCGATCACATACTTAGATTCTGGCAGCGTGGTCATGCAGCGCGTTTCGCTGAACTTACCGTAAGCGACCAGGTTGAGGATTTCGATAGGCGTCGATGGGGCAAGCGTTCGCTTGTCCTTTTGAGGATCCAGGTATTTGAATGCCTTTAGACGAGCAGGATCCATGGTCATTGAGGGACGGGGCAACCTCTTGCAAAGGTCGGCAAAGCCGTCAGCACCAATCGGTAGGATTGTCCCATACGGGTCCACACGGCGGTTAAAGATTGCATCTCCCAGGTCGCGCGTGATGAAGAAGATTTTTTTTCGGAGATGTTCATTTTTCATCAATAAGGCCGCGACGTGCATGTCTGCGAGGCTGTATCCAATGAAAAAACAGCTTGTGCAAAAACTTAGATCGCGCACGAACTCGTCATACCAAACCGAGCGCTCGACATGCTGCCGGACGTAAGATGATTCGTTTAGAACTAGTTGCTTGAGCACGTTCTCCTTTGTCGCATTCCGGATGGAGCCGTGCAGGTGGACAATCGCACCGGTCTCCAAACGCGACGGCTTGATATCGTCGAAACTGTACGAATGAAATGGAATGTGCGAGTCAAGATGGATCCACTCCACGAGGTCATCATAATTGGTGGTGTAAATACGTCGCCATCTGTCGGCGACGATTACCTTCTGATGATCCAGCGCCCTCGCCGTACTGAATAATTCGTAGACCGTCTCATAGAGATCAAAGTCCTTACACCGAGCGAATTCATCAGCGAGGGTTACCAAGTCATAAGCATCTGCACTAACTTTCAAAGCGCTCGCAAACTCTTCTTTCAATCCCTTGCCAGTAGGCATGGCTCCGCAACGAATGTTCTCCGCACCGACAGAAAATCCTGAACCCAGAAACAGAATTGATGACGCAGGATCAATCTCGAAAAGTTCTTCGTTCAATTTGTTTCCTCCTAGTGCACGAACTACAGCGGACGCGGGCGTCAAGGATTGACACCGCTCTGAACAAAATGTACGACAATTCCTATATCAAGCCTATGAATAGCCCTCAGTGAAACTAATAGACATGTGATTCCTTATAAACCGTTTATACGATATTCTACTTTTACCAGGCTGGGCATGGAGCGGTTCACGATGGTGCAGACTCAGCCGCACACGATGTCTCCCTTTTTTACGAGGCCTGCATAGCCGGAACTTGTCTGGTTGCCAGCAGAAGCTCATTAACCCTCTCTGGCGAGAATCGCCAACCTTGCGGTATTTCCTCCAAGGTGCCGGCGCCGGCAGCTTTGGGACCACGGGTATATCGCTCGTGGAGAATAGTGTCGCCTCGGCCACCAGAGGCAGACTTGAGCTTTGTGGCAACTTCAGCTGGCGTCGCCAAGTAAATTCTTGGCATATCGCCTATGTGCACGTCCTTAAACTGAACAAAACACATGACGGTCTTACTCTTGTGGCGGGCCAACCACTTGTCAGCCGCACCGTGGTAGTTGGCTTCGGCCAAGTAAGACTGAGTCAGCCCCCAACTTCCGTCCTTACTTCCCTTAACGGATACCTTCATTAGATCGTCAGCTCGCGCAACGATAAGGTCATACTCCGGCTGATTTGCGCCGTATTGCACCGAGATGTCCACGCCGCACTGGGCGAACACGGCCGCCGCAAATGCTTCTGCCGCGACGCCGACATGACGTGATGAGAAGGCGCTCGTGGTTATCGTCGACATAGAAGTTGTCTGGTTTAGCGATTTTTGACCAGCCTAGCGGTCACAGCATCAGCTTTCCGACTAGATCAACCGTTGAGTGGCATGGCCTGCAGCTTTAGCAGCAGCAGCACGGACATCATTCGGATAGGCGCTGCTTTTCGCGACGTCAACTAGTGCCTTTCTCTCCTCTGCGCCAGCGCTATAGTCCAGTCCTTGAGCTGCGCCCACTCGAACATCGTTAGGGAATGCACTGCTTCTTACAATGTTCAACAACTCATTATTTACGTCTGTCATGTTATTGATCCTTGGAGTAGTACGGCCACCGAAGCGCGAATTTATTGTATGAATAGTATTGTATATTATAAATATGGACTAGCAAGGTTCAATGTTGATGATCCTCCGATCGGGCGCAAGTCCTATTGCATGCCATTTTATTACGCTGTTTATGATACTCGCTGTACTAGCAAATAACCGTGTGTGGCCGAGCAAAAGCTGTACGGCACGAAGGTTCTTGGTTCGACGATAGATCAGAGTTGGTTTAGTCCGGCGCAGGGTATGCGTGCTGTAAGCCGTGGGATCTAAACCTATTTCCTCGAACCACCCATGCGCGATGCGTGCATACTGCCTGGTCGAGATATGCGGCGAATCGCCGATACGGCTGGGGAAGAGATAATCGTTGTGCTTTAGTTCGGCGTGACTAATCCATTCGGCGAGACTCTTCCGCGTGCCTGTGGTCAATTCGAATTGCACCGGATGTTTGGTTTTCTGTTGCATCACCGTTGCGCGGCTCGCCGTATAGTTGCCATGGCAAACATCCTGCACGCGCAGCTGAACCAGATCACAGCCGCGCAATTTGCTGTCGATGGCCAAGTTGAACAGCGCCAAGTCGCGCCGGCGCCCATAAATTTCCAGGCGAACTCTAATCGCCCATATTTCACTGATCCTGAATGGCGCCTTCTGCCCCACCAGCTTGCCTTTGTTCCACGGAACGTTCTGTTCACGTGCCATAGTTTGAGTGTCCATGATCGACCTCCATTGGGTTGGAGTTCAAATATGCGCTTCTTCGACGACGTTACACGGCGCAGTGGGATTGTGTGACTTTTTCATTTCGGCAAGCTGGTATCCTGTACCTTTCGGCCGAAACCGGCCAGTTGCAGACGTTCCCTTTTTAAAGAAAGTAAGTGCAATGAGCACAGAATATGCAAATGCAGCCCTCTCGGCTGCACGACTAGCAATTTCGAAGGGCCACAAAGATTCCGCCAATCTTCGGGAGCTTCTTATCTGGACGACTTCCACTCCAACTAGTGCAATTGTCGATGAATATTTCGCCCAACACTATAAGGATGAAGAATTACTGGCGGTGCTCATCGATATTGCTCTTGAAGGTGAAGACATGGGGGATGCACCGTGGGCGGCGGCAAACACAGTTGCCGACTTTCCTGCCCACATGCTCCGAGAACATGAAGCAGCTTTGGTCACTCTCAGTCAATACGACTGGATGTATTTGAAGCAGCCCGCGCTAAAAGCATTAGCTAAACTGTCTGCGTGACATGCCACTATCGGCCATAACCAGACGGCAGGAAGCTATCTCATTACAATGGGAGAAATCCAAACTTGTGGTCCCCGTCCTCACGCCATGTGGATTTTTTTCGAGAGTTCATTTCTTTAATAACTGCGTAACCTAATATGGAAAAACAATCTGATGTTGAGGAAGGTTATTTATATGTCCTCGGGGTAAAGGACATCGATCTTCCGGTATCCAAGATCGGAAAAACAGCTAGAAATCCATCTGTTCGCTGTGCCGAAATCAATAAAAGTTCGACTGGCGATTTTCTTTGGGAAGTAACACATCAGATCGCAGTGAACGACTGCCGGAAGTTTGAATCTCTTGTTCATACAAAGCTCCAGCCACTTCGGCAGAAAAGGCGCGAGTTTTTCAATCTTCATCCGGACGACGCGATTGTTGCAATTCAGTCCATATTGAATTCAGCGCCAGATGTAAGAATAGTAGCGATTGCAGAAACTCAGAAAGAAGATCCCGTTGCGTCAATTAGAAGTGTTGAACGCCGAAAACAATCTGTGCGTTCAAACAAGGATGAAATATACGCCCATTTATTAGATGGTTTCAATGAACTGCTGAATGTTAAAGGCCGTCCATTCGGTCAATTAAACAAGCCGTATTTTGGGATTAGTGATGGACGTGATGGAGTTCAATGGAATCTTGCGATATACCCGAACGACCGGAAAGCGTGTGTAGGAGTCAATCTAGAAGGCATGGAGTATCGTGATTGGCCGATTGCTAGACTGATAAAGTCCGAACTAGAGATGCCGACATTATTACGACTTGTGTCTCTTCTGCGCGCCCCCAGGGACATCACCCTGCGATTCGCTCGCGACGCTTGGCAGGCAGCTTCAAGGCCGGATATCCTCGAGAAAAATTTGGGTGGACGAGAATTTCGTTTGCCCGAAATCACAGAAGATTTATGGCATGCGATACTTACCGAAGGCATTAATTGTCTCAACAAAGATCGTGGTTATCGTGGGCGAGGTCGTCAAGCTGTGACTGTGGTGAGGAAAGCTGGGCCGGATGTGAGTACGACGGATATGCCGGTTTCGCCTCATCTCACGATATGGACTCCAATCGATCCATTGCGCGACTCTATCGAAGAGTTGTCATCTGCAATCGACCACTTAAGACCTGTTCATGAATGGATCTCAAAGGTGAGCGGCGAGTAGGGGCTATTTGAAGGAAGTGACTGTAAATTTCTGCGGTTCTACTTGCGGATCGCACCTTTCGTGGCGTAAGCGCCAGGTGTAAAAAATGTGAGCCTTCCCACTCGGCAAGAGTGCTATCTTGAGGCGACTTAGCCGGGTTCGGCCACAAGCTGCCTTTCTTCATAGAAGACTCTAGGAATCCACTGTCTCTAGAAGGCTTAGGCGTTCTTGGTCGAGTATGGTGACAAAGTGTGATATTTGCGATATTGCAAAATGTTATGCTTGCATGCCAACACCCTTCTTACAAAATCGTCTCCCAAGGTAACTTCATGCGCGTGGCCAGATACATCCTGTATATTGCTATTTCAGCATTGATTGCGCTCCCAGCATTCAGCGAGGAAGTTTGCTCGATAGTGAAGGATGCAAGCCTAATTGCACAGGATAATCAAAATACTCCTCTGGGGAAAATATCTAACCCCTATGATAATAAATCCATCTTTAATGAGTACGGTGAGTACGGAAGTGAATATAGTGCAAAGTCAATCTGGAATCAATATGGTGGCTTTGGCGGCGAGTACAGCACGTATTCTCCTTTCAATAAATACACAACAACTCCCCCTGTGTTGATTAAAAACGGGAAAATTATCGGCTATCTCACAGCGAACAAATTTTTAAAACCGTCAATATCCCCGAATCTCCTAAAGGAGTTATGTAAGGACGAATTATGAAATAGCAGTGGTCTCATTCCGGCCAAGAACGGACTATGGGAATTTGAAGATGCCTAATGCATGCGGCATATGCGGTCGAAAACTGGACCAGAAAGATGAGCCGTTGTCGCTTGACTGCGGTGGCGACTGTTGGGGCTGCATCGGCGAAATTGAAGCAGACATGGGTGATAAGTATTCATTGGCCAAGGTCAGGGACGAGTTTGCTAAAGGACTCCGCCCTGGTTGGGTCGACACTAGCCCAAAGGTATCCGAAGAGGATAAGAAATAACAAGACGGCTTGCGGCCATTAACGGCCATTGCAGTACCTATTACATATTGAATTATAAACCTAATGACCGACATTAAACCACAGAACCTCGCCTTGCTCACCGATGAGGATGTTGAATATGCCCGTTTCAAATGCTGTGGTGATGAAGACTTGGTTTTTCTCCGCTGCCCCTCATGTGGCCATATTTCAGTCCAGTGTTACGAGTGTGATACTTGGTATATTAATCTCAATAAAATAGATGAAATAAGGAGCACCTTTTTGTCAGATGTGAATCAGCGGTTAGTGTGTGCACAGTGCGACCACGCTTTCGAAGATTTCTATTATTTGATGGAAGGATTTGTCGACAAATACTTGCCAACTGCCAAACAGGTCGTCGATGCTGGTTATGGTAGATATTTAGCAATCCATCTTCGAGAAAAGTTTGGCATTAAACTTTGAACGTCCGAAAAGGGGCGGAAGCGGCCTCACCGAGCTCGAACTCATCTGACGGTCTAGGTCACGTCAAGTGGGGACATGTACAGCAAGGCCCTTTTGCTGTTTGTACCAGATCAAATCCCGGGTACAACTCTCGCGCTAATCGGCTGTCTTGCCACGCCAGCCAACCCACCATGGGAGGATTTACCATGGAAAACTACGCGGGCATTGATACTAAGTTTTATTCAAAAATCGCAATGATGACGTGGCTTAAGGCGAATTCGAATCTCTCATGGTGTGGCTATTATTTGGTGTCCTAAGCCCCACCTTAGTTCCTGCCGGCAGTGTTTGCACCTGCTTTTTGTCTATCGACGGCTGGTAAGCGCACCGCAGTTGCGCCATAAAAAGCGCTGCGGCGATTCTCGACGTAACTGCATGGGTTGGCGGGCAGGATCCAGGTTGCTACCATTCGGAATCTGCCTGCTGCGCTGGGTTCTAGATTGACCATATCTCTGGCTGCCTTTATAGCTTTCAATATCCGGTCATCGGCTTCAGCCGAAAGTCGCTGTGCGCCGCCAAGGAGCAGGGCAATGGTCAGTGGCTGGACGTTTAGAATGTTCGCAAGGGCATCAGCAAACGTCAAGTCTTTGCCAATACCAGCAGACGCGGGGTCACATCGATCGCGAACAAGTTGCGAAAGGACTGAAAGACCATCCTTCGCTTGAAGTCTGGCCGCATCAACCACCATCACGAGCATGCCGCCAGCCTCTAACATTGGCGCCAAGTCCCAAAAGAATTGTGCGGACTCGTCGGTTGAGGGCAGTTGAACAAACACGCCAGAAGCCATCCCCATATGAAGCGGGCCGGGAAACAGTAATTCATCAGCTATTTGACGTGGGCTTAGCGTAAAGGGGTTTCTCATGAGTCTCTCGAAGAAGCGAAACGATCAGCTTTAAACAGGCGAGCCACCGCTGTCTGCTCAACAATATGTTGACGCTCTTTTATAGCGAAGACCACGAGGGATCGCTCGTTTGCTTTTTTAAATTGTCGCATTCATACCCGTGGTGGTGGGGGGGGAATCGTCTTGAAAGAGACGAGTATGGCGGCACATTGTGCACACCGCTATTGAATTGAACAATTGGAGAACCATCTCACCGGCACTTGGACTGATAGTCGAATCGATTGGTTGCTACACTAAAACTATCCACTCAGGCTTCCCTGTAAGCTCTTGCTGCTACTAGAACTAAACTAGATTCGCCGGCTTCAATTGCTTCAAGGGGTGTTCGGGTACCTAATGATAGCCGCACGCCATTAAAGAATTGCCACTTACTGGCCCCGGGTAGGTCGCTCAATTCTATACTCACCGCCTCAAGCAGTTCCCGATTTAGGCACCGTGATGCATAGAATCGCGGATATAGCCTACTGCCATCGTCAGCGTTCAGGGAAAAGATACGGTAGCTTGTTTCCTCATCGGCGATAACTTGACAGGTTACTCCTAACAGCTCTGCTATTCGCTCAAGTCCGACCAACTGGCCAACAGCGGCAAGTTCGGCAATATGTTGACGTTCTCTGGCTTGAAAATCGGCAAGGAATCGCCTGTTCACGGCCGCCATTATAGGTATCTTAGACATTGGATGGATCGTCTGAATAGTGACCAGTATGGCAGCACACTACTCGCTCCGCCATCCCAATGCTTAGCATCTTCGAGCGCTCGAACTTATCACTAAAAGAATGCTCTGCCGAGAAGTTCCAACGGCTGCAGCCAAGTGGCCGCCCTAGGACGGGGCGTCGGTTTGCATATTTAGCTGATTGCATTAAATCTGCTCAACCGAGAGAACCTCGTGCGGCTTATCCTTAGTGCGGACTCCGGCCGATGACAATATCGATTTGGTTGTTGCCCGGCAGTTTGCAGCATTGGAAGACTTGCTAACAACCGTTCGTCGAAAGTGCGACAGCTGATTTCGAAAGTGAAGCTGGATCCGTCTATCCCTACCTCACTGAAGACTGGCCAACTTGCGTATGGCAAATCATTCCGATCCGGAGAGGAAGTGTCGATAACCTCAACTACAGCCAATGTTTTACTTGCTTCTTTTAACAACATCGAAAAGTCCTCGACTGTGAGCAAAGGCAAGCATGCCCAACTGCAGAACTCGTGGATACTCAATTTATGCGGCGCGGTCTGTCCGTTTCTCTGCGCGTAATGCACTGCTGCCTTCAAAAGTTTAAATGCTGGGACAGAGAGCTTCGGGACATCAAAAGTGGAAATAACGAGTTCAGGCATTTGAGTATCAAAATTACTAGCGGCAAACCACAATGCACGCTATAGCGTGTAGCACTATAGCATGCATTGTATTCTCATGGGGCTCCAACAAGTGGGGTAACATGAAGCAACAGAATCAGTTCGGTGCCGCGTTTAGAGCAGTACGACTTGCTCGAGGCCTAACCCAAGAGGATTTCGCGCATGAATCTGGCCGCACCTACATCAGTGAACTGGAACGTGGGTTAAAGCAGCCAACGCTGCAAAAGATTGATGAGCTGGCTGTTCCCCTGACTGTCCATCCGCTAACCCTCCTGATCTTGGCCTATCTCAAAAAATTTGACGACCAGTCGTGCGAGGAATTGCTTTGTCTTGTACGAAGTGAGCTCCGAGAAGTCCTCAGTCGATAATACGTTCATTCAGGAAACGATCGACCATGCCGGCAGCGATGTCGATTTTCGGCGAGTGATACAGTCCTGGTGCTGGCTAACCCTGGCGCAAGCGCAGTCGACTATGCTCCAGCCTTCACGCCACTGCAAGGATTCGCGCGAGCGCGAAGCGATGGAGAATGTTGGCCAGGCAGAGCAGGGGCTGACCGCAGCCCGCCTCGGCGTGCGCCTGAAAGTGTAGGATGGTTATCGAACACCGCTTGGCGCCGCTCCATTATCCACAAACCAATGGCGTGGTCGAACGCTTCAATGACCGTATCAGCGAGCTCCTTCAGCAAACCCGCTTCGATAGCTAGGCTGACTTGGAGAAGACGCTGCACAACTAACTCAAGCTGTACAACCACCACGTACCGCAGCGCGCTATCGATTCAAAAACACCGATTCGGGCACTCAAGGAGTGGCAACGCCGGAAGCCCGAGCTATCTGTAAAACGCGTTTGTGAACAGACGGGGCTGGACACTTAGCCGAATCGAAATCGTTCTACGAATATTACAGGGTCTTGGTGGCGGCGTTCCAAGATAACGTATGGCGGCGTTCTAGGCGAATGGGTGGCGGCGGTCTAGGCGAATGGGTGGCGGCGTTCTATGAGAAACGGTGGCGGCTAGCCGCGTATAAGCTGACGGAGCTATACATCATTATATTTATGTATACACGCAATCGTGCGCGGACGACCTAGAGAATCCTGTGGCTCCGACGGCTCTAGCTTACTCGCTATGATTGCAAGCCCTCGCTAACAGTGCCTCTCAATCTGCTTGTACAGGACGTCGTCGCCCTCTGTCTGGATGGTCAAGAAGCAACTTGATACAACGACAAATGCGTCGTTAGTTCAAGTCCCGCACATAAGTGTTCATGAACAGCAGGATGTGGATAAGTGCAAGTTAAGCTCAGGTGTACAAAGAGGAAGTCGCAAAATCGTGAACAAAACGGGTCAACATAAGTCATGGTTGCATCTATTGCTTCGCGCGCCCCACGCACAGCTACCAGGGCCTTTCGCCGGGGCTCGACTTCGAGAGCAAGATCTTCGCCAAGGTCAACGCGCCGGCGTTGTTGCGGCGCGAACTGGCCAAGGCGTCCTACGTGCCGGAGTCGATCGCGCTCGGTGTCAACACGGATGCCTATCAACCTTGCGAGCGTGAGCTGCGCATCACGCGCGGCGTGCTCGAAGTGCTGCAGGAATGCGAACACCCGGTCGGCCTGATCACCAAGTCGGCCCTGATTGAGCGCGATATCGACATCCTGGCGCCGATGGCGGCCAGGCGGCAGGCGGCTGTGGCCATCACCGTCACCACGCTGGACCCGGCCATCGCGCGCACGCTGGAGCCGCGCGCGGCCGCGCCCGCGCGCCGGCTGCGCACCATCCGCACGCTGGCCGAGGCCGGCATTCCGGTGGGGGTGAGCATTTCGCCCATCGTTCCGTTCATCACGGAACCCGAGATCGAGCGTTTGTTGGAGGCCGTGCACGAGGCGGGCGCCACGTCCGCCCATTACATCGTGCTGCGCCTGCCATGGGAAGTGAATCCCCTGTTCCAGCAATGGTTGCAGGCGCACTATCCTGAGCGGGCCCAGCGCGTGATGAACCGGGTGCGGGAAATGCGCGGCGGTAAGGACTACGACAGCGACTTCGGCACGCGCATGAAGGGCGAGGGGGTGTGGGCGGAACTGATACGGCAGCGGTTTTCGATCGCTGCGGCGCGGTTGGGCTTGTCCGGCCACAGCGGCCGTTTCCATCAACTCGACGCCAGCCAGTTCCGCCGCCCGCTGGTGATACCCCCGCTGGGCGCGCGGGCCAGCGGGGCGGGCGAGGGACAACTGGATCTGTTCGGCTAGCGTGCCACGGATGGAGGACGCGCCATGCGCATCACGTCAGAACTCTTCCCATTCGTCCGCGCCGTCCGTGCCGGACCTGGCGGCCGACTGTCGCGCGGTGCGTGCGCTGGTGTTGGACGCCGCTGTTGCCGGAGTTGCCGCCGTTGGCGCCGTGCGGCGCTTCGGCGGCGCGAACGCGATCACGTCACGGTCCATGGCCGGGGCGTCATGACGGGCGGGGGGGGCCTTGGCGACAGCGGGACGCGGGCCGCCGGCCAGCCCATGTTCGAGCTGGAAGGTGGCCACGGCCTGCACCAGCTCCTGGGCCTCGCCGCGCATGCTGGCGGCCGCTGCCGCCATTTGCTCCACCAGGGCCGCGTTTTGCTGGGTCGCCTCGTCCATCTGGGTGACCGCTTCCGTCACCTGCGCCACGCCGGTGGCCTGCTCGCGGCTGGCCGCGCTGATCTCGCCGACGATCGCGCTCACGCGGCCGATCGCCTCGACCACGGCATCCATCGTCCGGCCCGCCTTGTCCACCAGCGCCGCGCCTTGTTCGACGCGCACCACGCTGTCGCCGATGAGGGTCTTGATTTCCCGGGCCGCCTCGGCGCTGCGCCCGGCCAGCGCCCGCACCTCGCTGGCCACCACGGCGAAGCCCCGGCCCTGTTCGCCCGCGCGGGCCGCTTCGACCGCCGCGTTGAGCGCCAGGATGTTGGTCTGGAAGGCGATGCCGTCGATCACGGCGATGATGTCGCTGATCTTGTGGCTGGCGTCATCGATATCCTTCATGGTCTGGATCACCTCGCCGACCACCTCGCCGCCTTCGCGCGCGACGGCGCTGGCGTCGGCGGCCAGCTGGTTGGCCTGGCGCGCGCTGTCGGCGTTTTGCGCCACGGTGGACGACAGCTGTTCCATCGACGCCGCCGTCTCCTCCAGCGCGCTGGCCTGCGCCTCGGTGCGGCCCGACAGGTCCAGATTGCCCTGCGCGATCTCCGCGCTGGCCGTCGCCACGCTGTCGGAGCTGTGGCGCACGCTGCTGACCACCTTGGCCAGGCTGTCGCGCATGGCGCCCATGGCGGCCAGCAGGCTGTGCTGGTCGCCGGGACGCCGCCGCACGTCGACGGCCAGGTTGCCGGCCGCGATTTCACGGGCCACGTTGGCGGCATAGGCCGGTTCGCCGCCCAGTTCGCGCGTCAGCGAGCGCGTGATGCGATAGGCGGCCAGCGCGCCCAGCACGGCGCCCAGCGCGGTCGCCAGCAGCATGGCGGTGCCGGCGTGGCTGACGGTCGATTGCGCTTCGGCGGCGCTGTCGCGCATACTCGCGCGCTGGTGCGCCAGCATGTCGTCGAGCGCCTTGAAGAAGGTTGCCTGCGATGGGCGGACCTCGTTCAGCAGCGTGTCCCTTGCTTCCTCGTTGCGGTTGTCCAGACCCAGCGCGATGGCCTTGTCGAGTGTCTTGAGATAGGGGGCGCGCGCCTCCACGACGCGTTGCAGCAGCAGTTTCCCCTGGTCGGCGACGCCGTCGCCGTCGAGCTTGTGCAGGGTGTTGCCGATGGCTTCGCGGGCGCCGTTGATCCGGCCCACTTCCTCCTGCCTGGCGTCGTGGTCCGACAGCAGCACCACATTGCGCACGGCGCGCGCCACCAGGTTGACGTTGTCCTGGACCTCGTTGAGCTGGTCGTACTTGACCATGCGGTCGTTCACCAGCAGGTGCATTTCAGTGCCGATCGTGCCCAGTTGGGCACGGCCGTAGCTGGCCACAGCCATGCCTACCATGATGATCAGGCCAAAGCCCGCCGTCAGCCGCGTGGCCACGGTCGTGTTGCGGAAATCCATAGTCTCCCTCCTGCTTCGAAGATGTAGGTCGAGCGGGCAATGTGCCGCCATGGCACATAGTATGGTCATTTTTTGATAACAAATCGGACGCCGATGGACGGGTATTGATCTGGCGTATGCAAAGGCCAGGCGATGCGTTAGGAGGCGGCGACTGGCCGTCCGGTCAGGAAGCCTGGCCGTGCAGTTCGGCGAGATGGCGTTCGATGGCGAACACGTGCTGGTCGTGCTGGCCCAGTTCGCGCAGGGCGGAGGCCAGGTGGTTCAGGTAGTCGCTGTTGGGGCCGCTGGGGCCGGACGAGCGGGCGATGTGGCGCGCGATGTCTTCCTCGGAGGCGGCGCCGAGGAACGCCGTGTTGTCTTCCGTGGCGATGTAGACCAGCCCTTCCTCGCTGCGGCCGTCGTCGAACCGGATCGGGATGGCCAGGCGCAGGTAGCCGTTCTTCTCGCGGTGGTCGAGGTGGCCGAACACGTCGGGTGTGATCAGGTAGGCCATGCCGTGGCAGATGGCGTCCGCCTCGCGGATCAGGGTCACCACGCGGCCCGGCGCTTCCGGTGTGCCGCGATGGTCGTGCGAGCCTTGCCAGAAGCGGCGCGTCCAGCCCGCGATGCTGGCGGGGCGGCGCTCCAGGTAGGGGAAGTCGGCCTTGTAGATCAGCGAGCCGTAGCCGAACAGCCAGACGCTGTGGCAGCCGTCGAACTTGTCCATCTTTTCGTTGACGGCGATGGTGTTGGCAATCATGGTGCGCAATGGTTCGGATGACGATCCGGCCGCCGGGCCGGCACCCGGACATTATAGGCCGGAAGCAACACTTGCGTCAGGCAAGTTGCGCAGCGTGGCTCAGGGCGCCAGCGTGGGCGTGGGCAGGATGTCGGGCATGCACAGCTTGCCCTCGTCGTCGGTGGCGATGCGCAGGAATTCCGGCTGGGCGATGCCGATGTGGCGGAACACGCGGGCCAGGTGTCGTTCGTGCTCGTCCATGATCCGCTGCTGCTCGGGCTGTTCGGCCGGACTGCAGCAGGACGTGATCAGCAGCACGCGTTTGCCGGCCAGGGCCGCTTGCCTGTCCGCGGCGTCCAGCGTCGGGGCCAGGTGCAGGATCCGGTCCAGCCAGGCCTTGAGCACGGACGGGATGGAGAAGTTGTACAGCGGCGCGGCCAGCAAGACGAGGTCGGCGTCGAGGAACTCGCGCAGCAGCGATTGGCTGAGCGCGGCTTCGGCGCGCACTTCGGCGTTGAGCGGGATGGCGTCATCCCAATGCTGGCGCAGCACTTGCAGCAGCGGGCCGCTGATGTGCGACAGCGGCGCGGCGGCCAGGTCGCGGTACACGACCCGCGCCGTGCCGTCCGGGCACAGCGTGGCGACCACGGCCGCGGAGGCCTGGCGCGAGCCGTTGATGTCGCCGAGGGCGCAGGTGTCGATATGGAGGATGTTCATTGGTCTATTGTATTCAACTGGCGTAAAGCATCGCGCAGTATATCCTTGTGGCAATTGTGTTGCCAATAGGTAAAAAGCATATAGTTTATTGCAATAATGGACGATTCCGCCCGCTGTGCCGGGACGGCGCCGCTGGCCGGCGCCCGTCAGGCCGGCGGGACGTTCCACTCGTGGCCGGCCACGAACTGGTGCAGGAAGGTGGCGAAGCTGTCGGCCGCCGGCGACAGCGCGCGCGCGTTTTTGGTGTAGACGAAGAAGCGCCGCGTCAGCTCGGGCTCGAACAGCTGGCGCATCTGCAGGCCGTACAGCTTGACCATCTGCGCCGCGTAGGGCAGGCAGACGGTGATGCCGAGCCGCGCGGCGACCATGGCCAGCGCCGTCGTCATGAACGTGACCTCGTTGTAGGGGCTGAGCGAGATGTCGCGGAACGAGGCGTGCATGTCGCGCAGCAACCGTTCCGTGAACTGGCCCTGCAGCGAGATGAACGGATAGTCGGCCACGTCGGCCCACGTCACGCGCTCGCGCTGTTCGAGCGGGTGGCCGGGCGGATAGACCAGCACGAACGGCATTTCCAGCAATTGCACGGCGTCGATCTCGGCCGTGGGGTCGCGCTCGGGGCCGATGCCGAAATCGACCTCGCCGCTGAACACGCGGGCCGTCACCTGCTCCAGCGGGCAATCGACCAGCCGCACCTGGATCGCGGGCTGGGCGGCCTGGTAGGCGGCGATCACCTCGGGCAACAGCGTGCACGACATCATCTGTGGCGCCGCCACCCGCACCATGCCCTTCTTGAGCGCCTTGCGGCTGGCGATGTCGGCCATGGCGCCGTCGAGGTCCTGCAGCATCTTGTCGAACAGCGGATACAGTTCGCGCCCCAGTTCCGACAACTGGGCGCGCCGCGTGGTGCGCTCGACCACCGTCACGCCCAGCACCTGTTCCAGCTCCTTGATCTGGCCGCTCAGGGCCGACTGGGTCACGTGCAGGTACTCGGCGGCCAGCGTGAAGCTGCCGGTCTTGGCCACGGCCACCAGGGCACGCATCTGTCGCAGGCTGGGATTCATAAGAAAATCTGATAAATGGCTAAGAAAATACTGTTTGTATGATATCTGAATCTGGATTCTAATGCTCTGCATGAGGACTTAACCGGAGACACAGATGAAGATCAAGCAAATCCACCACGTGGCCTACCGCTGCATCGACGCCAAGCAGACCGTCGAGTGGTACGTCAAACACCTGAACATGGACTTCGTGCTGGCCATCGCCGAAAACGAAGTGCCATCGACCAAGGCGCCGGACCCGTACATGCACGTGTTCCTGGACGCCGGCCACGGCAACGTGCTGGCCTTCTTCGAGCTGCCGACCCAGGCGCCGATGGACCGCGACCGCAACACCCCGGCCTGGGTCCAGCACCTGGCGCTGGAGGTGGAGAGCATGGACGAACTGCTGGCCGCCAAGGAGCGCCTGGTGGCCGCCGGCATCGACGTGCTGGGTCCCGTCAACCACACCATCTTCAAGTCGATCTACTTCTTCGACCCCAACGGCCACCGGCTGGAGCTGGCGGCCAACATCGGCACGCCGGAGATGTACCAGAAGCTCGACGCCGTCAAATGGGAGATGCTGGAGGAGTGGTCGAAGACGCGCAAGGCGCCGCGCCACGCGGCCTGGATGCATGAACCGGAATCGGAGGGCCAGCAATAATGAAGCTCGCCACCCTGAAGAACGGCAGCCGCGACGGCGCCCTCGTCATCGTCAGCCGCGACCTGTCGCGCTGCGTGGCCGTGCCGCAAATCGCCGCCACCCTGCAGCATGCGCTCGACGACTGGGACGCCATCGCGCCGCGTCTGGAGCAGACCTACGCCGCGCTCAACGCCGGCACCGTGGCCGAGGCCCTGCCGTTCGACCAGCGCCTGTGCCACTCGCCGCTGCCGCGCGCCTACCAGTGGGCCGACGGCTCCGCCTACATCAACCACGTGGAACTGGTGCGCAAGGCCCGCAACGCCGAAGTGCCGGCGTCGTTCTACACCGACCCGCTGATGTACCAAGGCGGTTCGGACAGCTTCATCGGCCCGCATGATCCGATCTACGCGCTGTCCGAGGACTGGGGCATCGACCTGGAGGCGGAAGTGGCCGTCATCACGGGCGACGTGCGCATGGGCGCCAGCGCGGACGACGCGGCCAAGGCGATCCGGCTCATCATGCTGGTCAACGACGTTTCGCTGCGCAATCTGATCCCGAACGAACTGGCCAAGGGCTTCGGCTTCTTCCAGTCCAAGGCCGCCAGCGCGTTCTCGCCGGTGGCCGTCACGCCCGATGAACTGGGCGCGCACTGGGCCGACACCAAGCTGCACCTGCCGCTGCTGGTGGAACTGAACCACCGTCCGTTCGGCCGTCCCAACGCGGGCGAGGACATGACGTTCAATTTCGCCCAGCTGGTGGCGCACGCCGCCGCCACGCGCGAACTGGCGGCCGGCACTATCATCGGCTCGGGCACGGTGTCCAACAAGCAGGGCAGCCTGCACGGATCGAGCATCGCCAATGGCGGCGTCGGTTACTGCTGCCTGGCCGAAGTGCGCATGTACGAAACCATCGAGAGCGGCAAGCCGCAGACGGGCTTCCTGAAGTTCGGCGACAGCGTGCGCATCGAGATGCGCGACGCGGACGGCGCCAGCATCTTCGGCGCCATCGAGCAGACCGTCACGCACTACCGCGAACGCGGTTGACGCGGTTGAAACAGTAAAAGCGGATAAAAAAAGAGAACAGGGAGACAGCATGGAAAGTCAGATCGATATCCCGGCGCTCATCGACCGCAACAAGGTCGGCGGGTTCCAGCTTCGCGTATTGCTCTTGTGCGGCTTGTGCATCCTGATGGATGGCTTCGACGTGCAGGCCATGGGCTATGTGGCCCCGGCCATCATCCAGGAGTGGCATGTGACCAAGGCCAGCCTGGGGCCGGTGTTCGGCGCCGGGCTGCTGGGCATGCTGGTCGGTTCGCTCGCGTTCAGCGTGCTGGCCGATAAGATCGGCCGCCGGCCGGTGCTGATCGGCGCCACGCTGTTCTTCTCGGTGTGCATGCTGGTCACGCCGTGGGCCGCCTCGCTGGAGCAGTTGCAGGTGCTGCGCTTCATCACGGGCCTGGGCCTGGGCGCCATCATGCCCAATGTGATGGCGCTGGCCGGCGAGTACAGTCCCGCGCGCCGCCGCGTGACGCTGATGATGCTGGTGTCGTGCGGCTTCACCGTGGGCGCCGTGGTCGGCGGCCTGGTGTCGGCGGCGCTGATTCCGGCGTTCGGCTGGCGCGCCGTGTTCTATGTCGGCGGCCTGGCGCCGCTGGCCATCGGCCTGCTGATGCTGGCGCTGCTGCCCGAATCCATGCAGTTCCTCGTGCTGCGCGGACGTCGCACGGACAAGGTGGCCCAATGGCTGCGCGCCATCGATCCCACCGTGGTGGCCGGCGCCGGCAGTCGTTATCTGGTGCAGGAGGCGCCGCAGAAGGGCGGCTCCGTGCTGGCGCTGTTCCACGCGGGCCGGGCCTGGACCACCACGCTGCTTTGGCTGGTCAACTTCCTCAACCTGTTGAACCTGTACTTCCTGTCCAACTGGCTGCCCACCATCATCAAGGATGCCGGCCTGTCGACCAGCATGGCGGTGCTGGCCGGGACCGTGCTGCCGATCGGCGGCACCATCGGCACGCTCGTCATGGGGCAACTGATCGACCGCTCCGGTTTCCGCCGTGTGCTCATCCCCGGCTTCCTGGTGGCGGCGGTGGCGATCGTGCTGATCGGCCGTCCGGAAGCGTCGCTGCTGTTCCTGTTCGCCAGCATCCTGGTGGCCGGCTTTTGCATCGTCGGCGGCCAACCGGCCGTCAACGCGCTGGCCGGCAGCTACTACCCGACCACATTGCGCTCCACCGGCATCGGCTGGAGCCTGGGCGTGGGCCGCATCGGCTCCATCGTCGGCCCCGTGCTGGGCGGAGAACTGATCCGCATGAACTGGCCCAACAGCACCATCTTCGCCATCGCCGCCGTGCCGGCCCTGCTGTCCGCCGTCATGCTGTGGCTGATGGAGCGCCCACCGGTGGCGGAGGGCGCCGTGGCCGACGGCATGGCGGCCGCCGGCCACTGATCACGTTTCGCGTATGGCCGGATTTTTTTGAAAGAATCGAGCAATGAAGCTGTACACCTACTTCCGCAGTTCCGCCGCCTACCGCGTGCGTATTGCGTTGAACTTGAAAGGGCTGGCTTACGAGGCCATCCCCGTTCATTTATTGCGGCATGGCGGCGAGCAACTGGCGCCCGAATACCGCGCCGTCAACCCCAGCGCCCTGATCCCGGCGCTGGAGGACGACGGCGCCATCGTGCACCAGTCGCTCGCCATCATGGAATACCTGGACGAGCTGCATCCGTCCACGCCGCTGCTGCCCGCCGGCGCGCTGGCCCGCGCCCGCGTGCGCGCGCTGGCGTTGACGGTGGCGTGCGACACCCACCCGCTCACCAACCTGCGCGTGCTCAAGTACCTGAAAGGGCCGCTGGGTTTGTCGGAGGAAGTGAAGACGCAGTGGTACAAGCACTGGCTGGGCGAGGGCATGGCCATGCTGGAGGCGCATCTGGCGAACGACCCGCAGACGGGCCGCTTCTGCCACGGCGACACGCCCACCATGGCCGACTGCTGCCTGGCGCCGCAAGTGTTCAATGCCCAGCGTTTCGAGCTGGACATGGCGCCGTACCCCACCATCATGCGCATCCACGCCAACTGCATGGCGCTGCCCGCGTTCGCGGCCGCCCATCCGTCGCGGCAGCCGGACGCCGAATAGGCGCCACGGCCGTTCAGGCGGCCCGCAGCGCTTCCACGATGCGCAGGCGGGCCGCCCGCACGGCCGGCAGGAAGCCGCCGATGAAGCCCATGACGAGGGCGAACAGCAGCGTCTTGACCACGACGGCGGTGCTCAGCTTGAAGCCGAAGGCCAGCTCCGAGAAGGTCTGGAAGTTGGCGGTGGAGAAGGACATGAACTGCATCAGCGACGCCAGCGCCAGCCCCGCCACGCCGCCCACCAGCGACAGCAGCATGGCCTCCGTGAGGAAGGCGGCCAGGATGCTGCGGCGCCGGAAGCCGAGCGCGCGCAGGGTGCCGATCTCGCCCACCCGGTTGGCCACCGAGGCGTACATGGTGATGGTGGCGCCTATCATGGCGCCGATCGAGAAGATCACCGACAGCGTGATGCCGAGGATGTTGATGAAGGTCGACAGCGCCTTCGACTGGTCGGCGTAGAACAGCTGTTCGCGCTTGGCCTCCAGCGTCAGGCGCGGGTCGCTCTCGATGTCGTGCTTGAAGCCGTCGAAGCTGTTGGTGTTGGACAGCCGCAGCACCATGGCCGACCAGGCGTTGCGGTGGAAGGCCTGCAGCAGCTGGTCGGCGTCGCCCCACACTTCGGAATCGAAGCCGCTGTTGCCGGCGTCGAACAGGCCCACCACGGTCCATTCGCGCTGGCCGAAGCGCAGCTTCTCGCCGATGCCGGCGCCGGCGAAGCGGCGCGCGATGCTGGCGCCGGCGATGATCTCGGAGGCGCCGGGCCGGAACATGCGCCCGCTGGTCAGCCGCACTTGGGGCCGCAGTTGCAGGCCGCGCAGGTCCACACCGCGGATGATGACGTTGGACGGCTTGTCCGAGTCGCGCTTGTTGAGCGAGATCAGCACCACGGTCTCCTTCGACAGCATGGCCTGCCCGTCCGGCCCGCGCGCGATGGCGGGGTGGGTGGCGACGATGTTGGCCTGGGCGCGCTCGATGCCGCTCTGGATCTCCGTGTCGGCCGCGCGCCGGATCACCACCACGTTGTCGTATTCACCGGTGGTGACGAGGGTGCTGCGCAAGCCCTCGTCGAGCATCAGCACGGTGGCGAACACGAACACCACCAGCGCCAGGCCGGCCGCCGTCAGGCCGGTGGTCAGGCGGCGCATCCACAGGTTGCGGGCGATGTAGGAGAGCGGGATTTTCATGGGCCTATCCTATGCTGCGCAAGCCTTCGACGATGTTGACGCGGCTGGCCCGGACGGTGGGCGCGATGCCGGCCACCACGCCGATGGCCAGCGCGGCCAGCACCTGCTGCAGCACGGTCGCCGCCGACACGTCGAACACGGGGAACATGGTGCCCATCTTGGCCGCGAAGCCGGCCGCCACGGGGAACAGCAGCGCGATGCCCAGCCCGGCGCCGCACAGGGCCAGCAGCAGCGATTCGCCGAAGATCATCAGCGCCAGGAAGCCGGGGCCGAAGCCGAGCGCCTTGAGGGTGGCGTATTCGCCGAGCCGCTCGCGCGCGCTCATGGCCATGGTGTTGGCCATCACGGCCATGATGATCAGGATCACCACGTACGACACCACGCGGATCGCCACCACGATCGCCTCGGACATGGACACGAAACCGAGCTGGAACGCCTTCTCGGTCTCCGTCAGCGTCTCGGCCAGCGAGTTGCGGAACTGGCTGTCGATGGCGGCGGAGATGGCGGCCGCGTTCTCGGGCTGGCCGATCTGCACCACATACACGCCGATCTGGTTGGCGCGGCGCGGCGCGACCTTCTTGATCGTCTCGTTGATGTAGTCCCACTGGACGAACATGGTGGAGGTGTTGGTGTTGCTCTGGCGGCCGTCGTAGATGCCGCGCACCACGAACTCCCACTGGCCGGGGTAGATGGTGCCCTTGATGGGGATGACGTCGCCCACCTTGAAGCCGTACTGGTCGGCCAGTTTGCGGCCCACGATGGCGCCCTTGCGGTCGCGCAGGAAGGCGGCGCGCTGGTCCTCGGGCAGCAGGTAGTCGGGATAGATGTCGAGGTAGCTCTGGCCGGAGATGGCGAACTGGGCGAAGAAGTTCTTCGGATCCTGGTACACGCCGCCGAACCAGTTGGCGTAGCCGACCGCCTTCACGCCCTCCACGCCGCGGATGCGGGCCTGGTACGACAACGGCAGCGGGAACACGAGCGAGGTCTTGTTGCGGGTGACGAGGGTGGTGTTGGCGGCGCCTTCCGCGCCCGCGTACCAGGCGTCGATCACCGTCTGCAGCAGCCCGAACGAGAGCGTGGCCACCACCAGGCCGAGCACCGTGAGCGTGGTGCGCAGCTTGTGGCGCAGGGCGTTCTTGGCGATCAGCCGCAGCGTGTAGAACGGCGCGACCATGCGTCAGGCCGCTCCCTCGGCCAGCAGTTCGCCCTTTTCCAGATGCACCACGCTGCGCGCGGCGGCGGCCGCGTTGGCGTCGTGGGTGACCATGATGATGGTCTTGCCCAGCTCGCGGTTCAGGCGCTGCAGCAGGGCCAGCACCTCGGCCGCCGAATTGCGGTCCAGGTCACCGGTCGGCTCGTCGGCCACGATCAGGGCCGGGTCGGTGACGATGGCGCGCGCGATGGCCACGCGCTGCTGCTGGCCGCCCGACAGTTCGTTGGGCGTGTGGTCCATGCGGTCGGACAGGTTGACCATGGCCAGCGTCAGTTCCACCCGCTCGCGCCGTTCGCGCCGCGACAGCGGCGTGAGCATCAGCGGCAGTTCCACGTTCTCGTAGGCGGTCAGCACCGGCATCAGGTTGTAGAACTGGAAGATGAAGCCGACGTGGGTGGCGCGCCATTGCGCCAGCGCGCTTTCGCCCATGCGGGCGATATCGAGGCCGTCCACGCGCAGCAGGCCGCTGTCGGGCTTGTCGATGCCGGCGATCAGGTTGAGCAGGGTGCTCTTGCCGGAGCCGGATGGCCCCATCAGGGCCGTGAAGTCGCCGGCCTCGATCGACAGGCTGATGTCGGTCAGCACCGGCACCACCTGGCCGCCGCGCCGGTAGGACTTGACCAGGTGTTCGATCTGGACGATGGGCGCCATGGCTTACTTCTTCGCCGGCGCGATGGCCTGGCCGTCGCGCAGATTGGCGGCCGGGTTGAGCACCAGCTTGTCGCCCGGCTTGACGCCCTGCACGGCCACCAGTTCGCCGACCTTGGCGCCGGCCGTCACGGGCACCTGGCGCACCTTGCCGGCGTCGGCCACGAAGGCCACGGTTTTGCCGTCGCGGGTGGCGATGGCGCCCGGCTGCACGGCCACCACGGGCGCGCGCTCGGCGGGAGGCACGGCCTTGGACAGGAAGGCCACCTTGGCGCTCATGTCGGGCAGCACCCGGTTGTCGGGCGCCGTGAAGCGCACCTTGACCAGCAGCGTGGCCTTGCTGCGGTCCAGCGTGGGCACCATGCGCGAGACGGTGCCTTCCAGCCGCAGGTCCGGGAAGGCGTCGAGCTGGATCTCGGCCGGCTGGTCGACATGGATCTTGCTGATGTTCGATTCGGACACGTCGGCCTCCACCTCCAGCGTATCCATGTCGGCGATGGTGACGACGGCGCCCTTGCTGTCGGCGGCCGACGAGAACGGGGTGATGTTGTCGCCCACGTTGGCGCTCTTGGTCAGGATCACGCCGTCGAACGGGGCGCGGATCAGGGTCTGGTCCAGCGCCACCTGGGCCGACTGCGCGCCGGCCTTGGCGGCGGCGATGGCGGCCTGGTAGCCGGCGATGCCGGCCCTGGCCTTGTTGAGCCGGGCCTGGGCCGCGTCGTAGGTGGCGGTGGCGATGAATTTCTGCTGCAGCAGTTCGGCGCTGCGCTTGAAGGCGGCCTGCGCGTCCTGCAGCTCGGCCTGGCCCTGCGCCAGGTTGGCCTGCGCCACCTGCACGTTGGCCCTGGCCTGGCCCAGCGCGGCGCTCACGTCGCGGTTCTCCAGCCGCGCCACCACCTCATCCTTTTTCACGTGGCTGCCTTCCAGCACCCCCAGCCATTCGAGCCGGCCCGTGGCCTTGGACGACAGGGCCGCCTTGCGCTGGGCCACCACATAGCCGGTGGCGTTGAGCAGCGTGTAGTTCTGGGACGGGTAGGCCTGGGCCACGGTCACCGTCTCCACGCTGGTCGCGCCGCCCAGCCGGCGCGACACGACCGCCGCGGCGCCCAGCACCAGCACGCCGACCACCACCCAGCGCAGCCAACGCCGCCGGGTGCGGGCGGCCGTCGCCGGCGCCTGCGGGCCGCGTTCGATCTTGAGCTTGGAGATGTCGGGGTTTGCCACGTTTTTACCTCTGCGGTGGAAGGGATGGTGGAACTGGCGCAAAACAACATAACAATCTTGCTATATTGTCGCCGCGCGCGCAAGCGCTGTAACCGGCGCGGGCGCAAGACGGACGTAAGCACGCTGCGCTACAATTTCGCCTTTCCCCTCCCATCGCCTCGCCATGACCATCCCCGCACCCATCGCCGACGCGCTCGCGCGCGCCCATGTTTCGTGGCGTCCCGTCCTGCGCAAGGGGCTGGAGGCGATGATGGCGGCCGATCCGGCCTATTTGCCGGCGCTGGCCGTCGATCACTATCTGCCGACGGAGCAACGTCTGTTCGCCGCGTTCGCGCTGCCACTGGACCGGGTGCGCTACGTGCTGGTGGGCGAGGGGCCGTATCCGCGCGCCGAGAGCGCGACCGGCGTGTGTTTCATGGACGGCGCCGTCGGCAGCCTGTGGTCGGACGAGGCGGGCGGTGGGCTATCCAAGCCCGTCAACAAGGCCACCTCGCTGCGCAACTTCATGAAGATGCTGCTGGTGGCCGACGGCCAGCTGGCGCCCGACGACACGGCCGGCCCGGCGCTGGCGGCCGTGGCCGAGCGGGCCCGCAGCGGCGGCGCCACCATCCAGACCCTGGCCCAGATGCAGGCCGCGCTGACGGCGCACGGCTTCCTGCTGCTCAACGCGGCGCTGGTGTTCCGCCCGCACGTGGCGCCCGCGCGCGACGCCCGGGCCTGGCTGCCGTTCTTTGAGACGGTGATGGCGGAACTGGCCCGGCTGGCCGAACCGGCGCCGGTGGTGGTGCTGTGGGGAAAGATCGCTGAACAGATGAATAAGTTGCCGGTGATGAAAAGTTTCCCGCAAGTATGTTGCGAGCATCCGTACAACCTGAGTTTTATCGGCAACCCGGCCATGCATGGCCTGTTCGGCCCCATGCGCCTGCTGGCGACCGGCCAAAGCCGATCCTGACAAACTTCCGCAAAGTTTGATATACTTGACTAAATCGATCAACTAATCAGGCTTTTTCGACTAGTTGAAGAGCGATATTTTAACCGAGTTGAACCGAGGTAGTGATGCGTCTGACCACCAAAGGCCGTTTTGCCGTGACCGCGATGATCGATTTGGCCATGCGCCAGGGCAAGGGCCCCGTCACGTTGTCGGGGATCAGCCAGCGGCAAGCCATTTCGCTGTCCTACCTCGAGCAGCTGTTCGGCAAGCTGCGCCGGCATGAGATCGTCGAATCCATCCGCGGCCCCGGCGGCGGCTACAGCCTGGCGCGCCGGGCCGACAAGGTGACGGTGGCCGACATCATCATCGCCGTCGACGAGCCGCTGGACGCCACCCAGTGCGGCGGCAAGGAGAACTGCCACGGCGCCGACGCCGCCAGCGGTGCGCGCTGCATGACCCACGAACTGTGGGCCACGCTCAACGAGAAGATGGTCGACTACCTCGATTCCGTGTCGCTGCAGGACCTGGTCGACCAGCAGAAACTGAAGAACGCCGAACAAAACGTGGTCGTGCTGCACCGCAACCACGCCGCGATGGGCTGATGACCGCGTCGCGGTTAGCCTGAAAATGAGTTGTCACGCTTTGGAGTAACTAGATGAATGCCCCTGAAAAAAACGTCGCGCAGGTCCAGTTCCATACCGCCCCGCATTTCCCGATCTACATGGACTACTCGGCCACCACGCCGGTCGATCCGCGCGTCGCCGATCAGATGATCCCGTATCTGCGCGAGCAGTTCGGTAATCCCGCCTCGCGCAGCCACATGTACGGCTGGGTGGCGGAAAAAGCGGTGGAGGAGGCGCGCGGCCACGTGGCCGCGCTGGTCAACGCCGACCCGCGCGAGATCATCTGGACCTCGGGCGCCACCGAGAGCAACAACCTGGCCCTGAAGGGCGCGGCGCAGTTCTACAAGACCAAGGGCAAGCACATCATCACCGTCAAGACCGAGCACAAGTCGGTGCTCGACACGGTGCGCGAACTGGAACGCCAGGGCTTCGAGGCGACCTACCTGGACCCGCAGGACAACGGCCTGATCTCGATCGAGCAGCTGACGGCGGCCATGCGCCCCGACACCATCCTGGTGTCCGTCATGCTGGTCAACAACGAGATCGGCGTGGTCCAGCCTATCGACGAGATCGGCGCGCTGTGCCGCTCGAAGGGCATCATCTTCCACTGCGACGCCGCCCAGGCGACGGGCAAGGTGGTCATCGACCTGCAAAAGACCAAGGTCGACCTGATGACCTTCACGGCGCACAAGACCTACGGCCCGAAGGGCGTGGGCGCGCTGTACGTGTGCCGCAAGCCGCGCGTGCGCCTGGAGGCGCAGATGCACGGCGGCGGCCATGAGCGCGGCCTGCGTTCGGGCACGCTGCCGACCCACCAGATCGTGGGCATGGGCGAGGCGTTCCGCCTGGCCAAGCTGGAGATGGACGAGGAGATCGTGCGCATCAAGGCGCTGCGCGACCGCCTGGCCGCCGGCCTGCAGGAGATCGAAGAAACCTACGTCAACGGCGACATGGCGCACCGCGTGCCGCACAACCTGAACGTGAGCTTCAACTACGTGGAAGGCGAATCGCTGATCATGGCCGTCAAGGACCTGGCTGTGTCGTCCGGCTCGGCCTGCACCTCGGCCAGCCTGGAGCCGTCGTACGTGCTGCGCGCGCTGGGCCGCAGCGACGAACTGGCGCACAGCTCGATCCGCTTCACCATCGGTCGTTTCACCACCGAGGCCGACATCGACTTCGCCGTCGACCTGATGAAGTCCAAGGTCGGCAAGCTGCGCGAACTGTCGCCGCTGTGGGACATGTTCAAGGAAGGGATCGACATCAATTCGATCCAGTGGGCGGCCCACTAATCACGCACGTACGAATTCAGACAAATTTAGGAGCATCAAAATGGCTTACTCGGAAAAAGTGTTGGACCACTACGAAAACCCCCGCAATGTGGGCGCGTTCGAAAAAGGCGATGAAACCGTCGGCACCGGCATGGTGGGCGCGCCCGCCTGCGGCGACGTGATGAAGCTGCAGATCAAGGTCGGCGCCGATGGCCTGATCGAAGACGCCAAGTTCAAGACCTATGGCTGCGGTTCGGCCATCGCATCGAGCTCGCTGGTGACCGAATGGGTCAAGGGCAAGACGCTGGACCAGGCGCTGGCCATCAAGAACACCCAGATCGCGGAAGAACTGGCGCTGCCGCCGGTGAAAATCCACTGCTCGATCCTGGCGGAAGACGCCATCAAGGCCGCCGTGCTCGATTACCAGACCAAGCACCCGGTCGCAGCGGCTTAACTTGTTTGACACCGGCCCCGGCGACGAAACCGGGACCGGCAGGAGAAATGCATGGCAATCACACTGACCGAAAAAGCGGCGAAGCACATCAACCGTTACATCGAACGGCGCGGCAAGGGCGTGGGCCTGCGCTTTGGCGTGCGCACCACGGGCTGCTCGGGGCTGGCCTACAAGCTGGAATATGTGGACGAGGCGGCGCAGGAGGACCACGTGTTCGAATCGTTCGGCGTGAAGGTGTTCGTCGATCCGAAAAGCCTGCCGTACATCGACGGCACCGAGCTTGATTTCGCGCGCGAGGGCTTGAACGAAGGCTTCAAGTTCAACAACCCGAACCAGAAGGACGCATGCGGCTGCGGCGAAAGCTTCCGCATCTGAGCCCGCGCGCCATGCCGCGCAGTCTTGCGATTGTGACGGCAGCCTGCGACTAGACCCGGATAGACCCCAGCCATGCAAAATCATTTCGAACTGTTCCACCTGCCGCAGCAATTCACGCTCGACCAGGCCGCGCTGGACGCCGCCTACCGCGACGTGCAGGGCCAGGTCCATCCCGACCGTTTCGTCAACGCGACCGACGCGGAAAAGCGCGTCGCCATGCAGTGGGCCACGCGCGCCAACGAAGCCTACCAGACCCTGAAGAATCCCCAGAAGCGCGCGCAGTACCTGTGCGAGCTCAATGGCGTGGATCTGCAGACGGAGTCCAACACGGCCATGCCGATGACCTTCCTGATGCAGCAGATGGAGTGGCGCGAGGCGCTGGCCGAGGCCCGTGCCGGCAAGGATATGGGCGCGCTGGAGGCGCTCGACCGCGAACTGCGCAACGACCGCAAGGGCCGGTTGCTCGACATCGCCGTGCACCTCGATGGCAATGATTACCACGCCGCCGCGCAGGACATCCGCGCGCTGATGTTCATCGATAAGATGAAACACGAGATCGACCTGGCGTTCCATCAGTTAGAGGACGCTTGACCGGGCGCGGTGGAGCAGGGCGCGACGTCCGCGCCGAGGGCCGACCGCCCGGCGCTCCGGCGCATGGCGCTTACTGGACGGCCGTCTCAACGCATACTTTTAATCAGAGCCGCAAGGCATGAAACCATAAATGGCACTTCTGCAAATTTCTGAACCTGGCATGTCGACCGCGCCGCACCAGCACCGGCTGGCCGTGGGCATCGACCTGGGCACCACCAATTCGCTGGTCGCCACCGTGCGCAACAGCATCCCCGAAGTGCTGAACGACGAGGACGGCCGCCCGCTGCTGCCGTCCGTGGTGCGCTACCTGCCCAACGGCCACGCCAACATCGGCTACAAGGCGAAGGCCGCGCAGACCACCGATCCCAAGAACACCATCGTCTCCGTCAAGCGCTTCATGGGGCGCGGGCTGGCCGACATCGCCTACGCGGAAAACCTGCCCTACGATTTCCAGGACACGCCCGGCATGGTGCAGCTGAAGACCATCGCCGGCGTCAAGAGCCCGGTCGAAATCTCGGCCCAGATCCTGGCCACGCTGCGCCAGCGCGCCGAGGACTCGCTGGGCGACGACCTGGTGGGCGCCGTGATCACGGTGCCGGCCTATTTCGACGACGCCCAGCGCCAGGCCACCAAGGACGCGGCCCAGCTGGCCGGCCTGAACGTGCTGCGCCTGCTGAGCGAGCCGACGGCGGCCGCCATCGCCTACGGCCTCGATAACGGCTCCGAAGGCCTGTTCGCCGTGTACGACCTCGGCGGCGGCACGTTCGATATCTCCATCCTCAAGCTGTCCAAGGGCGTGTTCGAAGTGCTGTCGACCGGCGGCGACTCGGCCCTGGGCGGCGACGACTTCGACCACCGCCTGTTCTGCTGGATCCACGAGCAGGAAAAGCTGGCGCCGCTGTCCGACGAGGACACGGCCGTCCTGATGGTCAAGGCGCGCGAAGCGAAGGAACTGCTGTCGACCAAGGATGAAGTGATGGTGGACGCGGTGCTCGGTTCGGGCGAGGAAGTCCACCTGCGCATCACGGCCGCCACCTTCCACGAGATCACCAAGCACCTGGTCGCCAAGACCATGAACGCGATCCGCAAGGCGCTGCGCGACGCCGGCGTGGATGCCGACGACGTGGACGGCGTGGTCATGGTGGGCGGCGCCACGCGCATGCCGCACGTGCAGCGCGCCGTGGGCGATTTCTTCCACACCACGCCGCACGCCAATATCGACCCGGACAAGGTGGTGGCGCTGGGCGCGGCCATCCAGGCCAATCTGCTGGCCGGCAACCGCGCGCCCGGCGACGACTGGCTGCTGCTGGACGTGATTCCGCTCTCGCTCGGCATCGAGACCATGGGCGGCCTGGTCGAGAAGATCATCCCCCGCAATTCCACCATCCCGTGCGCGCGCGCGCAGGAGTTCACCACCTTCAAGGATGGTCAGACGGCGCTGGCCGTGCACGTGCTGCAGGGCGAACGCGAACTGGTGTCGGACTGCCGCTCGCTGGCGCGCTTCGAGCTGCGCGGCATTCCGCCCATGGTGGCCGGTGCGGCGCGCATCCGCATCACCTACCAGGTCGATGCGGACGGCTTGCTGTCGGTGTCGGCGCGCGAGCTGCGCTCGGGCGTGGAAGCGTCGATCAGCGTCAAGCCTGCCTATGGCCTGGGCGACGACGACGTGGCGCGCATGCTGCAGGATTCCTACAAGGCGGCCGACGTGGACATGGTCGCGCGCGCGCTGCGCGAGGAACAGGTGGAGGCCGAACGCATCCTGCTGGCCACCCAGTCCGCGCTCGACGAGGACGGCAATCTGCTGGACGGCGCCGAACGGGCCGCCGTGGACGCGCTGATGCAGCAGGTGCGCGACGCCATCGCCGCCTCCAACGCCGGCACGCTGGACCACAGCGGCGTGAAGGCGGCCGTCGAGGCGCTGGCCAACGGCACCGAGGAATTCGCGTCGCGCCGCATGGACCGCAGCGTGCGCAGCGCCCTGGCCGGCAAGTCGCTGGACCAGGTAGTGTAATCATCCCATCACCGCCGCCGCCCGCCCGCGCGGGCCGGGCGGCGAACCGAATTGAACAGACAGAGGTAACCAAGTGCCACAAATCGTCATCCTGCCACACGCCAAGCTGTGCCCCGAAGGCGCCGTGATCGAAGCGCCCGCCGGCAAATCCGTGTGCGACATCCTGCTCGAAAACGACATCCACATCGAGCACGCCTGCGAGAAATCGTGCGCCTGCACCACTTGCCACGTGCTGGTGCGTGAAGGCTTCGATTCGCTCAACGAGGCGACCGAGACGGAAGAGGATATGCTGGACAAGGCCTGGGGCCTGGAAGCATCGTCGCGCCTGTCGTGCCAGGCCATCGTGGCCGAGGAAGACCTCGTGATCGAGATCCCGAAATACACCATCAACCACGCCAGCGAAGGCGGGCATTGAGCCGGGAGAACGACATGAAATGGACTGACATCTCGACCATCGCGGAAGCGCTGTACGACAAATACCCGGACACCGATCCGACCACCATCCGCTTCACCGACCTGCACAACAAGGTGGTGGACCTGGAAGGCTTCGACGACGACCACACCCGAGGCGGCGAGAAGATTCTGGAAGCGATACAAGCGGCGTGGATCGATGAAGCGCGCTGAGAACCGGGCGGCCAAGGCCGTGCCGCTGGCCGCCACCACCAGCATCGCCACCATGCCCGAGATCCGCGACGGCCAGTCCGTGGCGTTGCTGCAGGAACTGCACATCCTCACCCGCGACGGCAAGTTGAACCAGGACAGCCGCCGTAAGCTCAAGCAGGTCTACCACCTGTATCAGTTCATCGAACCGCTGCTCAAGGAATTGCAGGCCGAGCGGGGCGAGGGCGGTCCCGGCATCACGCTGGTCGACCATGGCGCGGGCAAGTCCTACCTCGGCTTCATCCTGTATGACTTGTTCTTCAAGGGCCTGAACGACGGCTCGCACATCTACGGCATCGAAACGCGCGAAGAACTGGTGGCCCGCTCGCAGGAACTGGCGCAGAAATTCAACTTCCCCGGCATGTCGTTCCTGCCGCTGTCGGTGGCCGAATCGACGGAGTCGAAGCTGCTGCCCGAGCGGATCGATATCGTCACCGCGCTCCACGCCTGCAACACGGCGACCGACGACGCGATCCATTTCGCGCTGAAGAAGAAGGCCAAATACATGGTGCTGGTGCCGTGCTGCCAGGCCGAAGTGGCGTCCGTGCTGAAGAAGAACAAGGGCAAGGCGCTGGCCAGGAGCGCGCTGACGGAGATCTGGCGCCATCCGATCCACACCCGTGAATTCGGCAGCCAGATCACCAACGTGCTGCGCTGTCTGCAACTGGAAGCGCACGGCTACCAGGTCAACGTGACGGAGCTGGTGGGCTGGGAGCACTCGATGAAGAATGAACTGATCATCGCCACCTACAAGAACCTGCCGCGCAACCGTCCCACCGAGCGCCTGCGCGAAGTGCTGGAGACGCTGGGACTGGAGGAGATGGGCAACCGCTTCTTCACCGAGCAAGTGGCGCAAGCGAGCGCATGAAGATGGAAGCGATGAGCGATACCAGCACAGACAACACCATCCGTCTCGCCAAGCGCGTGGCGGAAATGCGCGCCTGTTCGCGGCGCGAGGCCGAACAATACATCGAAGGCGGCTGGGTCAGCGTGGATGGCGTGGTGGTCGAGGAGCCGGGCGCCCGCGCGGCGCCGCACCAGACGGTCACGATCTCCCCCGAGGCGACGCTGGTGGAATCGGTGCCGGTGACGCTGCTGCTGCACAAGCCGGCCGGCGTCAACGCCGGCGTCGGCCAGCAGGGCGCGCCGGCGCTCACCTGCCTGCGCGCCGACACGCTGACGGCCGACGCCCGTGGGCAGCGCTTCCTCAAGCGCCACCTGGCCGGCCTGACGCTGACCAATCCATTGGAGACGATGGCCAGCGGCCTGCTCGTGTTCACGCAGGACTTCCGCGTCGCGCGCAAGCTGGTGGACGACGCGGCGCGCATGGAGCAGGAACTGATCGTGGAGGTGGCGGGGCAGATCGCGGACGATGGTCTGGCGAAGCTGAACCACGGCCTCACGTTCAACGGCAAGGCGCTGCCGCCGATCAAGGTCAGCTGGCAGAACGAAAAGCGGCTGCGCTTCGCGCTCAAGGGCGTGCAGCCGGGCCAGATCGAGCACATGTGCAAGCAGGTGGGATTGAGCGTGGTGGCGATCAAGCGCATCCGCATCGGCCGCATCGCCATGGCCGGCTTGCCGGCGGGCGAGTGGCGCTATCTGCAGCCCTACGAGCGGTTCTAAGACGCAAAAAAAAACCGGGGTCAGGTCATGAAGCCACACAACATTGCGTGACTTCATGACCTGACCCCGGTTTTTTGCCGCTTACGCGGCTTTTTTCTTTTTCTCGGGCTTGGGCAGTTGCACCAGGCGGGTGCCCGTCAGGCGGTCGTGCAGGAACTGGCGGTCCTTGTCGAACAGGGCCGTGGCCGACCAGGCCAGCAGGCCGGCGCCCAGCACACCCAGCGCCTGCCAGTGCGCCAGGCCCAGCGCGTGGTCCAGCAGCGCGGCCGGCACGATCCACAGCCAGGCCAGCAGGTAGCGCACGGCGGCCGCCTGCAGCGGCACGTGCTCGTGGCCCGGCATCACCAGCTTGATGCGCCAGGTGCGCATGGCCAGCGTCTGGCCTTCGCGGCTCCATTGGTGGATGAAGTAGGCGCCCAGCACGAGGAAGGCCAGGGCTTGCCGCATGTGCTCGACCACCTTGGCGTGGCTGGCCTGGGTGGCGATCTCGAACACGAGGAAGGGCAGGAACAGCACGGCCAGGCCGAGCAGGGTTTCGTACACCATCGAGATCAGGCGGCGCCCCACAGTGGGCGCGGCCAGGCTTGCGACAGCCGGGGTGGGACTATTTGACATTCGTAGGGGCGGGTGCGCTGGCCGGTGGGACGGCCGGGGTCGTAGTGCTGGGGGAGGGTGTCGCCGCAGCTGCAGCCGGCGCCGTTGGGGCGGAGGCGGGAGGCACTACGGCGGCTGGCGCGCCGCCGGCGGGCGTGGCCGGCCCCGCCGCCGCCGCTGCGGGCGCAGGGGCCGGCGCCGGCGCCGGCGACATGGGCGTGATCGGTGCGATCGAGGGCGGCGGCGTCACATTCTTCTTGATCGGCGCCACCGTCTTCATCTTGCTCTGTTCGGGCGTGGGCAGGTTGGCCACTTGCTTCTTCTCGGCCGCCGCCGCCGCCAGTTGCTTCTTCTGCTCGTCCGGCAGCTGCTGGTATTCCTCCCACTGGGCCGATTTGTGGCCGGGGCCGATCTTCTGCACGCGGGCGAAGTTCTCGCGCACCTGGCGCCGCTGCTCAGGCGTCATGCGCACCCATTCGTTCATGCGCTCGCGCACGCGCGCCTGCTCGTCGGCCGTCATGGAGGAATAGCGGTTGGCGATCTTCAGCCACTTTTGCTTGCGCAAGCTCTCCATCTGGTTCCATTCCGCTTGCAGCGGGAGCAGCGTCTGTTTCTGCGACGCCGTCAATTCCCTCCACAATGGGTTGTCGAGGCCTTTGGGGGCGGCGCCATGCTGCTTGCCGCCAACGCCAGGCTTGCCGGCGGCGGCCGACGCCGACGGCGCGGCCGGCGCCACGACCACGGGCGCCACCGGCGCCGGGCGCGTGCCGACCCAGACCGTGCCGGCCACTGCCGCCAGTACGCCTGCCGCCACCGCCACGCCCAGTTTTGCCTGACTGCTGAAACCCGCCATGCTTATTGCTCGCTTTGCTCGCTCTGGGCGAGGTAGGCGTTGAAACCGTGGTCCAGGTAGGCCGACAATGGCAGCTCGTCCGACAGCACGGCCGCGTCCAGCTCGGCCAGTTCGGCCACGCGCTGTTGCTGCTCATACTGGTAGATGCCGATCAGGCCCGTCACCAGCACCAGCAGCGGGATCACCATGCTGACCCGGCCCAGCCACGAGAACGGCTGGGTGAAGTAGCTGCCCAGGCCGCGCGCGCCGCCGGCGCCGGCCGTGGCCAGTTCCGTCTGCTTGACGCGCAGCGGGGCATCGGCCTTCTTGCGGGCCAGGGCCGCCTGGCGCGCTTGCGCCAGCCGGTCGGTGGTCGATGCCGGCAGCTCGTCCAGGCGCTCGTTGAGCTTGTGTCGCACCTTGTATGCGAAATTGAGGTCTTCGGTGTTCATAGTTTTATTCCCTTGGCTTGCAACGCCTCGGCGAGTGCATGTGTTGCGCGTGAGCAATGCGTTTTGACGCTCCCTTCGGAACAACCCATCGCTTCGGCTGTTTCAGCCACGTCCATATCTTGCCAGTAACGCATGAGGAAGGCTTCCCGTTGACGCGCGGGGAGTTTTTGCACCTCGTTCTCGATCAGGGCCAGCATTTGCTGGCGCTCGACCTGGTCGGCGCTGGACTCGGCGGCCGCCGTGCCTTGTTCGGCCTCGTACGATTCCAGTATATCAAAGTCCTCATGCTCGTCGCCCGAGGGACCGAGGCCGGAGAACAGGCTGACCCAGGTGTTGCGTACTTTTTCCCGGCGGAAGTAATCAAGGATGGTGGTCTGCAGGATGCGCTGGAACAGCATGGGCAGCTCGGCGGCCGGCTTGTCGCCGTATTTCTCGGCGAGCTTGATCATCGCGTCCTGCACGATGTCCAGGGCGGATTCGTCCTTGCGTACCGCATAGACGGCTTGTTTAAAGGCGCGCCGCTCGACGTTTTCTAGAAAGTCGGATAATTCTTTGTCTGTTGCCATGCGTCGTGGAGCGTTTGGCCGGGAATGCCGGCGTCTGGGGCGCGGGGGCCGGAAGTGTTGCCTGTGGCGTACTGTCACGTTTCGTAAACTGAGCGCATGCTAGCAAAAATTGACCATTTCTGCATGGTTTTCGCATGTCGGCGCACCGGAATGGCGCTTTGCGCATGATTTTGCTTGCTCAAACAGGTGGGCCGGTGTTACCGTATGGGAGCTTTGAACACCCCGAAGCTCTATGGTCTGGTCGCCGCCGGCACACAACGCCGCAATCGACAAGACGCGCTTTCACATGTAGGCAGTTTGCTCTAACCCGCGCCACAAGCGCGAGAGGTACGCACAACCGCTGCAGAATACTCCAGCCTAACGAAATTGCGTCCAGCGACGCCTTGTACGCTCCCTACGGTGAGCGGAAGAGGCACCGTGAGCGCAGCGAAAAGGGCAGCTGGACCACGCTGCGGCAGTACGCATACTTCGCCAGGACAGGGCATCCGATCAATCTCCAATGGACCTTGAAAGGAATGTTTTATGAATACCGAAGCAGCAGGAAATCAACTCACAGGCGCGGAAATCGTCGTGCGCTGCCTGGCCGAAGAGGGCGTTGAGCACGTCTTTGGCTACCCGGGCGGTGCCGTTCTGTACATTTACGACGCCATCTTCAAGCAAGACAAATTCCAGCACATCCTCGTCCGCCATGAGCAGGCCGCGATCCACGCCGCCGACGCCTATTCGCGCAGCTCGCAGAAGGTCGGCGTCGCCCTGGTGACCTCCGGTCCCGGTGTGACCAACGCCGTCACGGGCCTGTCGACGGCCTACATGGACTCGATCCCGATGGTGGTCATCTCGGGCCAGGTGCCCAGCCACGCCATCGGCCAGGATGCGTTCCAGGAATGCGACACGGTCGGCATCACCCGTCCCGTCGTCAAGCACAATTTCCTCGTCAAGGACGTCAAGGACTTGGCGGAAACCATCAAGAAGGCCTTCTTCATCGCCCGCACCGGCCGTCCCGGCCCCGTGCTGGTCGACATCCCGAAGGACATCTCGATGCACAAGACCACCTTCTCGTACCCGAAAGAGGTCGAGATGCGGTCCTACAAACCGGTCGACAAGGGCCATTCCGGCCAGATCCGCAAGGCCGTGCAGCTGCTGCTGCAAGCCGAGCGCCCGATGATCTACACGGGCGGCGGCGTGATCCTGGCCAATGCCGCGCCGGAACTGAACAAGCTGGTCGACAAGCTGGGCTTCCCCGTCACCAACACGCTGATGGGCCTGGGCGCCTACCGCGCCAGCGACGAGAAGTTCGTCGGCATGCCCGGCATGCACGGCACCTTCGAGGCGAACATGGCGATGCAGCACTGCGACGTCCTGATCGCCATCGGCGCCCGCTTCGACGACCGCGTGATCGGCAACCCGAAACACTTCGCCAGCCACCCGCGCAAGATCATCCACGTGGACATCGACCCGTCGTCGATCTCCAAGCGCGTCAAGGTCGACATCCCCATCGTCGGCAACGTCAAGGACGTGCTGATCGAATTCCTGGCCCAGCTCGACGCGGCCGAGACCAAGCCCAACGCGCCCGCGCTGAAGGACTGGTGGCAGCAGATCAATGAATGGCGCGGCCGCAAGTGCCTGGCCTACACGCCGTCGGACCTGGTGATCAAGCCCCAGGCCGTGGTGGAGAAGCTGTGGCAAGTGACCAAGGGCGACGCCTTCATCACCTCCGACGTGGGCCAGCACCAGATGTGGGCGGCCCAGTACTATCCGTTCGACAAGCCCAAGCGCTGGTGCAACTCGGGCGGCCTGGGCACCATGGGTGTCGGCCTGCCGTACGCCATGGGCGTGCAGATGGCCAATCCGGACGCCACCGTCGCCTGCATCACCGGCGAAGGCTCGATCCAGATGTGCATCCAGGAACTGGCGACCTGCAAGCAGTACCACCTGACGCCGAAGATCATCATGCTCAACAACCGCTTCCTCGGCATGGTGCGGCAGTGGCAGCAGATCGACTACGGTTCGCGTTATTCCGAGTCCTACATGGATTCGCTGCCCAACTTCGAGAAGCTGGCCGAGGCCTATGGCCACGTCGGCATGCGCATCGAGAAACCGGGCGATGTGGAAGGCGCGCTCAAGGAAGCGTTCGACATGAAAGACCGGCTGGTGTTCATGAACTTCATCACCGATCAATCTGAAAACGTATGGCCGATGGTGAAGGCGGGCAAAGGGCTCTCCGAAATGCTGTTGGGTTCGGAGGACTTATAAGATGCGACACATTATCTCTGTATTGCTGGAAAACGAAGCTGGCGCGCTGTCGCGCGTGGTGGGCCTGTTCTCGGCCCGCGGCTACAACATCGAGACGCTGACCGTGGCGCCGACGGAAGACGCGACCCTGTCGCGCATGACCATCGTCACCAGCGGCTCGGATGACATCATCGAGCAGATCACCAAGCACCTGAACCGCCTGATCGAGGTGGTGAAGGTGGTCGATCTGACCGAGGGCGCCCACATCGAGCGCGAGCTCATGCTCATCAAGGTGCGCGCCGTCGGCAAGGAGCGCGAGGAAATGAAGCGCACCGCCGACATCTTCCGTGGCCGCATCATCGACGTGACGGAAAAGACGTACACCATCGAACTGACCGGCAACAAGGGCAAGCTCGACGCGTTCATCGATTCGATCGACCGCGCCTCCATCCTGGAGACGGTCCGTACCGGCGGTTCCGGCATCGGACGCGGCGAACGCATCCTCAAGGTTTAACCGGACGTCCCCGACGCACGGCTTCAAACAAACAATACCCCAAATATAGGAATTATCATGAAAGTTTTCTACGACAAAGACGCTGACCTCTCCCTGATCAAGGGCAAAAACGTGGCCATCATCGGCTACGGTTCGCAGGGCCACGCCCACGCGCAAAACCTGAGCGACTCCGGCGTCAACGTCACCGTGGGCCTGCGCAAGGGCGGTTCGTCGTGGTCCAAGGTTGAGAAGGCCGGTCTGAAAGTGGCGGAAGTGAACGACGCCGTCAAAGCCGCCGATGTCATCATGATCCTGCTGCCGGACGAGAACATCGCCCAGGTCTACAACGAAAACGTGGCGCCAAACGCCAAGCAAGGCGCCGTGCTGGCCTTCGCGCACGGCTTCAACGTGCACTACGGCCAAGTCGTGCCACGCGCCGACCTGGACGTGATCATGGTCGCACCGAAGGCCCCGGGCCACACCGTGCGCGCCACCTACACCCAGGGTGGCGGCGTGCCGCACCTGGTGGCCGTGTACCAGGACAAGTCCGGCATCGCCCGCGACATCGCCCTGTCGTACGCCTCGGCCAACGGCGGCGGCCGTGCCGGCATCATCGAAACCAACTTCCGTGAAGAAACCGAGACCGACCTGTTCGGCGAGCAGGCCGTGCTGTGCGGCGGCGCCGTGGAACTGATCAAAGCCGGTTTCGAAACCCTGGTCGAAGGCGGCTACGCCCCTGAGATGGCTTACTTCGAGTGCCTGCACGAGCTGAAGCTGATCGTCGACCTGATCTACGAAGGCGGCATCGCCAACATGAACTACTCGATCTCGAACAACGCCGAGTACGGCGAGTACGTGACGGGCCCGAAAGTGGTGACGGAAGACACCAAGAATGCCATGCGCCAGTGCCTGAAGGACATCCAGACCGGCGAATACGCCAAGTCCTTCATCCTGGAAAACAAGGCCGGCGCCCCGACCCTGATCTCGCGCCGCCGCCTGACGGCCGAGCACCAGATCGAAGAAGTCGGTGCCAAGCTGCGCGCCATGATGCCTTGGATCGCCAAGAACAAGATGGTCGACCAGTCGAAGAACTAAGTAGTCGTTCGCGACAGCAGAAAACCGGGACCTGTTCCCGGTTTTTTTTCGCCCGTGCGGTGCCGAGCAGTTGTTACAAACGCTCACCATGTGTTACTGCCCCCGGCTGCGCGATACGGTACAGTGTTGCTTGCCGATATTTCAACCTGGAGCAAACCATGACAGTCATCCACAAACTCGCCGCCGCTGCCGCCGTCACGTTCGCCGTGGCCGCGCAGGCCGCGCCCCTTGAACCGCTGACGACGGCAGGCACCCTCGTCGTCGTGCCCGCGTTCGGCGAGGTCAAACACGCCAACGATCTGGCCGTCATCACGCTGGCCGTGGAGGAGCAGGACAAGGACAAGGCCGCCGCCGCTTCGCGCGTCAACCTGAAAATGAAACAGGGCATCGACATCGTCAAGCAGCAGGATCCGCATGCGAGCCTGAAGACGCAGGGCTATTACACCTATCCCGTTTATCCGGAAGACCGCCCCGTGCCCAATGGCGTGGCGCCGCGTCCGCGCGTACCGACGGCCTGGCGCGTGGGCCAGTATCTGCAGGTGAGCACCACCAGCCTCGACACGCTGCCCAAGACCGTGGCCGCCGCCCAGCGCGTGCTGACCCTCAACAGCCTGAACTTCGGCCTGACGCCCGAGACCACCAAAAAGCTCGATGACCAGCGCATCGCCGCCACCTACCAGAACCTCAACGAGCGTATCGTCTCCATCGCCAACGCCATGGGCCGCAAGGTCGGCGACGCCGTGCTCGACACGGTCGACTTCGAAGGTTCGGGCAACTACGCCCAGCCCGAGCGCGCCGCGCCGATGATGATGCGGGCCGCGAAAATGGCCGACAGCGCGGAGGTGGCCGAACCCAGCTTCGAGCCGGGCGAGACGACCTTGCAGATGCATGTTGTTGGCAAGGTACGTTTTCGCTAGTTTCCGAGCCATCCACCGGGCCTGACAAGCCAGATGGGGGTGGGCATGATCTGATCTTGTCATTGAGCATGGTTTTACGTTGCGCGGCAAGGCATGCTGTGACGCGGCATCTTTTTTTTCGCGGATGAAACATTGACTCAATGGAGAAGACCATGCTGAAGAATTTATCCATCAAGACCCGTCTGGTCGCCGTCATCGCCTTCCTGTCGCTGGAACTGGTCGTGGGGGCGGTGGTGGGGATTGTTGGCTTGTATGTCGCGGACGTGGCGATGCAATCCATGTACGCCGACCGGCTCGTTTGTCTGGGGCAGCTGAACCAGGTGGTGCGGTTGCTCAGCATCAACCAGATCAACGCCGCCAAGGCGCTGACGGCGCCCCCTGAGAAGGTCAAGCCCCTGGTTGATGAGATCGAATCGAACATCCAGCAAGTGGGCAAGGTGTGGGGGGGATACATGGCCACCTCGCTGACGCCGGACGAGGCGCGCCTGGCTGAGCAGGCGGTCGCCGCCCGCGCCACCTTCCTCAAGGAGGGTCTGCTGCCGGTGGTGGCGGCGCTGCGCGCCGATGATCAGGCCAAGGCCGTGGAACTGGTGCAGGGACGGATGGAGCAAACCTTCGCGCCGCTGCGCCGCGCCGTCGACGACCTGATCGCCTTGCAGCTCGACGTGGCGCGCGACGCCTACCTGACTTCCGACCAGCGCTACCGCTGGATCCGCAACTGGTGCCTGGCCGGCATGGCGCTGGGCCTGCTGCTGGCGGCCGCCATCGGCTACTGGCTGGTGCGGGCCATCACCGTGCCGCTGAACGAGGCGGTGGAGGTGGCCGGCGCCATCGCCGGCGGCGACCTGACGCGCACCATCGTCGTGCGCGCCAACGACGAGACGGGGCGCCTGATGGCGGCCCTGCAAAAGATGAACGCCAGCCTGGTCAGCATCGTCGGCCAGGTGCGCACCGGCACCGACACCATCGCCGTGGCCACCGGCGAAATCGCGGCCGGCAACCAGGACCTGTCCTCGCGCACGGAGGAGCAAGCGAGCTCGCTGCAGGAAACGGCGGCCTCGATGGAGCAGCTGACGGCCACCGTCAGGCAGAACACGGAGTACGCGATGCAGGCCAACACGCTGGCCGAATCGGCATCGGCCGTGGCGGCCAAGGGCGGCCACGTGATCGGCCAGGTGGTGGGCACCATGGATGAGATCAGCGATTCGGCGCGCAAGATCACCGACATCATCGGCGTGATCGACAGCATCGCGTTCCAGACCAACATCCTCGCGCTGAACGCGGCCGTGGAGGCGGCCCGCGCGGGCGAGCAGGGACGCGGTTTCGCCGTCGTGGCCAGCGAGGTGCGCAGTCTGGCCCACCGCTCGGCCGACGCGGCCAAGCAGATCAAGGCGCTGATCGGCGACTCGGTGGAGCGGGTGGAGGCGGGCAGCCAGTACGTGAGCGCGGCCGGCGACACCATGCGCGATATCGTCAGCAGCGTGCGCCAGGTGAGCGATATCATCGGCGACATCACGCTGGCCAGCAAGGAACAGAGCAGCGGCATCGAGCAGATCAGCATCGCCATCAGCCAGATGGACCAGGTGACGCAGCAGAACGCGGCGCTGGTCGAGCAGGCGGCGGCCGCGTCCGAGGCCATGCAAAGCCAGGCCGGGCGGCTGTCGCAGGTGGTGGGCCTGTTCAAGCTCGACACGGCCGGGCGCGCGGAGAGCGCCGCCACCGCCCTGCGCCTGACCGCGCCCGCCGCTTAACCGGGACGCCGCGCGATACCGCCGGGGGCGCAACCGGCCGCCTCCCCGGCGGCGCCCCGCGGTCGTCCCCTGTCAAACTGGCCGTCATTGGCCGTCTCCTGTTCCGTCCGTCCCCCAAATAGCGCCCGTCCGCCCAACCCCGTGGCCGACGATGGGCGAAGTTGCGCCGCGAACTGCCTCTTTTGTTGTCTCGTCCTCTATAATGATGGCGCAACACGCTCACAAGAAAAACGCGCGCGTCACCCGTAGCACTTAGAATTGGAACAATATGGCACATTTCCCCCGTCGCAGAGCCAAGAACGGCGCCAACCAGGGCAGCAAGGCGCCCAAGCTGTCCCGTCTGGGCCGCTTCGCGCGCCAGCCGCTGGCCGAGGGCGCCGCCAGGCCCCGTCCGCGCGGGATCTACCTGCTGCCCAACGCCTTCACCACGGCCGCCCTGTTCTGCGGCTTCTACGCCATCGTGATGGCCATGAACCAGCGTTTCGAACACGCGGCCTGGGCCATCTTCATCGCCATGGTGCTGGACGGCCTCGATGGCCGCATCGCCCGCCTGACCAACACCCAGAGCGAATTCGGCGCCCAGTACGACAGCCTGTCGGACATGGTGTCGTTCGGCGCCGCGCCGGCGCTGGTGGTGTACGAATGGTCGCTGCGCGGCCTGGGCAAGCTGGGCTGGATCGCCGCCTTCGTCTATTGCGCCGGCGCCGCGCTGCGCCTGGCCCGTTTCAACACCAACATCGAAGTGGTCGACAAGCGCTTCTTCCAGGGCCTGCCCAGCCCGTCCGCCGCCGCGCTGGTGGCCGGCTTCATCCTGCTGATGGTGGACCAGGAAGTGTCGGGCATCGAACTGCGCTGGGTGTCGTGGGGCATCGCCGTGTTCGCGGGCCTGACCATGGTCACCAACGTGCCGTTCTACAGTTTCAAGGACGTCAATTTCCGCAAATCGGTGCCGTTCATCGCCGTGTTCCTGATCGCGCTGATGTTCGCCCTGGTTTCGATCGACCCGCCCAAGGTGCTGTTCCCCATCTTCATCGCCTACGGCCTGTCCGGTTATGTCGTGTCGGCCTGGCGGCTGGCCAAGGGCAAGCCGGTCAGCCTGATTCCGACCGGCCACGAGCCGGTCGACCCGAGCGAACGCCGCTGATTGCGGCGGGCGGTCGGCCCACAGCTATTTTATGTAACGCCACGGAGCCATCATGAGTAACCTGTCCAACCGCCTGATCATCTTCGACACCACGCTGCGCGACGGCGAGCAATCGCCCGGCGCCTCGATGACGAAGGATGAAAAGATCCGCATCGCCAAGCAGCTCGAACGGCTGCGCGTGGATGTGATCGAGGCCGGCTTCGCCGCCGCCTCGCAAGGCGATTTCGAATCGATCAAGGCCATCGCCAGCACGGTGCGCGAATCGACCATCTGCTCGCTGTCGCGCGCCAACGACCGCGACATTTCGCGCGCGGCCGAGGCGCTGGCGCCGGCCGCCCGCAAGCGCATCCACACCTTCATCGCCACCTCGCCGCTGCACATGGAAATGAAGCTGCGCATGCAGCCCGACCAGGTGCTGGTGCAGGCCAGGAACGCCGTGCGCTTCGCGCGCCAGTTCACCGACGACATCGAATTCTCGCCGGAGGACGCCAGCCGCTCGGAAGAGGACTTCCTGTGCCGCGTGATCGAAGGCGTGATCGCCGAAGGCGCCACCACCATCAACTTCCCCGACACGGTGGGCTACGCCGTGCCCGAACTGTTCGGCGAAACCATCCGTCGCCTGCGCGAGCGCATCCCCAACTCCGACAAGGCCATCTGGTCCGTGCACTGCCACAACGACCTGGGCCTGGCCGTGGCCAACTCGCTGGCCGGCGTGATGATCGGCGGCGCGCGCCAGATCGAGTGCACCATCAACGGCCTCGGTGAGCGCGCCGGCAACACGGCGCTGGAGGAGGTGGTGATGGCGCTGCGCACCCGCAACGCCTACTACAACCTGGAGGTGGGCATCGACGCCACCCAGATCGTGCCGGCCTCCAAGATGGTGTCGCAGATCACCGGCTTCGCCGTGCAGCCGAACAAGGCCGTGGTGGGCGCCAACGCGTTCGCCCACGCTTCGGGCATCCACCAGGATGGCATCCTGAAGGCGCGCGAAACCTACGAGATCATGCGCGCCGAAGACGTGGGCTGGACCGCCAACAAGATCGTGCTGGGCAAGCTGTCGGGCCGCAACGCCTTCAAGCAGCGCCTGCAGGAACTGGGCATCGAGCTCGAGTCGGAAGCGGAGGTGAACGCCGCCTTCGGCCGCTTCAAGGAGCTGGCCGACCGCAAGGCCGACATCTTCGACGAGGACATCATGGCCCTCGTCTCGGACGAGCAGCAGGCGCAGGTGAGCGAGCATTATCGCTTCGTGTCGCTGGCCCAGCGTTCCGAGACCGGTGAGACGCCCGTGGCCAAGGTGGTGTTCTCGATCGACGGCCAGGAATACACCTGCGAAGGGCGCGGCGACGGTCCGGTGGACGCCACCGTCAACGCCATCGAAGGCCAGGCCGCCAGCGGCGCCGAGCTGGTGCTGTTCTCCGTGAACGCCATCAGCAACGGCACCCAGTCGCAGGGCGAGGTGACGATGCGTCTGTCCAAGGAAGGCCGCATCGTCAACGGCGTGGGCGCCGATCCCGACATCATCGTGGCCTCGGCCAAGGCTTATCTGTCGGCGCTCAACAAGCTGCACTCGAAGATCGAGCGGGTCAATCCGCAGATCTGATACGGGACGGGGCGGGCCGACTGGCTTGCCCCACCCGTCGACCAGGCGAGGCGACAATGGCGAAACGGTTGATGATAGAAGGGCGGGTGCAAGGCGTCGGCTATCGCGCCTCGTTCGCGCGGCAGGCCGAAGCGCTGGGCCTGGATGGCTGGGTGCGCAATTGTCGCGACGGTTCCGTGGAGGCGTGCATCCACGGCGACGTGGCGGCGATGGAAGCCGTCATCACATGGGCCAGGCGCGGACCGCCGTCGGCGCGGGTGATCGACGTGACGATCGAGGAGTTCAGTGCCGAAGGACTGGCCGGCAGCGGCTTGCGCATCCTGCCCACCGCTTAGTCCTGCCTCAGCGTCCCCCGGCGTCTCAGCGCCCCCAGCGTTTTTCCCGCTCCGGGTCCGGTCCGTTGGTCATCTTGCCGACCGTGCCGTTGGCGGCGAACTCCACGTACATCACGGAATCCCACACATCCTGTTCCTTGTAGCGGTACATCCACACGTCGGCCGGACTGTAGGCGAAGCGCAGCACTTCGGCCGGGCGGCCGAAGGTGTGCAGGATGGTCTCGCGGTTGTCCTTGCCGATGCGCACGGCGCCGAAGCGGGCGCTGGTGAGCACCTGTTCGTAGGACGCCAACCGGCCCTGCGGGTCGAGCCGCGCCATCCACGTGTACTGGCCGGCCGGGCCGCGCGCATATTCGAGCAGCGTGTCGTTGCCGTCGCGGTAGATGGCGGTGGGCGTGCCCAGCGCGGCGCGCACGGCCGCTTCCGGTTCGCCCGGCGTGAGCGCGGCGCCGCCCCAGCCGGCGCAACCGGCCGCCAGCACGGACAAACTTATCAAAGAGGCTATGTTTTTCATGGCGACACCCGCATCGTGAGGACGAATACAGTAAGAATTGTAGCCAACACTGGCAACGCGCGCTGTTTTTCCGATATACTTGCGGGTCTGGTCTTTCGGCCGGAATTTTTTTGAAGTTCACGATGCGCAGGGTTCAGACTCCGTGCACCGCATGTTAAAGGTAAAATCATGACCGTAGAAAACATCAACAAAGCCGCCATCATCGCGGACAACGCCCGTGGTCAAAACGACACCGGCTCCCCGGAAGTTCAAGTTGCGCTGCTGACCGCACGCATCAACGAGCTGAACGGCCACTTCAAAGCCCACTCGAAGGACCACCACTCGCGCCGCGGCCTGATCATGATGGTCAACCGTCGTAAGAGCCTGCTGTCCTACCTGAAGGGCAAAGATGCAACCCGTTACCGCGATCTGATCGCTAAACTCGGCCTGCGTAAGTAATTTTTGCGCCACCCGGTTTAAACCGAAATGCCTGCGCCAGTTCGCTGACGCGGGCATTTTGTCATTTGGCCCGGTGATTTATTGCTAAGAGGAACAGCCTCTTGGCGCGGCAACATGGCATTCCCGGATACGGCACGGCGCGCGATGGACGACGCGGCGTGCGGCAAAGAGCAATCGTCAAGAGCGCAAGTGTAGTGAAATGCAGTAAAGGCGGACCATCTTACAAGGAGACGCCGCCTGTGGTGAGGTGAACGACAGCCCCTGAAAATCTGTCGGCAAATAGAAAGGGAATACCCATGTTTAACAAAGTTACGAAAACCTTCCAGTACGGCCAACATCAAGTGACGCTGGAAACCGGCGAAATCGCCCGCCAGGCATCTGGCGCGGTCATGGTGTCGATCGAAGACACCGTGATCCTGGCCACCGTGGTGGCGCGCAAGGATGCCAAGCCCGGCCAGGACTTCTTCCCGCTGACCGTCGATTACGTCGAGAAGACCTACGCAGCCGGCAAGATCCCCGGTGGCTTCTTCAAGCGCGAAGGCCGTCCTTCGGAAAAGGAAACGCTGACCTCGCGTCTGATCGACCGTCCTATCCGTCCGCTGTTCCCTGAAGGTTACCTGAATGAAGTGCAGATCATCATTCACGTGCTGTCGGTCAACCCTGAAATCGATCCGGACATCCCCGCCATGATCGGCGCCTCGGCCGCCCTGTGCGTGTCCGGCGTGCCGTTCAACGGCCCGATCGGCGCCGCCCGCGTCGGTTATGCCAACGGCCAGTACATCCTGAACCCGACCGTCGAACAACTGAAGACCTCCCAGATGGATCTGGTGGTGGCCGGTACCGAAACGGCCGTGCTGATGGTCGAATCGGAAGCCAAGCAACTGTCGGAAGAAATCATGCTGGGCGCCGTGGTCTACGGCCACGACCAGATGAAGGCCGTGATCGACGCGATCCACGAGCTGGTGCGCGACGGCGGCAAGCCGGAAGTGGAATGGAACCCACCGGCCAAGAACGAAGCGCTGATCGCGCGCGTGGCGCACTTCGCCGAAGCGAAGATCCGCGACGCCTACCTGACCAAGGACAAGCAAGAGCGCACCGCCAAGCTGAAGGCCGCCACCAATGAAGTGATGGCCGACCTGGCCGCCGAGGCGACCGCCGAAGCGCCGGATGCCGCCGAAGTGGGCAACATCCTGTTCGACATGGAAGCGAAGATCGTCCGTTCGCAGATCCTGGAAGGCGAGCCACGCATCGACGGCCGCGACACCCGCACCGTGCGTCCGATCGCGATCCGCACCTCGGTGCTGCCACGCACCCACGGTTCGGCCCTGTTCACGCGCGGCGAAACGCAGGCGCTGGTGGTGGCCACCCTGGGCACGGCCCGCGACAGCCAGAAGATCGACGCGCTGATGGGCGAGTTCACCGATTCGTTCATGCTGCACTACAACATGCCACCGTTCGCCACCGGCGAAACCGGCCGCGTGGGCACGCCCAAGCGCCGCGAAATCGGCCACGGCCGCCTGGCCAAGCGCGCGCTGATCGCCGCGCTGCCGTCGGCTGACGAGTTCAGCTACTCGGTGCGTCTGGTGTCGGAAATCACGGAATCGAACGGTTCCTCGTCGATGGCCTCCGTCTGCGGTGGCTGCCTGGCGCTGATGGACGCCGGCGTGCCGATGAAAGAGCACGTGGCCGGTATCGCCATGGGCCTGATCAAGGAAGGCGGCCGTTTCGCCGTGCTGTCGGACATCCTGGGTGACGAAGACCACCTGGGCGACATGGACTTCAAGGTGGCCGGTACCCGCAACGGTATCACGGCGCTGCAGATGGACATCAAGATCATGGGCATCACCAAGGAAATCATGCAAGTGGCGCTGGCGCAAGCCAAGGAAGGCCGCGAGCACATCCTGGGCGAAATGCAGAAAGCCATGCCGCACGTGAAGACCGAGCTGTCGGACTTCGCACCGCGCCTGATCACCATCAAGATCAACCCAGAGAAGATCCGTGACGTGATCGGCAAGGGCGGCGCCGTGATCCGCGCGCTGACCGAAGAGACCGGCACCCAGATCGACATCAGCGACGAAGGCGTGGTCACCATCGCCTCCGTGGACGCTGCCGCCGGCCAGGAAGCCAAGCGCCGCATCGAAGAGCTGACCGCCTCGGTCGAAGTGGGCAAGACCTACGACGGCGTGGTCCTGAAGCTGCTGGACTTCGGCGCCATCGTGCAAGTCATGCCAGGCAAGGATGGCCTGCTGCACATCTCGCAGATCGCCAACGAGCGCGTGAACGCCGTGGCCGACTACCTGAAAGAAGGCCAGGCAGTGCGCGTGAAAGTGCTGGAAACGGACGACCGTGGCCGTCTGAAGCTGTCGATGAAAGCGGCCGCTGAAGAAGCGGCGGCAGCAGCCCAGTAAGTTCTTCGGCTTCGGCTGAAACAAAAAACCGCCAGTGCGTGAGCCTGGCGGTTTTTTTATAGGCGGGCGGGGAGTGTTGCTCGAACCTTGTTGGCCTGAAAGTTTATGGCAGCCGTTAGGAGGCTTTATGTTTGCTGTAAGTCGAACATCGCCTTCGCGGCTTGCTCAAACCGTCATTATCTGGCAATGTTAATGTTCTCAAAAACGTCAATATGACGTCCACTTCACGTTAGGCGGCAAGTCACGTAGTGCCTGACTCTCATTAACCGTGACGTAAGAGGTGAAATACCAATGGGACTTCTTGACGATCTCTTCAAGAACAAAAATCCTGGTCAATCTGGTGCCATTCCAGGCGGGAAGCAAAAACAGGACGGTAGTCATGACCATCGAACAAATACTGGCGGTGATCGAACCCCAGCTCAGAAGGAAGGCGACAAGAAGAGACAAAAAGACTAAAGCGCTGCTCCGGAAGGAGCGTTGGGTATGCTCTCAGCAAGGTTTAACGAGCGTGCCCAACTTTGCAGTCAATCGGACTGCCTCCACGCTGCGCGTTCCGGCAGCCAGTTACTTTGAACGTAGGGCATACGCTGCCACCGTTGCTCCTGAGCAGTTCAAGCGCCATCCAAGTGACGCAAAGGTCGAAAAGAACCTGAAGCGTTGGTTGTTGGATTTGCGTGTTGACGAGCGGGTCGAGCACTCAGGTACACGTCATATTTGAAAACGGCAAAGCAGTAGATGCACCTGTAATCGATGAGACGCAATTAAACACACGCACGGGGTCAGTTCTGGCATTGCACCGTTAGAGGCAATTTGTCCGATTGCCGAAGCTATCCCCAGATTTGTTCAACCCGGACGCGCTGGTGAGGGGCAGTTAACGAGCCCGTTAGAAAGTCAGTCAAGATGGATTCGGATAACTTGGGATTCACACCACGACCTATCGAGACCGCCGGATTCCGGGCAGGGGAAGGCGCCAGCATCGTAATCGCAATGCCCGCCATTCAGCGACTTACCGCGCTCCGAGCGTATACCGAATTTGAGGCTAGCCATGACTGGGTGCAGAAGCTATCCAGTGCCTTTACCGTCGCGCTTGCCACCCGTTCGGCAGACACCTACATCATGCAGGCAATCCAAAATACGATAATCCAAGATCCATCGTTCAAGTGTTCCGGCTGCCGCGAAGCGACTATTGGGCTTGCCGTAATTCGATCTAAATTGTTTCCTCAACTTGCTGCATTGAGGGAACATGCTAATGATCTGCTACATCACCTCGATGAACCTGAAAATCGAGGTGTAGCCATGCTCAACATCGAAGGCGTATTCGAGTACTGCTATCACTTGTTTCAAGAGCAATCTGAACTGCTTTTTGCGAAGTTTCCCGACGGGCAATTCGAGGCTAGAAAGTGCAAAAAATGTCGCGCCAAGGAGGCGCGGAGCAATGGGTGAGGGATGCTCACCACCACATTAATTCGTCCGCGCAACAGCGGTACCACACGACAGGATACCGTATCGCACTGGGGCGGTTCCTCTGCAGGTAACAGCTCCGGCATTGCGCTATAGTCACAATTTGTCCGGTTGCCGGAATCTGACCCTGCCTCCAATAAGATATCGCAACAACGGGAACTTGAGTGATGAGTACCGCCGAGGCCAAGGCCAAGACCAAGACCACGATAAAGCTTCTTCCATTCGATGCGGCTCGTTATCTCACAGACGACGGCGCTATCGCCGAGTATATGACAGCAGTCCTCGAAATCGGGGATACGGACCTTCTTATCCTTGCGCTCAGTGACGTTGCGAGGGCAAAGGGGATGGCGCAAGTCGCCAAGGACGCGGGGCTTGGTCGGGAGAGCCTCTACAAAGCACTCGCTCCGGGCGCGAAGCCGCGTCTTGACACCATTCTCAAAGTGGTGCGTGCGCTCGGCGTCCGGCTTTCGGCGCACCCCATGTGATTTCGATTTCCCTTCTTATCGCCGAATGAATCAAGGCCGGTTCAAGTAACAAGCCCTGAGCCGCGCATAGTCGTAATAGACGCTGCCCTGTCCGACGCGGGCGCCGTCGCAGGCTGGCTTGAAGGCTGTTTCCTTTTCGTTGTACAGCATGCGTACCAGTGTGTTTCCCTCGGCATTACGATAAACATCCCACTGGACATTGGCGGCCATCGGCGCCACCGTTTCGCCGCGCCACGGGCTGTTGTCGTAGCGGTAGGTGACGCCATCGGGTAGTGCTTCCGACATGCCGCGCAGGCCGAGCAAGGCGGCGAACGGCACCACTGTTTCGGCGTGGGCGAAGCGTAGCTTGGCCACTTGCGACAAGTCACCGCGCGATGCCGCATCGGCTGTCTCGAAGAAATCGTCCAGCAGCAGCTGCGCCATGCGGTAGGTGACGCCGCCGCTGCCCGCGCTGGCTGGGCCTTTGCGGTAGAAGCTGATCGCGTCGTCCGTCTCCGCGAATACTGCGGCCTGCGCGGATGGCAGGAAGCGGCCGAAGTCCGGCACGCCTTCTCCTTGCATGTCGGCCGCTGCACAGTACAGTTCGTACAGCGCCAGCGCGGCCGCCGTCGGACTGTCGATGACGGTGTGGCCGGCGCCAGTCAAGGTCTGGACAAATTTGCCATCGTCGCTGGTGTAGCTGTAGGTGCCGCTGTTGGCGCTGCGCCGCCCTTGCGAAAGGGATGCGACGAAGGCGGGCGTGAACAGACGCGCCAGTACTACCTTCGCCGCTTCGGCAAGGCGGGGCTGATTCAGGATAGCGCGCTCCCGGGCGCGCAGGTCTGCACTGTCGGCGTAGGCCTGGTAGGCCTGGCTGTCCATGTAGGTGCGGTACAGCGGATCGGTTGGATCGCTGACCTTGTCCTGCTTCGCGTTCAACTTGTGGAAGTAGAGCAGGTAGCGGTCCGTGCCCGCCGTCCGCTTGCCGTCCTCGCTGGCGGTGCGCGGCGCGTGCGCGGGGGGATAGTTCAGCAGTGGCGTCAATCCCGCCTGCTGCGCCAGCAAGGACTGGACGAAGAAGGCGCCGCTGTCGACCGCCCGGTCTTTGCCGGAGCTGACGACGGTGATCCGGCGCGGTTGGCTTGCGGCGCCGGCAGTGCTGGTGCTGGCGGCAGCCTCGCGGAACAGTTCCGGCAGCCGTTGCTGCATGCGCCGGGCCAGCGCCGTGTGTTCCTGTATGCCCTGCATCGTCTCGTTGCCATAGCCCGGCTTGCCGATGCCGGGCACGCCGTAGCCGAGCAGGAAATTGGCGCGCATCAGTTGGCGCAGGTCCGGGCCGAGCGCGGCGCCGAGCGGTGTGAGCGCACCATCCTGGCTGGCTTGCAGCCACAGGTTGTACAGGGCCAGGTCGGCACTGAACCCGGTCAGCCCGCGCGAACCGTGACGGGCCAGCATCTGGGTCTGCACGGCGCGATAGCCGGCAGGGACGGGCTGATAGCTGGCCATATCCTGTCGCGGTTGATACGGCGTCTTGGTCTGGTAGAACCGTGCCCCGGTGCCGTCGGCTTGCGCGCCGGCGCACAGCAGTGCCGCCAGCGCGAAAGTGGAAGCGGGGCGTGCTGCCCACATCACGTTTGACCGTGCGCGCATCAGAAGTCGACCCGCAGATTGACGCTGGCCGTGCGCGGCGCGCCCACGTTCAGATAGTTCTCCTGGTAGAAGGTCCAGTATTTGCGATTGCCGGCGTTGGTGATGTTGGCGCGCAGGCTCACCATCTTGCCGCCGATGCGCGAGCGGTAGTTCAGGCCCGCGTCGAACAGCGCGTACGATGACAGCGTGTGCGCATTGGCCGCATCCATGGCCAGTTGGCCCAGGTACTGCGTGCCCGCGTGCAGCGCCAGTCCCGGCAGCGCGGCGGGACGCCACGTCATCTGCAGCGATGCCTGGCGCTTGGGCGCACCCACGGCGCGCTTGCCGGTGACGGCCGGCGCCGCGTCCTGCAACGTCGCGTCGAGCAGCAGCAGGCCGCCTTCGATCGACAGGTTTTTCGCCGCCTGCACCACGGTGTTGAATTCCAGCCCCTGATAGCGGGTCTGGCCGTCGGCCACGTAGACGTTGGCGGCGTTGGTGTATTGCGCCCCGCGTTCGATGCGGAACAGGGCGGTGCTGGCGTTCCAGCCGGCGCGCTCGGTCTTCACGCCCGCTTCGGCCTGTTTGCTCTTGAGCGGCGCGAAGGTTTGGTTGGCGTTTACGGTGGAGGCGGGCGCGCTGTCCGCTTGTTCCAGCGCTTCCACATAGCTGCCGTAGAACGTGGTGTCGGCGGCGGGCTTGTACATCAGGGCCAGCGTGGGCGTCGTCTTATTGGCGGGATAGCTGGCGCTGACCGCATTGGCGGTGGTGTAGGCCACGTCCTTGAAGCGCGTGTAGCGCAGGCCGGCAAGCAGCGACCAGCCGGCGGGGAGCTGCACCGTGTCACTGGCGAACAGCGCGTCCTGGGTGGTCTTGCCGTCCTCGTAGGTGCCGCCGCTGTAGTTCACCTTGTCCACCGAGAACAGCGTTGGTGCGTACAGGTTGCCGGTGCCGATGTAGGGTTTGGGCGTGACGACGGACGATACCGACGTCAGTTCCTGCGTCATCGCGCCGGCCACGATCTGGTGGCGCAGCGTGCCGGTGGCGGCGCTGCCTTCCACGCTCGCCTGCCACTGCTTGAAGTGGTAGCCATGCAGCTCGGACGTGACGCGGTCGCGGTAATTGCCGCTGTCGCTGGTGATGTAGTACTGGTCCTTCTTATAGACGCGCGTGGAGTCAGACGTGCGGTACGACACGTTGGCACGCCAGTCCGGCGCCAGCTGGTATTGCAGTCCCAAGGTGCCGAGGTCGAATTCGACGTTGTTGCCAGCGCCTGCGCTGTTCAGGTGGGTGTCGCCGCTCAGGGGCGTGGGCAGCGTGAATTTCGGGCTGGTGACGATGTCGGTGCCGCCCACGGTGCGGCGCCGCTGATACAACGCGTCGTAGGACAGGGTGAGGTCGGGCGTGACGTGCCAGTCCAGGTTCAGACCAGCGGCGTTGCGGTTGATGGAGCCGTCGTCCTCGGCCACGCCACCGTCCTCGTGCACCAGGTTCAGTCGGTAGCCCACGCCGGCGTCTTCGCCCACGCGGCCGCCCATGTCGAAGTGCTCCTTGATGGCGCCACCTTGCTGATAGCCGACCGCCGCGCTGAAGCTGCGTTCCGTGGTGGGGCGCTTGCTGACATAGTTGACGATGCCGCCGGGGGAGCCGAAGCCGTACATGAAGCCGGACAGGCCTTTGAGCACTTCCACGCTCTCGAACATTTCGAGCGGCATTTCGGTGCCGCGGTTGATGTTGGCCAGGCCGTCGATCTTGTAGCCGTTCAGGTCATCGAGCCGCAGGCCGCGCATGGCGATGGTGGCCGGGTGGGTGCCGACGCTGGGGCTGATGGCGGTGACGGAGGCGTCGTACTTGAGCACTTCGGCGATGCTGGTGGCCAGCCGGTCTTCGATTTCGTCGCTGCTGACGGCCTTGGTGGAGAACGGCGTGTCGAGTTCGGACCGGCGCCCCAGCGCGCCGCCGCTGACGCTATCGCCCAGTTTCTTCTTTTCGACCGTGGCCTTGACCAGCACTTGCGTCAGCGCGGCCGTGGGCGCAAGCGCCTCGGCCTCGATGGCTTGCTGAGCATAAGCAGGGTGCAGGGCGAGCGTGGACAGGCCGGCGGCGGCGAGTGCCAGGGTTAAACGGGTGACGCGCGGGGCTGGGCGCAAGGACGAGTGTTTGAACATGGTTGGCTGCTGGAGATGAGGGACACATCGCTCGCCGTTGGGCGGCGCGCGGCGTGGCGGGTTAAGAAACCAGCAATATTAGGAGACTGACATGACAGCCGTATGACGGCGACCAGCGGGCGATTGCGCCGCGTGTCGGCGCCGCCGGCAGGAGAGGAACGGAGGGAAGGGCGGAAGGCAGTAGGAGTCGAACTTACGAGGGAGCGGCTGACGCCCCCCACCGGGTTTGAAGCCCGGCCCCATCACCGGATGAGTATGCCTTCCTCTTGGCGCAGCAAGGTGCAGCTAAGTGCAGCTAAGACCACACGGCGTTGGGCCGTATCAGGTGGATGTTGCCTACGCGCCGAGTATAGCCGACGCGGTCGAAGTATTCCAACAGCTGTATGGCGCGCTTGCGTCCCAGCGCCGTGGCGTCGCGGAACGAGGCCGCTTGCGCTTCGGGCAGCGCCGCGATGATGCGCGCCAGTTCGGCCAAACGGGCCGGGTGGTAGAACAGATCGGGAACCACCTGGCCCACATCGCCGCTGCGATTGAGTTTGCGCAGCAGGCGGCGCACCTCGTCCTCCGCCACGCCTGTGGTGCGCGCGAGGTCGCGCACCCACGGCGGGTCGTAGGCACCGGCCAGCAACGACGCCAGCAAGGGCGCGGCCTGCGATTGTTCCTGCGGACTCAGTTCGATGCGGTGTTCGGGCAGGTGCAGGCTGCGGCCACGCTGGCATACGCGGCCCGCCGCGATCAGCTGTTCCAGCAGTTCGCTCCACAGCTTGTCCTCCGCATCGGGCGCCACCATGCGCTTGAGCCGCCACCATTCCGGGCCCGCCTCGTCGGGCATGCGCGTGTGGAACTGGGCCAGTGCGGCGACGGTGCGGCCTTGCAACGCTTGCACGCTGGTGCGCGCGATCAGGAGCGCATCGCCGCCCGTCAGTCCGATGCGCAGCGCATCCGGCGGGGTGGAGAGCAGGTCGGCCGGCAGCAGCGTCAAACGCGTCAGCGTGGACGTGCGCAGGCCGTGCGGGCTGCACGCCAGCAGCGCGGCCAGATCGTTATTGGCGAGATAGCTGGACATGGCCTTTAGCCACGCCAGCCGTTCCGCGCTGCGCCGCTTGCGGGCAGGGGCGAACGGGTCCAGCACCACGCCACCGCCGATGGTGGCGCTGGCCTGCGCGTTGCGGATCACGAAGCGGTCGCCCGGCACGGCGTGCACGGGCGCATCGAGCACCAGTTGGACGCGGCCCGTGTGGCCGGGGGCCAGCGTGTCGCCGTCTAGCGGCACTACGTGCGCCGTGTGATGCGCTGCGCCCAGGTGCACGTGCACGGGCGACCATGATGCGAGCGGTGCACCGGCGTCGGGCAGCAGCGTCAGTTCGGCGTCAAAGCGTTCACTGCATTCGGCCAGCGCGGGTGCGACTACCCAGCTGCCACGGGCGATGTCCTCACGCGCGGCGCCGCTCAAGTTCAGTGCCAGCCGCTGGCCGGCCACGCCCCGTTCTGCCGCACGGTTCTGCGCGTGGATGCTGCGCACGCGTACTTGCTGGCCGCCCGGCGCCAGCCGCAGCACGTCGCCCACGCGCACAGCGCCCGCCAGCGCGGTGCCGGTGACGATGGTGCCTTGCCCCGCCAGCGTGAACACGCGGTCCACGCCCAGCCGGAACAGGCGTTGCTCGTCGCGGGCGGGCAGGGCGCGGGCGGTGGCGGTCAGATGCGCCAGTAGCGCGGCCACGCCTTCGTCGCCTGCCACGGTGGCGTTGGTGCGGAACAGCGGCGCGGCGTCGAAACCCATGGTGGACAGCAGGGCGCGCACGTCCGCTTCCACTTGCGCCAGTCGGGCCGCGTCGGCGCGGTCGGCCTTGGTGAGGGCCACGGCGCCGCGCCGCACGCCGAGCAGGCGCAGGATGGACAGGTGTTCCACCGTCTGCGGCATGATGCCGTCGTCGGCGGCCACGGCCAGCAGCGCGTAGTCGATGCCCGTCACGCCGGCGGCCATGGTGCGGATGAACTTTTCGTGGCCGGGCACGTCGATCACGCCCAGCACCTGGCCATCGTCCAGCGGCAGGTAGGCGTAGCCGAGTTCGATCGAGATGCCGCGCGCTTTTTCTTCCTTCAGGCGGTCGGTGTCCACGCCCGTCAGCGCGCGCGTGAGCGTGGTCTTGCCGTGGTCGATGTGGCCTGCGGTGCCGACGATCATACGGCCAGCGCTTCCAGTTGGTCGATGAAGCGCTGCTGGTGGCTGGCCTCCAGACAGCGCAGGTCCAGCCACAGCGCGTCCTGCGCGATGCGGCCGACGACGGGGACGGGCAGCGCGCGCAGCCGCCGTTCCAGCACGCCCAGCGCATCGCTCACGCGCGAGCCGGCGGCGGCGCGCACGGTCAGGCCGTGGCTGGGCAGCAGGTCCACCGGCAGCGCGCCGCTGCCGATCTGGCTGGTCATGGCCTCGTCGCGCACGTCGTAGTCGGCGCCCAGCGCGTGCCGCAGCAGCGGCAGGATGGCTTGCGCCTGCGCGCGCATGTCGGCGGCCGGGCGCGTGAGCAGGCGCAGCGTGGTCAGACGTTCGGGCAGCAGGTCGGGCGCTCGGTACAGGGCCAGCACGGGCGCCAGCGCGGCCAGCGTCAGTTTGCCGACCCGCAGCGCGCGCTTGAGCGGATTGCGCTTGATGCGCGCGATCAGGTCGGCGCGGCCGGCGATGATGCCGCACTGGGGGCCGCCCAGCAGCTTGTCGCCGCTGAAGGTCACGAGGTCGGCCCCGGTGGCGATGGTTTCGCGCACCGTCGTCTCGTGGGGCAGGCCATACTGTTCCAGATCGACCAGCGTGCCGCTGCCCAGGTCCACCGCCAGCGGGATCTGCCGCTCGCGCGCCAGCGGCGCCAGTTCGGCCACCTCCACGCTCTTGGTGAAGCCGGTGATGGCGTAATTGCTGCAATGGACCTTGAGCAGTAGCGCCGTCTGCGCGCTGGCCGCGTCGGCGTAATCGCGCCGGTGGGTGCGGTTGGTGCTGCCCACTTCGCGCAGCGTGGCGCCGGCGCGCTGCATGATGTCCGGGATGCGGAACGCGCCGCCGATCTCCACCAGCTCGCCGCGCGAGACGACGGCTTCGCGGCCATGGGCCAGCGTGTCCAGCATCAGCAGCACAGCGGCGGCGTTGTTGTTGACGATGGTGACGGCTTCGGCGCCGGTCAGTTCGCGCAGCAGGTCTTCCACCAGGTCGTCGCGGTCGCCGCGTTTGCCCGTTTCGATGTCCCATTCCAGGTTCATCGGCCAGCGCAGCGCTTCGGCCACGGCTTGCACGGCGCAATCCGGCAGCAGCGCGCGACCCAGGTTGGTGTGCAGCACGGTGCCGCTCAGGTTGAACAACGGCCGCAGCGGCGAACGGTTGGCCCGCGCCAGCCGCTGTGCCAGCAGCGCCGTGATGGCGGAAATGGCGATTTCTCCGGCGGCCGATGGCGCGCCGCCACCTGCATCGGCCACGCGCAGCATGTCGCCGCGCAGTTCGGCCAGCAGGGCGCGGGCGGCGGACAGCGTCTGCACGCGGCCATACTCGGCCAGTAGCGGCTGGCACGAGGGATCGGACAAAATCGAATGCACGGCCGGCAGGTGTACGCTGCGTACGCGCGTGTTGCTGGCGCCCGCGACGCTGGTGCCGCCCGCGCCAGCCGCGCCGCCGTCCGACTGCGCTCCGGTCGCGGCGCCGCTCATGCCGCGCTGAACCACAGCAGGGGATTGCCGCTGGCGCGCACGTAGCCCGCTTCGCCCACCAGCACGTCGAGCATCAGGCTGGCCAGATCGTCGGCCAGCGGTTCGACATCGTAGTCATGTTCCTGGTTGAAGATTTTGCGGTAGCTGTGGCAGTGGTCGCATGTTTCCGCGCGCGCCACGCGCGAGGGATCGTTGGCCTTGTTGATGGCGTCGGACGGCGGGGCCGCGCTGGCCTCCGCATCCTCCAGGCTCTGGTAGGCCACTTGCGCATTGTCTTCGCAGTTCGAGCATTTGACGCGCACCATGTGCCATTCGCTGGCACACATCCCGCACTGCAGGTAACGGTAGCCCTGCGATTGTCCGCCGATGCGGATCACGCTGGCCACCGGATGCGAGCCGCACACCGGGCACAATGTGCCCGTCACCAGCGGCTGCACACGGCGCGCGTCGAGCAGGCTCGCTTGCAGCGTCCACACCACTTGCAGCGCGGCCGCCACGAATGGCGCGTGCAGCGGGTTGATGGCGTCGCCGAATTGCGCCAGCACGGCGTCGGCGCAGCCTTCCAGTTCGACGCCGGTGAGCGCGCGCAGTTCGTCCAGCACGGAGGAAAATTGTGGCTGGCTGACGGCCAGCGTGCCCATTTGTGCCAGCAGATTGTCGAACACGCCGCGCCAAGCCGTCGGGCGCGTGCCGCTGACGGGCAGCGGAGGCATGTTGTGCGCTAGCGCCTGGGCGATGGTGGCGTCGTCGGGCATGCCGATGGCCGCCGCCAGCGCGCCGGCGTCGGACGGCAGTGCCAGCGTGACGGCCGCCTGCGCGTCGACCAGCGCCGCCATCAACAGCAGATAGCCGCGCAGCGTGGCGCCGACGGGGATGCCCTTGATGTCGTTATTGGCGAGCCGGCGCAGACGGGCCGCGCGGGCGGAGAACAGGGTGCGCGGCTGCGGCAGCAGCAGGCGCGGAATGGCGGTGTGATCGAGCGCTTCGATCTCGCCGGGTGCAAGCAGGCGTTGTACCAAGTAAGTCCCCCGTCCCAGAATGCCAGGATGCCAAACCCGCCCGCCACCGGCGGTGGCGGGCCTTGCGGCTTATTCTAATCCAAAACGGGCGGGCTACAACACGTTGTTATGTGCCCCACATAGGGGGCGCCCGAATAACCAAGAATTCGTCATTCCCGCCTGCGCGGGAATGACGGTTTTTCGGGCGGGGGCTTATTCGCGCGATTTGCGCACGACTTCCTCGAACCAGCGCCCGTGGTGCTTGCGCGCCCACCCGTACGTGACCGTGCCGCGCACCATCGCCCCCAGCGAGCCTTTGACCCACAAGCCCGCGTACACGTGGATGATGATCGCGACGATGATGAGCAGCGCGGCGAACGCGTGGAGCAGGGCGGAGAAGCGTATCAGGCCGACCGGGAACAACGCCGAGAAGTAGGCGCGCCAGATCACGATCCCCGTCACCAGCAGCGCGGCCATGCAACCCACCAGCACGAAGAACAGCAGCTTCTGCCCGCCGTTGTAGCGCCCCGCCTTGGGCACCAGGTGTTCGCGCTTGTGGATCACGTCGCCCGCCTGGTCCAGCCATTCGCGGTCGCCCGGCTCGAACTGGTTGTGGCGCCAGAACTGCGCCACCATGCCGGCGAACGAGGCCGCCATCACCAGCCCGATGAACGGGTGCAGGATGCGCGTCCATTGTCCGCCGCCGAGGAACACCGCCATCCACGCGGTGGCCGGGTGGAACATGGACAGGCCGGACACCATCAGCAGCAAGAAGCAGATGGCGGTGACCCAGTGGCCGCTGCGTTCATTGGCCGTGTAACGCTCGATGAGCGGATTGCCATCCTTATCGCGATTCATTTTGGCCCTCCCGGATGCGGTTGGCGTCTGCGACTGCCTCGGCTTCTTCTTCCCTGCTCACTTCATTCGGTCCCACGCGCGAGTAGTGGAACCAGCCCGCCAGCGCCGTGACGGCGATGCCGGCCAGGGCCAGCGGCTTGGTCATGCCCTTCCACAGCCCCACCATGGGACTGATGCTGGGCGAGGCCGGCAAGCCGTGGTAAAGGCCCGGCTGGTCTGCATGGTGCAGCACATACATCACATGCGTGCCGCCCACGCCCGCCGGGTCGTACAGGCCTGCCTGCGCGTAGCCGCGCGACTTGAGGTCGGCGATGCGTTCCTCGGCGTGCAGCTGCATGTCCTCCTTGGTGCCGAACACGATGGCGCCGGTGGGGCAGGTTTTGACGCAGGCCGGCTCCTGGCCCACGGCCACCCGGTCCGAGCACAGCGTGCATTTGTAGGCGCGGCTGTCCTTCTTGGAGATGCGCGGCACGTCGAACGGACAACCGGCCACGCAATAGCCGCAGCCGATGCAGTTCTCCTGGTGGAAGTCGACGATGCCATTGGTGTACTGCACGATGGCGCCCGGCGCCGGACAGGCCTTCAGGCAGCCGGGGTCTTCGCAGTGCATGCAGCCGTCCTTGCGGATCAGCCATTCGAGGTTGCCGTCGCCCGTCTCGTATTCGGAAAAACGCATCACCGTCCACGATTGCGGGGTCAGGTCGTTCGGGTTGTCGTACACGCCCGCGTTGGTGCCCACGTCGTCGCGCAGGTCGTTCCACTCCATGCAGGCGGTCTGGCAAGCCTTGCAGCCGATGCACTTCGATACGTCGATCAGCTTGGCCACGGTGCCCAGCGCCGGTTCGCGCGCGCTGGGCGGCTGCACCGTGGTGGCGGACTGGCGCTTGATATCCAATGATTGCAGTGCCATGTCATTCTCCTCGCGCGCTCATGCTTTTTCCACCTTGACCAGGAACGACTTGTATTCCGGGGTCTGGGAATTGCCGTCGCCGACGGTGGGCGTGAGCGTGTTGATCAGATAGCCCGGCTTGGTCACGCCCTTGAAGCCGAAGTGGATCGGCAGGCCCACGGTATGGGTCTTCTTGCCCTCGATGGTGAGCGCCTTGATGCGCTTGGTGACCACCGCCTTGGCCACGATGTGGCCGCGCTTGGAGCTGACCTTGACGGTGCCGCCATTGGTCACGCCGATTTCCGCCGCCAGGTCTTCGCCGATCTCCACGAACTGTTCCGGCTGGATGATGGCGTTGAGCCGCGCATGCTTGGTCCAGTAGTGGAAATGCTCGGTGAGCCGGTAGCTGGTGGCCACGTGCGGGAACTCGGCCGCCGTGCCCAGCTTGGCCCGGTCCGACGGGAACATGCGGGCCGCCGGGTTGCTGGTGGCGCGCGCGTTGGACGGGTGCAGCGGGTTGTGGCCGACCGGCGTTTCGAACGGCTCGTAGTGCTCGGGGAACGGGCCCTCGTTCATGCCGGCGCGGCAGAAGAAGCGGGCCACGCCTTCCTGCAGCATGATGAACGGGCCCATGCCGTTCTCGGGCGGCTCGTCGAGCTTGAAGTCCGGCACGTCCACGCCGCCCCAGTTGGCGCCGTTCCAGCCCACCAGCTTGCGGGTGGGATCGAACGGCTTGCCCTTGCTGTCGCACGAGGCGCGGTTGTACAGCACGCGGCGGTTGGCCGGCCAGGCCCAGGCCCAGTTCAGCGTCTGGCCGATGCCGGACGGATCGGCGTTGTCGCGCCGGCCCATCTGGTTGCCGGCCGCCGTCCATGCGCCGGAGAAGATCCAGCAGCCGCAGGCCGTGGAGCCGTCGTCGCGCAACTGCGCGAAGCCGGCCAACTGTTCGCCTTTCTTCACCAGCACCTTGGTGGCGTCCTTGGGATCGGTCAGTTCCTTGAGCGCCTTGCCGTTGTACTCCATCGCCAGTTCCTCCGGCGTGGGGCTGTACGGCTGCGCGTAAGGCCAGGTCAGGTTGACGATGGGATCGGGATATCTGCCGCCTTCGGTCTGGTACATCTTCTTCATGCGCAGGAAGATGCCGGACATGATCTCCAGGTCGCTGCGGGTCTGGCCCGGCCCTTCCGCGCCTTGCCAGTGCCACTGCAGCACGCGCGAGGAGCTGACCAGCGAACCGCGCTCCTCGGCGAAGCAGGTGGTGGGCAGGCGGAACACCTCGGTCTGGATCTTGGCCGGATCGACTTCATGGAAGGCGCCGAACGGCCGCCAGAATTCGGCCGTCTCCACGGCCAGCGGGTCCATCACGACCAGGAACTTGAGCTTCGACAGCGCCTCCGTGATCTTCTGCTTGTCCGGCGCCGAGGCGAGGATGTTGAAGCCCTGGCAGATGTAGCCGTTCATCTTCCCCTGATGCATAAGCTCGAACGCCTGCATCATGTCGTAGGGCTTGTCCAGCTTGGGCAGGTAGTCGAAGGCGAACTTGTTCTCCTCGGTGGCCGCGTCGCCCCACCACGCCTTCATCAGGCTGACGTGGAATTTGCGGTAATTGCTCCAGTAACTGAGCTGGTTGGGGCGCAGCGGCTTGAGCGCGCGCTGGTTGATGAAGGCGTCGAAGTCCTGCTCGGCCTCGCCGGGCAGCGTCATGTAGCCGGGCAGCAGGTTGGTCATCAGCCCCAGGTCGGTCAAGCCCTGGATGTTGGAGTGGCCGCGCAGCGCGTTCATGCCGCCGCCGGCGATGCCTATGTTGCCCAGCAAGAGCTGCACCATGGCGCCGCAGCGCAGCGTCTGCGCGCCCGTCGAATGCTGGGTCCAGCCCAGCGCGTACAGGATGGTGGCGGCGCGGCCCGGCACGGCCGTCGACGCCAGCGCCTCGGCCACCAGCTTGAATTTGTCGGGCGCCACGCCGCACGCCTTCTGCACCATCTCCGGCGTGTAGCGCGCGTAGTGCTTCTTCAGCAGCTGGTAGACGCAGCGTGGATGTTCGAGCGTGGGGTCGATTTTGGCGTAGCCATCCGCGCCCAGTTCATAGTTCCAGCTGCTCTTGTCCGCGTACTTGCCGGTCTTGTCGTCGTAGCCCGAATAGAGGCCGTCGTTGAGGGCGAAGTCCTCGCGCACGATGAACGGCAGGTCCGTGTAGTTGCGCACGTACTCGTGCTGGATCTTGTCGTTGGCGAGCAGGTAGTTGATGATCGCGCCCAGGAACACGATGTCCGAGCCGGTGCGGGTGGCCACGTAATGATCGGCCACCGAGGCGGTGCGGGTGAAGCGCGGGTCGACCACGATCAGCTTGGCGCCGCGGTGCGCCTTCGCTTCCGTCACCCATTTAAAGCCACAGGGGTGGGCTTCGGCGGCATTGCCGCCCATGACCAGGATCACATCGGCGTTCTTGATGTCGACCCAGTGATTCGTCATCGCGCCACGGCCAAACGTCGGGGCAAGACCTGCCACCGTCGGACCATGTCATACACGCGCCTGATTATCGAAGGCCAGCATGCCCAGGCTGCGCATGGTCTTGTGCGTCAGGTAGCCCACCTCGTTGGTGGAGGCCGAGGCGCACAGCATGCCGGTGGACAGCCAGCGGTTGACGGTCTTGCCGTCCGCGCTCTTCTCGATGAAGTTGGCGTCGCGGTCGGCCTTCATCAGCTTGGCGATGCGGTTGAGCGCGTCGTCCCACGCGATCGGACTCCACTCGGTGGCGCCGGGCGCCCGGTACTCGGGCACCTGCAGCCGGTTGGGGCTGTGGATGAAGTCGATCAGGCTGGCGCCTTTCGGGCACAGCGTGCCGCGGTTGACGGGGTGGTCGGCGTCGCCCTCGATGTGGATGATGCGGGCCGTGGCGTTCTTGGCGCCGTCCCCCAGTCCGTACATCAGGATGCCGCAGCCCACCGAGCAGTAGGGGCAGGTGTTGCGGGTCTCGGTGCTGCGCGCCAGCTTGTATTGCCGGACTTCGGCCAGCGCGGTGGCCGGGGCGAACCCCAGCAGCGCGATGCTCGATCCGGCCAGGGTCGCGCCAGTCACCTTCAGGAACTGACGCCTCGACATCTGGTTCATGGGGGAGCCTCTCAATCAATGAAAAGACATCGACCAGTGTAGCACTATCAAAATAAATGTGGTCGCTTTGCCATCGGTTGCGGCAATTTTGCATCAATTTACTGGAAATTGTTGAGTAATCAAGCATTTGTCGCGCTGGCCAGTCACGGAACTTTCGAGCCCGGCCTGGTTCTAACGATCTGTGAAGGAGGAGCTAGCCATGGACACAGCGTATGAAACGGACGTGGTCGCCTGGGCGGAAGAACAGGTGGCGCTGCTGAAGGCGGGGCGTCTCTCGCAGATCGATGCTGAACATATCGCCGAGGAGATTGCGGCAGTGAGTACGAGTGAGAAACGGGAACTGCGGCACCGTTGCGCGATCCTCCTGGCCCATCTGTTGAAGTGGCGGTACCAGCCTCGATTGCGGGGAAACGGTTGGTTCAGCACGATCACGGAACAGCGCTATTGCATTGAAGAGGTATTGGCGGATAGCCCTAGCTTGCGTCGGCTGTTGCCAGATCCCGATTGGTATGCCTACGTGTATCGCCGCGCCCGCAATTTGGCGCAGCGCGAAACGAAATGCGATGATTTTCCGGAGCAATGCCCGTGGCCGGTCGAAGTAGTATTTTCGCCGGATTTTCTACCGGACTAAGCACGCAAAGTCAGGGCCAACATCGCATCCCAAACTCAGCCATAGTCCAGGGCATCGGATGAGGCCGTATCGGATTGTTGGACCTGACTCCGGTTGGCGTGACCCCGGCTGGCGCAGGCTTGCTCCATGGCGTGGTACAGCTGTTCGGGCGAGGTCGGCTTGTGCAGCAGCGGCACGCCGCTGGCGCGCGCCTCGCGCAGGCGGGCGGGGGCCGTGTCGCCCGTGATCAGCAGGGCGGGGATCGCGGCGCCCGCTTGCGCGCGCAGCATGGCGATGGCTTCCGCGCCCGTGCGCTGCTCGCGCAGCCGGTAGTCGCTGATGATCATGTCGGGCCGCCACGCGCTCGCCAGCGCGAGCGCCGCCTCGATGCCGTCCGCCACCTGGCAGTCGCAGCCCCACCCGGTCAGCAATTGCTGCATGCTGACGCGCACGATGGCGTCGTCGTCGATCACCAGCACGCGCAGCGGCAGGGCGCGCCGCGTGAGCGCGTCCAATGCCAGCGGCGCGGGCGAGGACGACAGCGCCGGCATGGCCGCCAGCGGCACGGCCAGCCGGAACACGCTGCCGCGCCCGGGACGCGACGCCACCGTCAATTCGTGGCCCAGCAACTGCGCCAGGCCGCGCGCGATCGACAGGCCCAGACCCAGGCCTTTCTGCCGGTCGCGCTCGGGATTGCCGAGCTGGTGGAATTCGCGGAACACTTCCTCCTGCTGCTCGGCGGCGATGCCGATGCCGCTGTCCCACACTTCCAGCACGGCGTGGCCGCCGCGCCGGCGGCATGCGACCAGCACGCCGCCTTGCTCCGTGTAGCGCACGGCGTTCGTCACCAGATTGCGCACGATCAGTTCCAGCAAACCCCGGTCCGTGCGCAGCGCGAGGCCGCTGTCGCGCGTGCGGTACACCAGGCCCTTGGCGTTCGCCTGCGGCGCCAGTTCGCTTTCCAGCTTGGCCAGCAGCGGCTGCAGCGCGAACGCTTCGATCTGCGGTTCGATCACGCCGGCCTCGATGCGCGAAAAGTCGAGCAGCGTATGCAGCATGTCGGCCGACGCTTCGGACGCGGCGCGTGCGCTGGCCAGCACCGTGCGCTGGTTGTCGTTGAGCGGCGAGCGCGCCAGCACTTCCAGGAACAAGCCCTGCGCGTGGATCGGCTGGCGCAGGTCGTGGCTGGCGGCGGCCAGGAAGCGCGACTTGGCCAGGTTGGCCTGTTCGGCCGCGTGCAGCGCTTGCCGTGTCTTGTCGCTCTCGACCCGCAGTTGCCGGATCAGGTCGATGTTGTCGAAGCTCAGCTGGATGGCGGCGCGCGCGGCGCGGGCGCTGTTGCGTCCCTGGCTGAGCAGGCTGAAGAAATAGACCACGACGGCCAGGCTCAGGGTCCGGAACGGCAAGTCATCGAGCGACCACGCCCTGAGCGCGAGCGCGCCCAGCTCGAACACGCAAAAGATGGCGAACACGCTCAGCACGGGCGACAGCATCGACATGGCGTTGCCGACGATGCCGGACAACACGGCCACCACCAGGATGCTGTTGGCGGTGGACGCCGGATCGAAGCCGGTCCAGGTCAGCGCGCCCCAGGCCGCGCCGTCGATGGCGCTCACCAGCATCATCCAGCGTTCGAGCCGGTAGGCGCGCCATGGGCCGATGCGGCCGCGCAGGATGCGGCGCGCGTCCCAGCAGCCGAACACTTTGGAGCCGATGACGGCCGCGCACCACAGCCGCAGCCCCAGCGCGTTGGCCGGCGTGGCCAGCGTGTACAGCAGCAGCGACGCCACCGCGATCGTGGGCAGCAGCGAGCTGCCCATATTGCCCAGCAGCAGGCGCATCTGTTCGGCCCGGATCAGACCCTCGGCGCGCCGCGCCGCGCCCGGCCTAGCCAACCAGCCCCCGGCTGCGGGCCGCGTAGGCCGCCTCGGCCCGGCTCACCACCTGCAGCAGGGCCAGCAGCGCCTGCACATGGCCGCGCACGGTGTTCTCCGACAGGTTCAGGCGCCGGCCGATCAGCTTGTTCGACATGCCCTGGCACAGCAGGTCCAGCACTTCGCACTGGCGCGGCGTCAGGCGCGGCGCGGCGGTGCGCGGGGCCGACGCGGTCAGCGCACCCGGCTCGGCCCGCATCACGGCGGCGATGCCGTCGAGGATGCTGGCCGCCGGCTCGCCCTTGGAGATGTAGCGCAGCGCGCCGAGTTCGAGCGCGCGGCGCGCCGTGTCGGGACTGTCGTCGGCTGACAACACGACGATGGCGCAGTCGGGCCATTTGTGCCGGATCAGGGTCATGCCGTCCATGCCGTTCAGACCGGGTAGTTGCAGGTCTAGCAGCACCACGGTGGGGGCGGGCGCGTCGCGCCGCGCGTGGACGGCCTCGTCGAGCGTGGCCGCTTCAAGCAGCGGCACGCCGGGGTGGGCGCTCTCCAGCGTCATGCGCAGTCCGGCCCGGAACAGGGCGTGATCGTCGATCAAAAGGAAGCAATGGTTCATATCGTTATTACAGCCCAGCGTGCCCGGCGCCACAAGTGCCGGGCCACAAATCAGTCCAAATAGACTATTTTGCAGGAAATGATAACAAATTACTATTCTTCTTGATCGGCGGGCCCATCGCAGGCCCGCCATGCAGATCCGGCCCGGCCGCGCGCCGGCGCCGCCAACTCCACAACTGAAGGGAATCCTATGAAATCGACCTTGCTCGCACTGCTGCTGGCTGGCGCCGCCACCGGCTCCGCCATGGCCCGCGACTACACGGTGTCGTTGCTGCAATCGCCTTACCAACCGAACGAATGGACGGGCAGCTTCAACCTGAGCCTGCCCGAGCCCATCGACGGCAATTTTTTCAGCGACACCTACACGTTCTCGCCCACGCTGAACGGCAATTTCATGGCCAATGGCGGGGTGGTGAATTTCTACGGCAGCGAATCGCAGCACATCCGCTTCCAGGAAGTGAGCCTGAACGGCAAGCAGCTGGACATCGCCGACGGCCAGTTTGTCAGCGGCGCCCACCTGTTCGACACGGGCTTCAGCGGCCCGCTGGTGCTGACCGTGCGCGGCTGGGCTGGCCCGTCGGCCAGCTATTCGGGCGGCCTGAACATCACCACCGCCGTGCCGGAACCTGAAACCTATGGCATGCTGCTGGGCGGCCTGGCGTTGATGGGCGTGGTGGCGCGTCGCCGCCGCGCAGCTTGATGTAATGCGCGATGGCGCCGCCGCCGCCGCTGGCGCCATCGCCGGCAGGGAAGCTGGCGGCTAGTCCGCCAGCACGTTCAGCACTTCGTAGCACGCGCCCATGGTGTGGTAGTCCGTTTTGCCGGCCGGGCTTTTCTCGTCGCTGCGCTTGCGGTTGTCGGCGCTGAGCAGGCGATACCAGGCGCCATGCTGGTGGTCGATCATGTGCGTCCAGCTGTACTGCCACAGCCGCTCATACCAGTCCCAGTAGACCGGATCGCCGGTGCGCGTGGCCAGCAGCGCGGCGGCGGCCAGGCTCTCGGCCTGCACCCAGAAGTATTTGTCGCTGTCGCAGATGCCGCCGTCCGGCGCGAAACCGTAGCAGATGCCGCCATGTTCGCCATCCCAGGCCTTGGCCAGCGCCTGGTCGAACAGGGCGCGGGCGCGCGGCAGCAGCCAGTCGGACGGGCCGGCCAGCCGCACGGCGTGGCGCTCCAGTATCAGCAGCAGCTTGGCCCATTCCGTCAGATGGCCGGGCTGGTAGCCCCAGGGACGGAAGATGTTGGTCTTGTCGTGGCGGTTGTAATCGCCGTCCACCGACCAGTCCTGGTGGTAGTGTTCCCAGATCAGGTCATCGGCCAGCGCCGCCTGCCGCACGGTGATGTTGCGCGCCAGCGTTTCGGCCCGGTGCAGGTAGCGCAGTTCGCCGGTCGCCTCGAACGCCGTCAGCAGCGCTTCGCAGCTGTGCATGTTGGCGTTCTGGCCGCGATACGGCGCCAGCTGCGACCAGTCGGCGCTGGCTTCGTCGGCATACAGACCGTGCTCCGGCAGCCAGAAGCGTTGCTCCATCAGCGCATAGGTTTCGGCGATCCAGTCGCGTGCTTCGCTCACGCCAGCCATCAGCGCCTGTGAATAAGCCAGCAGCACGAAGGCGAGACCGTAGCAGTGATTGGTGCCGTCCGTGACGCTGGCTTTGCCGTCGCGCCAGTCCAGCTCCCACGCATAGCCGCCCGTGACCGCGTCGCGGTGCGCGCCGCGCAGGAAGGCGAGGCCGTGGCGCACGCGCTCGAGGTAGATCGGTTGCTGGAAGTGGCGGAACGCCATCGCGTAATTGAACACGAAGCGCGTGCTGCTGACCAGATGGCGGCTGTGTGCGTTGTACACGGTGCCGTCATCCTTGAAGTAGTGGTAGAAGCCGCCGCTGCCGTCCACGCAGCGCGGCTCGTAGAAGCGCATGGTGTGCTGGATATGTGCGAGCAGCGTGGCGCGGGAGCGGAAGTTGGGTGTGGTCGTCATGGTGTCGTTCAAGTGGTCTGGTCGGTGGATGTGTCGCCGTCGTTCCCGCCTGCGCGGGAACGACGAACTGGTGATTTTGCGAGGTACCCTACTATTGCATCGCGCGTCGAGGGCAGGGCGCGGGCCGGCCCATCCTGCGCGCCCAGCTTGAAGATGCCCACGGCCTGTGCCAGGTGGTTGGCCTGCTCCTGCATACTCTCGGCCGCCGCCGCAGCCTGTTCGACCAGGGCCGCGTTCTGCTGGGTCATGTTATCCATCTGGCCCACGGCGCGGTTCACTTCCTCGATGCCCACGCTCTGCTCCTGGCTGGCGGCCGTGATGTCGTGCATGAAGTCGGCCACCTGCTGCACGGCGGTCACGATACGCTCCATGGTCTGTCCGGCCGAGTCGACCAGTTTACCGCCGGCGTCCACCTGTTCCACCGAATTGCCGATCAGGGTCTTGATTTCCTTGGCCGCGCCGGCACTGCGCTGGGCCAGGTTGCGCACCTCGGAGGCCACCACGGCGAAGCCGCGTCCCTGCTCGCCGGCGCGCGCCGCCTCCACCGCCGCGTTGAGCGCGAGGATGTTGGTCTGGAACGCGATCGAGTCGATCACGCCGATGATGTCGACGATCTGGTAGGAGCTGGCCTTGATGGTCGCCATGGTCTGCACCACGTCGGCCACGATCTGGCCCCCTTGCGCGGCCACCGCCGATGCCGACACGGCCAGCTGGTTGGCCTGCTGCGCGTGCTGGGCGTTCTGGCGCACGGTGCCGGTCAATTCCTCCATCGAGCTGGCCGTTTGTTCGAGTGCGCTGGCCTGCGCCTCGGTGCGCGCGGAGAGGTCGGCGTTGCCGCTGGCGATTTCGCGCGAGGCTACCGTGATCGACTCGGTGCTGGTGCGCACCGCGCCCACGGTGGCGGCCAGGCTGTCGTTCATGCTTGCCAGCGCGCGCAGCAGCTGGCCCGTTTCGTCCTGCGCGCCCACGGTCACGCGCTGGGTCAGGTCGCCGCCGGCCACGCGCGTGGCCAGCTCCAGCGCCTGCCGCAGCGGGCCGGTGATGCTGCGGCTCAGGCGCAGCGCCACCACCACGGCCAGCGTCATGGCCACGGCGCAGATCAGCGCCATGACGACGGTGGCGTGCGCGCTGTCGTCCTTGAAGCGGGTGATGCCGGCGCCGATGCCCTGGTTCTGCAGGGCCGCCAGCTGGTCCAGGCCGGCAAGCCATTTGTCCTGCAGCGGCGCCACCTGCGTGGTCAGCACCTTGAGCGCCTGGCCCGCGTTGAAGCCGGCCACGTATTCCTGCGCCTCCTTGAAGTAGGGCAGGCTGGTTTGTTCGTAGCCGTGCATCTGGTCCACGATGGCGCGTTCGGCCGGATTCAAGCCCAGCGCGGCCAGCCTGGCTTCGTTGTCGCGGTAGCGCTGCTGTTCGAGGCCGATGTTGGCCATCTCCTTCTGCATCTGATTGAGGTCGGCCGTGGCGCCGATGTTGCGGGCCGCCAGCCCCTGGTGGAACAGGTTCTGGCGCATGGCCGCCACCAGCGCGGACTTGGCGTTGCTGGCGTTGACCGATTGCGTCAGGCCGGCGCCGGCCTGGCGCGAGGCCAGCGCGGCGATGGTGGTCATGCCGGCCATCAGCACCAGCATCAGGCCGAAGCCCAGCATCAGGCGGTAGCCGATCTTGATATCGTTGAGCTTCATGTCAGGTCTCCATGACGCCGGTCGTGGCCCGCGTCTTTTATGTGGGTGCGGCGACTCCCCGCGCTGCAGCGGCCAGGGAAAACGGGGAGGGGAAACCGGCCGCCGCAGGGGGCGGCGGCCGTGGGGGGCGTGGTTGCTTGCTTACTGGCCCAGGTCGACGCGCTGTTCCGACGTCGGGTCGAAGAACACGGCTTTCGACAGGTCGAACGCCAGCTTGGTGTGCAGGCCGGCCGTGGCCTCCGCGCGCGGGTGCGTGCGGCAGGTGGCGCGGATGCCGTTGAACCAGGCGAACACCAGCGTGTCCGGGCCGGTCGGCTCCGTCATCTCGACCAGGCATTCCACCTCCGTCGGGTGGTAGGCGTCGGCGCTGGTGGCGCGGCGGGCGCTGATGGCGTCCGTCACGTGCTCGGGGCGGATGCCGAGGATGATCTCGCGGCCCGCGTGCTTGGGCAGCACGGTGCCGGGCACCGGCAGCAGCGTGGTCTGGCCGGCGTGCTCCAGCGCGAACGCGGTGTTGGCGCCGTCCTGCACCAGTTTCCCGCGCAGGAAGTTCATCGACGGCGAGCCGATGAAGCCGGCCACGTACAGGTTGTCGGGACGGTCGTAGATGTCCTGCGGGCTGCCGAACTGCTGCACCACGCCATCGCGCATGACGGCGATGCGGTCGCCCAGCGTCATGGCCTCGATCTGGTCGTGGGTCACGTAGACGATGGTCGAACCGAGGCGCTGGTGCAGCAGCTTGATCTCGGCGCGCATCTCCACGCGCAGCTTGGCGTCCAGGTTCGACAGCGGCTCGTCGAACAGGAACAGCGACGGGTCGCGGGCGATGGCGCGGCCCATGGCCACGCGCTGGCGCTGGCCGCCCGACAGCATGGCCGGCTTGCGGTCGAGCAGGTGGGCCATCTGCAGCGTGTCGGCCACGCGGTTGACGATCTTGTCCTGCTCGTCCTTGGGCACCTTGCGGATGCCCAGGCCGAACGAGATGTTCTCGCGCACCGCCATGGTCGGGTACAGCGCGTACGACTGGAACACCATGGCGATGTCGCGCGACTTGGGCGGGATGTTGTTGACCACGCGGTCGCCGATGCGGATCTCGCCCTGCGAGATGGTTTCCAGCCCCGCGATCATGTTGAGCAGGGTGGATTTGCCGCAGCCGGAGCCGCCCACCAGGATCAGGAACTGACCGTCCTCGATCTCCAGATCGATGCCCTTGAGGATTTCTGCGCCGTTCGGATAAACCTTGCGCACGTTACGAATGGATAAGCTAGCCATGCTGATGTCTCCTGAAGGCGCCGGCCACGATGCCGGCGCCGAATTGTGTGTTAGCCCTTGACCGCGCCGGCCGTCAGGCCGCGCACGAAGTATTTGCCCGCCACCATGTACAGCACCAGGGTGGGCAGCGCGGCGATGATGGCGGCGGCCATGTTGACGTTGTACTCGGTCACGCCGGTGGAGGTGTTGACCAGGTTGTTGAGCGCCACCGTCACCGGCTGCGCGTCCGAACCGCCGAACACCACGCCGAACAGGAAGTCGTTCCAGATCTGCGTGAACTGCCAGATGAAGCAGACCATGAAGATGGGCAGCGACAGCGGGAAGATGATGCGGCGGTAGATGGTGAAGAAGCCGGCGCCGTCGATGCGGGCCGCGTTCACCAGTTCATCGGGCACCGACACGTAGTAGTTGCGGAAGAACAGGGTGGTGAAGGCGATGCCGTAGATGATGTGCACCACCACCAGGCCGCTGGTGGTGTTGGCCAGTTCGGCCATGCCCAGCAGGCGCGCCATCGGCAGGATCACCACCTGGAACGGGATGAAGCAGCCGACCATCAGGGCCGTGAACACCACGTTCGAGCCACGGAAGCGCCAGTGCGCCAGCACGTAGCCGTTCAGCGAACCGATCAGGCTGGAGATCAGCACGGCCGGGATCACCATGCGCACCGAGTTCCAGAAGTACGGCTGCAGGCCGCCGCAGCTCACGCCGGTGCAGGCGCTGTCCCAGGCCTTGCCCCAGGCCGCCGTGGTCGGGTGCAGCGGGAAGGCCAGCAGGTTGCCGGAGCGGATCTGGTCCAGCGTCTTGAACGAGGTGGTCAGCATCACGTACAGCGGCGCCAGGTAGTACAGGGCCACCAGCACCAGCAGGGTGTAGATGGCGACGCGGCCGACCGTCACGCGGCCGCCTTCGATGTTCAGATTAGCGTCCATTGCGCGCTCCTTTGGTTTCCATGTACATCAGCGGCACCAGCACGGCCAGCACAGTGGCCAGCATCATCATGGCCGACGCCGCGCCCAGGCCCAGCTGGCCCCGGGTGAACGAGAACTGGTACATGAAGATGGCCGGCACGTCCGAGGAGGTGCCGGGGCCGCCGGCGGTCAGCGCCATCACCAGGTCGAAGCTCTTGATGGCGATGTGCGCGAGCACCAGCAGCACGCTGAAAAAGACCGGACGCAGGGAGGGGATGACAATGCGCCGGTAAATCGTGGGCAGGCTGGCGCCATCGACCATGGCGGCCTTGATGATGGCGTCGTCGACGCCGCGCAAACCCGCCAGGAACAGGGCCATGACGAAGCCGGACGACTGCCACACGCCGGCGATCACCACGGTGTAGATCGACATGTCGGAATTGACCAGCCAGTCGAAGGTGAAGTTGGCGAAGCCCCAGTCGTGCATCATCTTCTCCAGGCCCAGGCCGGGGTTGAGGATCCACTTCCAGGCCGCGCCGGTGACGATGAACGACAGCGCCATCGGGTACAGGTAGATGGCGCGCAGCGCGCCCTCATGGCGGATGCGCTGATCGAGCAGGATGGCCAGCGTCAGGCCGATGGCCAGGCAGACCAGGATGAACAGGCCGCCGAAGATGCCGAGATTGGCGGCGGCGGTCCACCAGCGGTCGATCTCGAACAGGGTGGAGTACTGGCCGAAGCCGGCGTACTCGTAATTGGGCATCATGTGCGAGTTGGTCAGCGACAGCCAGGCCGTCAGGCCGATGAAGCCGTACACGAACACGAGCGAGGCGATGATGGTGGGCGACAGCACCAGGCGCGGTAGCCAGGTGTCGGCCAGGCCGGCGAAGCGGCTGGCGCGGGCCGGGGCGCGGGCCGCGCTGGCGGCGGCCGGGCTGGCCGGGGTTGCGGTTGTAGCGGACATGGGGTTCTCCAGGGCGAGGGGGGCGGCCGGCCCGCGCTCCAGGGGGCGGGAGCGCGGCGGCCGCGGCCTCTGCGCGCGGACGACGGTCCGCGCGACAGCGTTACAGCATTACAGCTTCAGTCTTAGGGAAACCTCGAATCGGCGGAGGATTCGAAGTCGCCCTCGGTTGCAGCCTTACTTCGTCTTGGCGGCCTTGGCCAGCGCTTGCACGGCGGCCTGCGGCGTCATCGACGAGTTCATGAACTTGGCGATCACGTCCTGGATCGCGCCGGCCTTGGCCGAGTCGATCGCCATGCCGTGGGCCATGCTCGGCTCAAGCGTGCCGGCCTTGCTGCTGGCGGCCATGTCGTCCATCGAACGGATGGCGCACGAGTCGAACTTGGCGCGCGAGACGCCGGAGCGGACCGGGATCGAACCCTTGTTCAGGTTGAACACCTCCTGGAACTCGGGGCTCATCACGGCGTTGGCCAGGGTCAGCTGGGCCTTCTGTTCCTCGGCGCTCTTGACCTTGAACATGGCCAGCGAGTCGATGTTGAAGGTGTACGACTTCTCGGTGCCCGGCGCTGGCAGGCACAGGAAGTCCTTGCCCGGCACCTTGCCGGCGGCCGTGAATTCGCCCTTGGCCCAGTCGCCCATGAACTGCATGCCGGCCTTGCCGTTGATGACCATGGCCGTGGCCAGGTTCCAGTCGCGGCCGGCGGCGTCCTTGTCGATGTAGGTCTTGATCTTGCCCAGCGTCTCGAACGACTTGACCATGGTGGGGCTGGTCAGCGCGGCCTGGTCCAGCTTGACCAGCGCCTTGTCGTAGAACGCGGCGCCGCCCACGCCCAGCACCACGGACTCGAACACGGTGGTGTCCTGCCAAGGCTGGCCACCGTGGGCCACGGCCACCATGCCGGCCTTCTTGATCTTGTCGGCGGCGGCGAAGAACTCGTCGAAGTTGGTCGGTGCCTTGGCGCCGGCCTTGGCCAGCACGGCCGGATTGACCCACAGCCAGTTCACGCGGTGCACGTTGACCGGCACGGCGACATAATGACCCTGGTACTTCATCACCTTGGTGACGACGGACGGCAGCAGGCTATCCCACTTGCCTTCGGTGGCGGCCGCGTCGATGTTGGCCAGCACGCCTTCCTGGCCCCATTCCTGGATCGATGGGCCCTTGATCTGGGCGGCGGTGGGGGCGCTGCCGGCGATCACGCGCGCCTTCAGGGCGGTGGTGGCGTTCTCGCCAGCGCCGCCGGCCACGGCGAAGTCCTTCCACGCCACGCCTTTGGCTTCCATCATCTTCTTCAGTTCGGCGATCGATTTCGCTTCGCCACCGGAAGTCCAGTAGTGCAGCACTTCGACCTGGGGTGCGGCCATGGCGGCGGAGGCGGCGACGGCGGACAGCAGCAGGGCGGCTTGAACGAGAGGTTTGAGGGTCATGTTATATGTCTCCGTATGTGGATTGATGTAACTTTATTAATTTATCACGATTGCGCGCCGGCACCTGCAACGCTGGCGGGGTGCCGGACGCGCGGCTTAGACTACGGGTGAAGCAGGGCTGCGGGCTGGCGCGATGCCGGGCCGCGCAGTGCCTGACTGATTACCACCAGGCTTCCATCTGCAGGCCGATCGACGAACCGCTGGTGCCGTTGCCGTACACGGGGCCGGAATTGTTGGCCGCGTTGACCAGGGCCGTCGCCTCCTTGTTCCACTTGCCGTACGTGAAGTAGGCGCGCAGTTCAGGACGCTGCCAGAAGCCTTCGCCCACGGTGATGGTCGGGGCGATGGTCAGCTTGGTCAGGCGCGCCGTCTCGCCGGTGGTGCCCGACTTCAGACCGGTCACGCCCAGTTCGGCCTGCAGCTTGAAGTTTTGCGCGAAGGCGTACACGGGACGGATACCGGCCGTGGTCCAGGTGGTGCTGCCGTTGGCGTCGGACTTGTCCTTCTGCCACAGGGCCACCATCTCGGCGCTGAACTGTTTGGTCGGCTGGATCCACAGGTCGTCGAACACGCGCACGCGGGTCACGTCGGAGCCAAGCGTGGTGCTGCCCGAGGAACCGATGCGGGCGCAGCATGGACCGCCGATGCCGGTGCCGGGGCCGACGCCGTACTGCACGCCGAAGGTGTTGCCGCCGCCGAAGGTGCCGGCTTGCTTGTGGAACAGCGAGGCGTTCCAGCCGTTGTGGTCCTGCGTGCCCTTGCCCTGGGAGGTGATGATGGTCACGGCCGCGTCCAGCGTGCCGCCGGCGTTGACGGGCAGGCCTTCGTACACCAGGTTCTGGCGGATCGCGGCCGGGGTGTTGACGACGGTCGACAGGTTGGGGTCGTACTGGTTCTGGTCGTTGTCCTTGAACACGGCGTAGCTGATCTTGCCTGGGCCCAGGTTGATCTTGTCCAGACCGCCGCCGGTGCCGTTCATGTTGATGAACTGCATGTCCAGCATGTGGATGTCAGGACGGTAGTAGTAACGCTTGCCGACCCAGACCGTGCCGCCGTTCATGAACGGCAGGTTGCGCGCTTCCACATAGGCCTTGGCCATGTTCAGCGGGGCGTTGCCGAAGTCGGAGCTGTTCTTGTAGGCGTCGACCCACAGGGTGCCGACGAAGCTGGCGCCGTTCTCGGACTTGGCCAGCTCGTGGGTGTAGCCGAATTCGGTGTAGCTGTCGCACTCGTTGCCCAGGCGATAGCTTTGGGTGGGGCCGCCCAGGCCGAAGCAGCTTTGCGGGCCGTGGGTCGAGCTGGCGCCGGAGCCGGCGCGCAGGTAACCGTGGAAGCCCTCCGTGTCGTTGAAGGCGTCGGCGTGGGCGACGCCGCTGGCCAGGGCCAGGGCCAGCATGGCCGGGAGGGTTTTCAGGACGGTATGTTTCATTACGACAGTCTCCTCTTGGTTGTCAGTGCGGACCCGGATGCGTCGGCATTTCTGCCGCGGTATCTCTCGTTCCATGCCGGCGTATCTGCCACACTGTGTTGCTGTTGCGGTGGATGTTGTAGTTTTTTGCTACGGCAAATGCACAGTAACATCGGCCCCAATGTGATGCTACTCAGACACTTTTCACGCTCTGCAATATTATTAAGTGTTTGATTTAATTGCCTTTGTGTGTTTTTTGGCGATGGCCGGCGCTTACATTTCTTTACAATGGGCGGGGGCGCGCGGCGGCCGTTCCGGCTGCTGTGGCGGGCGCGGCGGCCCGCGCGGCGGCCTGCGCCCGGCTGCAACAAAACGCAACAATTCCATACGCTTTCTTGCAAAATGCTGAACATGCTTACCAACGTTTGTGGCGGGACTTAAGGTATAGTCTCAGCGGCAACATGGCCCGCATGTTGCCGTGATAAAGAAGAACAGGGCCATCCGACGAGGTGGACCGTCGCTGGAGTGAGGAGACATGGTGAAAACGCTGCGCCGGCTGCTGCCGCTTGCATGCCTGGTGGCATGGGGCGGCGCGCAGGCGGACGGCCTGCAAGTACTGCATTGGTGGAAGTCGGCCAGCGAACGCAAGGCCGTCGACCTGGTGGCCGCGCGCCTCAACGATGAAGGCATCGCCTGGCGCGACGGCATGATCCCCAACGGCTCCGGCGTGGGCGCCGGCATCGTGCTGCGCAGCCGCATGCTGGCCAAGGACGCGCCGGAGGTGGCGCAGGTGAACGGCATCGTGATCCGCGACTGGGCCCGGCTCGGCCTGTTGCTGGACCTCGACGCCGTGGCCGCCGCCGGCAAGTGGGACAAGCTGCTGCAGCCGACCGTGGCCGCCGCCATCAAGTCGGACGGCCATGTCTACGCCGCGCCGCTGGGCATCCACCGCATCAACACCCTGTTCTACAACCGCAGGCTGTTCAGCCAGTTCAAGCTGAATCCGCCGACCACCTGGGCCGAGTTCGAGCGCGCGGCCGCCGTGCTGCAGCAGGGCGGGGTGGTGCCGCTGGCCCAGAGCAGCGAACCGTGGCAGGTGGCCACGCTGTTCGAGACGCTGGTGCTGTCCGAGGGCGCCGAGTTCTACCGCGCCCTGTTCCAGCGCCGCGACGCGGCCGCCTACGCCGACCCGAAACTGGCCAGCGCGCTCACGCGCCTGCGTCACCTGAAGAAGTGGATGGACCAGCCGGTGCCCGAGCGCACCTGGGACGACGCCACCCGCGAGCTGGCCGACGGCAACGCGGCCATGCTGGTGATGGGCGACTGGGCCAAGGGCGAGCTGGTCGCGCGCGGCCTGGCCGTGGACGACGGCTTCGGCTGCGCCGTCGTGCCCGGCACGGCCGCCTACCACCTGTACAACATCGACACCCTGAGCATGCTGGCCACGCCGGAGCCGCACCGGCCGGCCCAGGAGAAGCTGGCCGCCCTGATCATGACGCCGTCGCTGCAGAACGACTACAATCAGATCAAGGGTTCGATTCCCGTGCTGCGCAATCCCGCGCTGGCGAAGATGGACAGTTGCGCGCGCGCCTCCTACAAGCTGTTCTCCAGCGGCCCCGCGGCCCAGATCCCCAGCCTGGTGCACCGCATGGCCACCGACGAGATCGTGCGCGACGCCATGGTGGCCGAGCTGCACCGTTACTTCCTCGACGACGGCGTGACGGTGGCCGACATCCAGCGCCGGCTGGCCGCCATCGCGCGCACCTACACCAAGACACACTAGGCAACACCATGCGTAAGATACTGATAGTCGACGACGACCAAAAGACCCGCACCCTGCTCAAGACCTACCTGGAGAAGAACCAGTACGACGTGGGCCTGGCCCACAACGGCGAAACCTTCACGGCCGAGTTCAACCGCTACGCCGACGAGTTGTCGCTGGTGATCCTGGACGTGATGCTGCCCGACATGGACGGTTTCGCGCTGTGCAAGATGGTGCGGCGCCGCTCGAACGTGCCCATCATCATGCTCACCGCCAGCTCGGACGAGACCGACCGCGTGGTGGGGCTGGAACTGGGCGCCGACGACTACATCTCCAAGCCCTACAGCCCGCGCGAACTGCTGGCGCGCATCAAGGCCATCCACCGCCGCACCGGCATGGACAACGTGGCCGCGCCGCGCTTCTACCGCTTCGTCGGCTACACGCTCGACACCGTGGAGCGCACCGTCACCGGCCCCAACGGCGAGCACGTGCCGCTGACGGGACTGGATTTCCAGCTGCTCAAATACTTCGTCGAACACGCGGGCGACATCCTCGACCGCAACGTGCTGTGCGAGGAGACGCGCGGCCGCGACGCCGGCCCCATGGACCGTTTCCTGGACGTGCAGATCAGCCGGTTGCGCCTGCGCCTGAACGATGGCGGCCGCCAGCCGCTGCTGATCAAGACCGTGCGCGGCGCCGGTTATGTGTTCTCAGCCGACGTTACGGTCAGCAATGTCTAAGCTGCGGCCGGGGCGCTGGCTGGCGCGCATCCTGCCGCCGTCGCTGCTGGGACGGCTGGTGGTGGTGATGGTGGCCGGCGTGCTGCTGACCCAGTTGGCCGGCAACTGGCTGTGGGCCACCCAGCGCCACGCGGAGGCGGAAGTGGAGGTGCGCACAGCCACCCAGCACCTGGCCCACAGCGCCTCCAAGGTGGTGCGCTTCTTCCTCAGCCTGCCGGCCAATTACCGCCCGCTGATCATCCAGCAATTCCGCGAGATGGGCGGCACGCGTTTCCTCGTCAACGTCAACCATGCGCCGGTGGACATTCCCGGCATCGGCGAACAGGCGCTGGCCGAGGTGGCCAAGGCCCAGGTGCGCGCAACGCTCAAGGAGGACGTGCCCAACCTGAGCAAGCTGCGCATCGATTTCGGCTGGCCCGACCATCTGCCCGTCAGCGACGACGGCACCACCCTCAACGACATGCCCGAAGGCTGGGTGCAGAACGTGGTGCTGACCAAGCCGGCGCCGGCGCCCATCCTGCTGATCCAGGCCGAGATGGGGCCGGGCAACTGGTTGTACCTGGCCACGCTGATGCCCAATCCCTACTTCCTCGACAGCGGCAACCCGCTCACGCGCGACCGCGTGCTGCTGCAGGCGCTGTCGCTGGGCGCCGTGCTGCTGCTGTGCATCCTCGTGGTGCGCTGGACCACGCGGCCGCTGGCGGCCCTGTCGGAAGCGGCCACCGCCTTCGGCAACGGCGAGCGCATGCCGGCCCTGCCGGAAACGGGCAGCCGCGAATTCGTCAACACGGTGCGCGCGTTCAGCGCCATGCGCGAGCGCATCAACCGCTACATCGCCGACCGCGAGCGGCTGTTCGTGTCCATCTCGCATGACCTGCGCACGCCCATCATGCGCCTGAAGTTGCGCACGGAATTGCTCGACGACGAGCAGTTGCGCGACGAGTTCCACGAGGATCTGGACGAGCTGGAGATGATGGTCAAAGGCGCGCTGCAGACTGTCAAAGATAGCGACATCCACGAGAACCCGACCGAGATCCGGCTCGACGCCTTGCTGGGCCGCATGGTGCGCGACGCGCAACTGGCCGGCCACCAGGTATCGTTCACCGCCTCCGGGCTGAGCGTGGCGGCCAAGCCGCTGGCGCTCAAGCGCGCCATCGGCAACCTGCTCAACAACGCCCTGCATTACGGCAAGCAGGTGGAACTGGCCGTGGAGCCGCGCGGCGCCAACATCGCCATCGTGATCCGCGACCACGGGCCCGGCGTGCCGCCCGAGGCGATCGAAGGTCTGGCCGAGCCGTACGTGCGGCTCGAACACGGACGCCAGCAAAACAGCAGCGGCATGGGCCTGGGCCTCGGCATCGCGCGCGGCATCGTGCAAGCGCATGGCGGCGAACTCGTGCTGGACAACCACCCCGAAGGCGGCTTCCGCGCCACCATCGTGCTGCCCGGCGCAGCCTTCACGCCACTCGACAACTGAAACCGGGGTCAGGTCATGACATCACGCAAGATGCGCAATTTCATGACCTGACCCCGGTTTCCGCTGTATTGCGTTCGGGCGTATCGCCGTCATATCAGGGACATGGCTCGGCGGAGGCGGTGTATGCGTTTGATCTGGTGGACGAGGAAGGGCGGCAGGGTGCCATTGCTGCTGGCGCTGGCGGGCGCTTGCCTGCTGCTGTCCTCGCCGCATCGGGCCCGCGGCGAGGAGCCGGAGGCGGTCGTCGTGGCGCAAGCGCCGGCCCAGACCCAGCAATTGGTGCTGCGCGCCGTGCGGCATCTGGCGCCCGGTGGCGAAGCCCAGCGCCGCTACCATATGGCGCTGCCGTTCGGCGCGCCGCTGTTCCCACCCGATGCGGACCTGGCCCTGTCGCCCACGCCGGAGCTGGCGCGCTGGCTGCGGCTGCCCGTCGAGGCGCGCCGGCACGATGTGCTGATCGTGCCGGACGCCGATTACTACTGGGACGCGGGCGGTGTCGCGTTCTCGTGCCAGTTCATCGTGCATCTGCAAGGGCAGGGGGCGGAGCGGACCCGGCTCACGGTGCTGCAAGTGCAGCCGACCGAGCGGCATGGCAGGAAGCTCGACCTGCTGGGGCGCACCGGCCCCGGCTTTTATCTCGACATCCGCCCCGCCGCGCCAGCCCCGCAGGCCAGCGCCGACCTGCTAGCGCTGCTGGGCGCCGCGCTGACCCAGCCCCTGCCACCATCGCCACCGCCCCCGGCATCCCCGGCATCCCATGAGGCCCAGCCCCGTCGCCAATAGCAGCGCCGTGGCCGGCACGGGCAGTCCCGGCGCAGCCGGCAACTGCAGCGCGAACGGGGCAGTGACAGGATCGGATGCCTGGATCAGCCTGCCACCGGCCAAGGGATCGCCATCCCACCACTCGCCCGACAGCGTGAACACGCCGCTGTCGCTCTGGCCCGGCGTGGCGAACGCGAACACCTGTACGCCGAACAGGCCGGCGATGCTGGTCGCGTCGAACGCGCGCGCCGCGCTCGCGCCCGGCGCCAGGATGGGGAAGTCGAAATAGCCGGCATCGGGCGTGCCGATGCTGAACGACGATGCGCTCAGTTCGGTGGGCACGAACCAGTCCGCCGTGTCGGTGTTGGCGATGTCGTAGCCCCAGCCCGTCAGTTGCCCGGGCTGGCCGCTGATGACGCCGCCCGAGGGCGTGGCCGTGAAGGTGAAGGTGAACGGTGTGGCGCGCGCGGCCGGCGCCAGCAGCAGGCCGGCCAGCAGACCGGCCAGCGCGCAATAGGAAATGGGTTTCATTGCGGGTCTCCATGCTTGGGTGCTGGGTTGGACGTCACTTCGGTATCACGGCCTGCGCCTGCGCGTAGGCGTACGGCACGCCCGCGATGTCGGACACGGTGCCGCTTTCGCTCACGCTGAAGCGCTGCACGCCGGCCGGCGTGTTGAACGTCAGCCGCACGGTGAAGAAGCTGCCCACGTCCACATTGGGCGTGACGAAGGGCAGGGCGGGCGACAGCGCCGTGTTCAGCGTCACCGTGCCGGTGCCGCTCAGGGTGCGCAGGGCCAGCGCGGCCAGCGTCATGTTCTGCGCGGTGCCGACGCCGGTGTTGGTGAAGCGCAGGTCGATGCCGGTCACGCCGGGCGCCACCGTTTCCTGGCCGACGATCTCGGCGATGAAGTTGGGTTTGCCCGGCGCCTGGGCGGCGCCCGTCACGAAGCTGGTCAGCGTGGCGCTGTTGTGGACGGCCGGATCGGTGGTGCTTTGCACGGCGGCCGTCAGATTGTCGGCGCTGCCGATGCGGGCGCCGGCGGGCGGCGTCAGTCGCACCGTCACGTTGCCCGTCTCGCCCGTGCCCAGCGTGATGCTGGCCGGATCGACGCTGCCCACGTAGTGCTGGTCGTCCGTGGCCGCGAAGCTGAACGTGCCGGGCGCGCCGTCATTGCGCACCTGGTACATCAGCGCCGTCGTCATGCCGGGGCGCAGATCTTGTGGGGCGGGCGGCTTGATCGACACGGTCTGCGGCGTCACCATCTGGCTCACCAGGCGCTGGAACGGATAGCCGGCGCTGTCGGTGCCGTTCGCGTACGTCAGGAACGGGCCGTTGGGCACGGTGACGGGGCCGAAGAACTTGCCGCCATCGGTCGCGTCCTGCTCCAGCGGCAATGGCGCGATCGGGCTGAAATCCTTTTTGCGCAACTGGAACTGCGGCGCGCTGCTCAGTTCGGTCAGCGCGGCCAGCGCGTACAGCGACTGGCCCGGCCCCGGTTCGCCATCGATCGCCAGCAAGCCCTGGTGCGGCGGTTGCGCGCCCCAGCGGGCCAGCTTGAACGAACTGAACGCGAGGCCGGCGATGCCGCTCACGTTCACGTACATGAGGCTGGACGTGTCGCCCACGGTCAGTTGCCACGGCCCCGGCATCGGATGGTCGATCGAGATGATGGCGCCGCTGCTCAGGTTGAGGAAGGCGGTGGCCTGGCTGGCGTCGATCACGACGCCGTCGGGACGCACCAGATGCACGAACGGCGGCAAGCCCTGCACGGCCGTGCTGACGGAGACGGTCAGCCGCGTGAGGCTGGAATCGACCGGCACGGCGTAGGTTTTGTGGAGCGGGAACTGGTCCTGCACGGACAGGATCTGCACCGCGTTGTTGCGGCCCACCAGGTCGGCCAGCTCGGTCACGGCGCCGGCTTCGCCGCCGAACAGGAAGAACACCTGGCCGCCCGTTTCGGCCGCCGCCTGCAGGAAGCCGGGCGTGATCGGCGAACAGCTGCCGAACAACACCGGGTAGATCTTGATGTCCTTGCTCTTGGCCAGGCCGATCACGGCGCCGGCCAGCGCCGCGTCCTTGGCCGCCGCGTCCGTGTACATGAACAGGTCGCCGCCGGGATCGGCCAGCGACAGGCCGTTGTAGATGCCGGTCATGGCCAGTTCCGGGCAGTCGCCGCCGCCGGACGCGCCCAGCGCGCCGATGGCCGACTTGAACGCGGTGGCGTCGTCGGTGGCCAGGTTGGGGCCGGTGAACGGGTCGTTGAACGGGGCCAGCACGTATTGCAGCGGTTCCTCGTCGGTGCCGAGGCGGGCGTTGACGATGCTGATGGCCGAGCTGCGCACGCCGGCGATGATGCCGCCCATGCTGCCGGTGGTGTCGATGGCGAACGCCAGCGTGGGGCCGGCGCCCAGCAGCGCCTTGAGCTGGGCCGGCGTGATCTCGGCCTTGATGTCGTCCACGAACTGCTGGGTGGCCGCGATGGCGGCGCCGGCGGCCGTGTTGTGGAAGGTGCTGTGGGGCGAGATGTCGCAGTACAGCGTGTCCTTGTTGATGCCCTCGCGGAAGTAGCCGAGCAGGTCGCTGGACTTGGAGCTCTTGTCGAGCGGGCCGCCGTGGCTGCACTTGAAGTTGCCCGGTTTGACCCGGTCCTCGCCGCCGTAATAGCCGCTGGTGAGCAGGGAGCCGACCAGGTTGGACGCGTTGGCGCAGGCCGGGCCCGTGTCCGTGAAGCCGGAACAGGTGGTCACGCCGGGGCCGGCGAACGCGAGCGGGGTGGGGCGGCCCACGTCCGGGTTGGCGCCGCCGTTGCCCAGCTCCACCCAGTTGCTGTGCGAGTAGAAGTCCTGGATCGTGTGCAGGGCGCTGCCGAGGTTGTCGCGCGCGCCGGTGGCGTTGATGGGATCGCTGCGCAGCGCGTCCAGCACGTTCTGCTTGAGCGTGGCCAGGCGCAATTGCGCGCCGACGGCGTTCTCGCCGTCGAAGTGCTTGGCCGAGCTGGTCTGGTCCTCGTCGACCTTGGCGTCGGCCTCGATGATGCGGTCGAGCGCTTTCTGCATGGAGGCCGTCAGCTTGGGCACGGCGAAATAGCGCTTGTCGAGTTCCTCGATGCCGCGCTGGGTGATGTCCTGGTGGGTCAGGCTACCCGCTGATTTGGACGTGATGAAGCAGACGAAGCCGTTCTTCGGGCAGAACGCATGGCCGGGGGCGCTGGCGCCCAGGGCCAGCGCGGCCAGCAGCGGCGCCAGCCAGCGCCGGGACGGGCGCCGCGCGGGGCGGCGCCGATGCGGATGATCGGTGGACATACCAACTCCTTTCCTATGCATGCAGCAGGTTGAGCGCGGGCCGGGTGGCCCCGGCAGCGGGCACGCATAACGCGTGCCGAGCCCGGCCAAGCCCGTGGCGGCCCGGGCCGGCCGTCTGGCGGGCGCGGCACTGTCAAGAATTCCGACAGCGGCGCGGCGGACGGATTTCGGCAATCTGTGCCGCGATTTGTGCAGTTCATCGCAATCTGTCGCGCCCGGGCATGGCCTCTGCTACATTGGGCGACGATCCGCATCCACGACCGGCTTACCCGCGAGGAAACCCGAGGCAACCCGAGGAAATCATTCAAATGAAAAAACTGCTCCCTTTCAGCCTGCTGCTGGCTGTCTTCTGTACGTTGTTCAACCGCGCCCAGGCCGCCGACGATTACGCCACCGAGTCGCGCGCCATCGACGGGCGCGTGGTGCGGGTGCTGCTGGACGGCGTGCTCGACCTCAAGATCACCCATGGCGCGCAGCCGTCGCTGATCCTGGTGGCCGACAAGCGCACCATGGCGAAGATCACGGCCGCGCAAACGGGCGACACCTTGCACCTGGACACGGAAAGCCATGGCGCCAAGGTCAACCGTTCCGGGGCGCGGGCCGAGCTGGTGCTGCCGGCCTTGCGCCAGGTGGTGTCGGAAGGGGTGGGCACCACGGAGGTCAACGGCTTCATGGGCGATGAGCTGGAGCTGACGCTGGACGGGGCCGGCTCCATGAAGGTGGCGGGCGACTACAAGAAGGTGAAGGCCAACCTGGGCGGCGTGGGCAGCATGCATCTGTGGGTCAGCGAGAACGACTTGGTGGAGCTCGACATGCATGGCGCCGGCTACATCACGCTGGGCGGGCGCAGCAAGCTGTTGCGCGCGTCGCTGGGCGGGCTGGGCGGCCTGAATGCGCAGCAGTTCCAGGCCGACGCGGTGGATGTCGACCTGAGCGGCCTGGGCAACGCCACCGTCATGGCCCGCAACGACGTCACGCTCAATCTGAGCGGCCTCGGTTCCATCACCGTGTATGGCAAGCCGGCCAACCGCCACGTGAGCGTGGATGGCCTGGGCAAGGTCAGCTGGAAATAAGGCGGACGCAGCGATGATGAACAGTCAGACTTACCCCTACAAACGCAACATGAAAAAGATCCTCTTCGCGCTCGGTTTGCTGCTGGCCATGCAACAGGCCGCGTATGCCGGCTTCGCCGAAGGCGCGATGGCCTACAACAGCAAGAACTACGCGCTCGCCTACCGCGAGATCGCGCCGCTGGCCAAGGCCGGCAACGCCGACGCCGAGCACCTGCTGGGCCTGATGTACTACATGGGCCGCGGCGTGCCGCAGGATTACAAGCAGGCGCTCGAATGGCACCGCAAGGCCGCGCTGCAGGGCAAGGCCGACGCGCAGTACGTGGTGGGCGCCATGTACTACACGGGCAACGCCGTGATTCAGGACCACAAGCAAGCGATCGTCTGGTTCCGCAAGGCGGCCGAGCAGGGCCATGCGGAGGCGCAGCAGGTGCTGGGGCTGATGTACCGCTACCACATCGGCGGTATGCCGCAGGACAACGTGATCGCCTACATGCTGTGGAACCTGGCCGCCGCCGGCGGCTCGGCGAACGCGGCCGAGCAGCGCGCCGCCGTGCTGCGCAGCATGACCCCCGAGCAGATCGAGGAAGGCCAGGCCCTGTCGGCCGCGTGGAAGCCGAACACACCGCTGCCGCGCCAGTCGCGCACGGGAGGCGGCTAAAACCTTGGCGGGGTCAGTGCCGGCATTGCGACACGTCCTCAGCTGTAGCCGGCTATGAACGCCGAGGTCGTGTCGAATTGTCGGCACTGACCCCGGCATTCTGACCCCGGAATTTCGTTGCTGACCCCGGCATTTTCGTTGGCATTTATTTTGACCCCGGCATTGATTCGTTGACTGGTGGGCCGCCATCAACACGTCATTTTGTTATTTCAACGATTGTTGTACAATTGAAGAATGGAAAAACACACAGCCACGACGATCTTTGAATCGCTGTCATCCGGCCTGCGGCTGGATGTGTACCGACTGCTGGTGCGCAAGGGCACGGAGGGCATGGTGGCGGGCGAGATCGCGACGACGCTCGACGTGCCGCCAACCAACCTGTCGTTTCACCTCAAGGCGCTGACGCAGGCGGGAATGCTTGCCGTTGAGCAGGAGGGGCGCTACCAGCGTTACCGCGCCAACATCCCGCTGATGCTGGACCTGATCGCCTACCTGACCGAGGAGTGCTGCTCGGGCCACCCGGAGCAGTGCGCCGACATGCGCGCCGCGTCCAAGTGCTCCGACGCCGTGCTGCCACCCCTTTCTTCCACTAAAAAAGACGCCTGAACGATGAACGTCCTGTTTCTTTGCACCGGCAATTCATGCCGCTCCATCCTTGGTGAAGCCACCTTCAATCATCTTGCCCCGGCTGGCTGGAAGGCGATGAGCGCCGGCAGCAAGCCCACCGGCCAGGTCCACCCGCGCTCGCTGGCCCTGCTGGCGCGCGAGGGCATCGCGACCGACGGTTATCACAGCAAATCGTGGGACGACCTGCCCACCACGCCGGACATTGTGATCACCGTCTGTTCCAGCGCGGCGGGAGAAACCTGCCCGGCCTACCTGGGGCCCGTGCTGCGCACCCACTGGGGCGTCGAAGACCCGGCGCACGCCACCGGCACCGACGCGGAGATCGACGCCGCGTTCATGGCGGCCTATCGCATCTTGCGCGCCCGCATCGAGGCATTCCTCGCGCTGCCGCTGGCTGACTTGCAAGGCGACAAAGTCAAGTTAAAGGAAGAATTAGATCGCATCGGCGCGCTGACCGCGTAACATTGAACACCTCTATCTCACAGCATCACTCTTGAAAGGGACTATCATGGCAACCATTCAGATTTTCGATCCTGCGCTGTGCTGCAGCACTGGCGTCTGCGGCGTTGAAGTCGACCAGGCGCTGGTGGGTTTTGCCGCCGATCTGGGCTGGGCCAAACAGAACGGCGCGCAGGTGGAGCGCTTCAATCTCGCCCAGCAACCACTCGCCTTCGCTGAAAATCCGACCGTCAAGGCATTCCTGGAGCGCTCCGGACAGGAAGCCTTGCCGCTGATCCTCGTCGATGGTGAAGTGGCGCTGGCCGGCCGCTATCCCAATCGCACGGAGCTGGCCCGCTGGGCTGGCATCGCTGACCCGGCCACGCCCAAATCGCAAGACAGCTGCTGCTCCGGCGGCCGTTGCTGCTAAGCGGAGGGCCGACTGATGTATTTCCTCGACCAACCTCCACGTTTTCTCTTCTTCACGGGCAAGGGCGGCGTCGGCAAGACGTCCATTGCCTGCGCCACCGCTGTTCAGCTCGCGGCAGAGGGCAGGCGCGTCCTGCTCGTCAGCACCGACCCGGCATCGAACGTGGGCCAGGTGTTCGGGGAGACCATCGGCAACAACATCACGGCCATCGCCGCCGTGCCCAACCTGTTCGCGCTGGAGATCGATCCGCAGGCGGCGGCCCAGGCCTACCGCGACCGTATCGTCGGCCCGGTGCGTGGCGTATTGCCTGAGGCGGTGGTCAAGGGGATCGAGGAGCAACTGTCCGGCGCCTGCACCACCGAGATCGCGGCCTTCGATGAGTTCACCGCGCTGCTGGTCGACTCGGCGTTGACGACCGGCTACGAACACATCATTTTCGACACGGCGCCCACCGGCCACACCATCCGTCTGCTGCAGTTGCCGGGCGCATGGAGCGGCTTTCTTGAGGAAGGCAAGGGCGACGCGTCCTGCCTCGGCCCGCTGGCGGGACTGGAGAAGCAGCGCACCCAATACAAGGCCGCCGTCGACGCGCTGGCCGATCCCTTGCGCACCCGCCTGGTGCTGGTGGCCCGCGCGCAACGCGCCACGCTGCGCGAAGTGGCGCGCACCCATGAGGAGCTGGCGTCCATCGGCTTGTCGCAGCAGTGTCTCGTGATCAACGGCGTGCTCCCGCCGGAGCAGGCTGAACAGGACGAGCTGGCCGCCGCGATCTATCGCCGGGAGCAAGCCGCGCTCGAGGCCATCCCCGCTGTGCTCAAGCCGCTACCCCGGGACGAGGTCGCGCTCAAGCCGTTCAACCTGGTGGGGCTGGATGCCTTGCGCCATCTGCTGGTGCCCGGCGGCGGCGCATCCAATCCGGAAGCGATCGCCCTGCCTGACAAGCTCAACGCGCCTAGCCTGGCGTCGCTGGTCGATGACATCGCCAGTGACGGACACGGCTTGGTCATGCTGATGGGGAAGGGCGGTGTCGGCAAGACGACGCTGGCGGCCGCCGTCGCCGTCGAACTGGCGCACCGGGGCTTGCCTGTCCATCTGACCACTTCCGATCCCGCCGCCCATCTGGCGGAGACGCTGGAAGGGTCGCTGCCCAACCTCGTGGTCAGCCGTATCGACCCCCACGCGGAAACGGAGCGCTACCGCAATCATGTGCTCGACACCAAAGGCGCCCAGCTTGACGCCGAAGGCCGCGCCCTGCTTGAGGAGGATCTGCGCTCGCCATGCACCGAGGAGATCGCGGTGTTCCAGGCTTTCTCGCGCATCATCCGCGAGGCGGGCAAGAAGTTTGTGGTGATGGACACGGCCCCCACCGGCCACACCTTGCTGCTGCTGGACGCCACTGGCGCCTATCACCGCGAAATCACGCGGCAGATGGGCAGCACCGGCCTGCACTACACGACGCCGATGATGCAGTTGCAGGATCCGAAGCAGACCAAGGTGCTGCTGGTCGCGCTGGCGGAAACGACGCCGGTGCTGGAGGCGGCCAACCTGCAGGCCGACCTGCGCCGCGCCGGGATCGAGCCGTGGGCGTGGGTGGTCAATAACAGTGTCGCCGCGGCGCATCCGCACGCCCCGTTGCTGCGTCAGCGCGCCTTCAACGAACTGCGCGAGATCGACGCGGTCGCGTCGAAGCACGCCACGCGCTATGCCGTGGTGCCGCTGTTGAAGGAAGAGCCGGTCGGCGTCGAACGGCTGCGGGAGCTGGCCGAGCCGGGCGCAAGACAAGGCTGAGTCAGGCGGGGTGGGGCGGCGGCGCTTGCCCGTCCGCCTGCACGCAACGCCGCCCTGAAGTACAATCTTCGCTTGCCAATCACGAGGGAAGCGAGATGCGTGCGATCGAGATCACCAAGCCGGGCCCGGCCGATGTGCTGAAACTGTGCGAACGTCCCGTGCCGGCCGTCAAGGCGGGCGAGGTGCTGATCAAGGTGCACGCGGCCGGCATCAACCGGCCCGACGTGTTCCAGCGCCAGGGCAGTTATGCGCCGCCGCCGGGCGCGTCCGATTTGCCGGGCCTGGAGGTGGCCGGCGAGATCGTGGACGGCGACCTGGCCGGCAGCGATTTCACGCGCGGCGACATGGTCTGCGCGCTGGTGCAGGGTGGCGGTTACGCCGAGTATTGCGTGGCGCCGGTGCAGCAATGCCTGCCCGTGCCGCGCGGCCTGTCGGCGCTGGAGGCGGCTTCGCTGCCGGAAAACTATTTCACCGTGTGGAGCAATGTGTTCGACCGCGCCCACCTGCGCGGCGGCGAGACGCTGCTGGTGCAGGGCGGCACCTCCGGCATCGGTGTGACGGCGATCCAGCTGGCCGCCGCCATGGGCCACCGCGTGTTCGCCACGGCCGGCAGCGACGACAAGGCGCGCGCCTGCGAGCAACTGGGCGCCGAGCGCGGCATCAATTACAAGACCGAGGATTTCGCCGCGCTGGCCAAATCGCTGACCAACGAGCGCGGCGTGGACGTGATCCTGGACATGGTGGGGGGGGACTACCTGCCGCGCGAAATCGCGTGCCTGGCCGACGATGGCCGCATTTCCCTGATCGCCCTGCTTGGCGGCGCCAAGGCCACGGTGGACCTGGGGCAGGTGTTGCGCCGCCGTTTGACCATCACCGGCTCGACCCTGCGTCCCCGCTCCGTCGCGTTCAAGGCGGCCATCGCGGCCCAGTTGAAGCAGCGCGTGTGGCCGATGTTCGAGGCGGGCAAGATCAAGCCCGTGATCTATGAGGTGTTCCCGCTGGATCAGGCGGCCGAGGCGCACGCGCTGATGGAGCGCAGCACCCATGTCGGAAAAATCATGTTGCAGGTCATTTGAGCCGATTTTGGCGGCGATGCGCGGCGTTTGTGTCTTTTTCGCCGATGCAGAGCCGGTGGTGCCCGTCGTTGGTTTGACCGGCCTTCCGGCCGCAAGTTAGAATAACGGGTTAATAAAAAATTAGGCTACTATGCGACGCAAACTCGTCATTGGTAATTGGAAGATGAATGGCAGCCGTGCCGGCAATGCGGAATTGTTGTCCGGCATCGCCGCTGGTTTGACCTCCTCCGGCGCTGCCTGCGCCGTGTGCGCGCCGGCGCCTTACCTGGCCCAGTGCCAGACGGCCTTGCAGGGTTCGCCCATCGCCTGGGGCGCGCAGGACGTGTCGGTCCATGCGGCCGGTGCCTACACGGGCGAAGTGTCGGCCGCCATGCTGGCCGATTTCGCTTGCCGCTACGTGCTGGTCGGCCATTCGGAGCGCCGCGCCTATCACCACGAGAGCAGTGGGCTGGTGGCGAAGAAGGCGGTCGCCGCGCTGGCCGCCGGCCTGACGCCGGTGGTGTGCGTGGGTGAAACGCTGGCCGAGCGCGAGGCGGGGCAGACCAACGCCGTCGTGCGCGAGCAGCTGGGCGCCGTGCTGGAAGCCATCGGTGCTGGCGATGTGAGCAAGATCGTGGTCGCCTACGAGCCGGTGTGGGCGATCGGCACCGGCAAGACGGCCACGCCGCAGATGGCGCAGGACGTGCACCAGGTGCTGCGCGCGCAACTGGCGGAAAAGGATGCGGCGGCGGCCGCCGGCGTGCACATCCTGTACGGCGGCAGCATGAAGCCGGACAACGCGAAAGAATTGCTGTCCATGCCCGACATCGACGGCGGGCTGATCGGCGGTGCGGCATTGAAAGCGGCGGACTTCCTGGCCATCATCCACGCGCACTAAGCGTGGCGGACGGGCAGGGCGGAAGCTGGGAACTTATTTAATCTGAGAATGGAATAGCATGAACACTTTGTTCAATCTGATCGTAGTGGTACAAGTTTTGTCGGCGCTGGCCATCATCGGCCTCGTGCTGATGCAGCATGGTAAGGGGGCCGACATGGGCGCCGCCTTCGGTTCGGGCGCCTCGGGCAGCCTGTTCGGCGCGTCCGGTTCGTCGAACTTCATGTCCAAGTCGACGGCCGTGGCCGCGGTGCTGTTCTTCAGCGCCACGCTGGGCCTGTCGTTCCTGCAGACGCACAGCGGCACCGGCGTCAGCGGCGGCGTGATGGACAAGGTGGTGGCGCCTGCACCGGCGCCGGCGGCGCCGGCAGGTGGCGCGGCCGCCATTCCGTCGACCGCGGCGCCCGCCGCCGCCGCACCGGCCGCTCCCGCGCCGGCGCCAGCGTCCAGCGTACCGGCGTCGTCGATCCCGAAGTAACCGGTCCGTAGTACGTAGTCCTTAGTAAGTAGGCCTTAGTAGGTAGTTGTGGGTACGAGGTTTATCGCTTTGCCTGTTGTTTTGGCAGTGGAAGCTGCCAAAACAAACTAAAGTGAGATTCAGTAAAGATTTATCGTTTTTCTTCCTTGTTTTGGTGCAATTCCCATTAACAAAATGCCCGAAACACAGTAGAATAGCGGCCTTAATGAATGCCGACGTGGTGAAATTGGTAGACACGCTATCTTGAGGGGGTAGTGGCGCAAGCTGTACGAGTTCGAGTCTCGTCGTCGGCACCAGAAAATCAGAGGCCAGCAAGGGAGTACCTAAGCTGGCTTTTTTACGAGGATGTGTCGTTCGATCCTGGTCTAAGCTGTTGATTTGGGTCGGACGTTAAGATCACTGCAACGCAACAACGCAATACTGCAGTGTGTCCTTTTCAACCGATCGTTCAACATCAAGCTTATCAACCGTGAACCTCGAAAATTACTTCCCCGTCCTGTTGTTCATCCTCGTCGGTCTCGGCGTTGGTATCCTGCCCCAAGTCCTGGGTCACCTGCTCGGGCCCAACAAGCCTGACTCTGCAAAACTCTCCCCCTATGAATGCGGTTTCGAAGCTTTCGAAGACGCGCGCATGAAATTCGACGTCCGGTACTACCTGGTCGCGATCCTCTTTATTTTGTTCGATCTGGAAACGGCATTCTTCTTCCCGTGGGGCGTCTCCATGCGCGAACTGGGCTGGGCCGGCTTCGTGACGATGATGGTGTTCATCGCCGAATTCGTGGTCGGTTTTTGGTATATCTGGAAGAAAGGTGCCCTTGATTGGGAATAAGCCATGGCTATTGAAGGCGTATTAAACGAAGGTTTTATCACCACCTCGGCCGACAAGCTGATCAACTGGGCGCGCACGGGTTCGATGTTCCCGATGACGTTCGGTCTGGCCTGCTGCGCGGTTGAGATGATGCACGTGGGCGCGGCCCGTTACGACATGGACCGCTTCGGCGTCGTGTTCCGTCCCTCGCCACGCCAGTCCGACGTGATGATCGTGGCCGGCACCCTGTGCAACAAGATGGCCCCCGCGCTGCGCAAGGTCTACGACCAGATGCCAGAACCGCGCTGGGTGATCTCGATGGGTTCCTGCGCCAACGGCGGCGGTTACTACCACTACTCCTACTCCGTGGTGCGCGGCTGCGACCGCATCGTTCCGGTCGACGTCTACGTGCCGGGCTGCCCGCCGACGGCCGAGGCTCTGCTGTACGGCATCATGCAGTTGCAGAACAAGATCAAGCGCACCAACACGATCGCACGCTAACGGGGCGCATCAACTATGACTACACATTTGGAAACACTGCAAAACGCCCTCGGCTCGGCCCTGGGCGATCGCGTCAGCACCACCGTGGCGCTGGGCGAGATCACCCTGGTGGTCAAGGCCGCCGACTACTTCGGCGTGATGCAGACGCTGCGCGACGACAAGGCGCTGGGCTTCGATCAGCTGATCGACCTGTGCGGCGTCGACTACCTCAACTACGGCGAAGGCGCCTGGGATGGCCTGCGTTTCGCCGTCGTCGTGCACCTGCTGTCGGTCAAGCACAACTGGCGCGTGCGCGTGCGCGTGTTCGCCGCCGACGACGACATGCCGCTGCTGCCGTCCGTGACCGGCCTGTGGCGCACCGCCAACTGGTACGAGCGCGAAGCGTTCGACGTGATGGGCATCCTGTTCGACGGCCACAACGACCTGCGCCGCATCCTGACCGACTACGGCTTCATCGGCCACCCGTTCCGCAAGGACTTCCCGGTGTCGGGCTATGTCGAGATGCGTTACGACCCGGAACAGAAGCGTGTGATCTACCAGCCTGTGACGATCGAGCCGCGTGAAAATGTACCGCGCGTGATCCGCGAAGAAAATTACGGGACGAAATAATGGCCGAAATTAAAAACTACACCCTGAACTTTGGTCCGCAACACCCGGCAGCGCACGGCGTGCTGCGCCTGGTGCTGGAGCTGGACGGCGAAGTGATCCAGCGCGCCGACCCGCACATCGGCCTGCTGCACCGCGGCACCGAGAAGCTGGCCGAGCAGAGGACCTACCTGCAGTCCGTGCCCTACATGGACCGTCTCGACTACGTGTCGATGATGTGCAACGAGCACGCCTATGTGATGGCGATCGAGAAGCTGCTGGGCGTGGAAGTGCCGCTGCGCGCGCAATACATCCGCGTGCTGTTCGACGAGATCACCCGTCTGCTGAACCACCTGCTGTGGCTGGGCGCGCACGCGCTCGACGTGGGCGCCATGGGCCCGTTCCTGTACGCGTTCCGCGACCGCGAAGACCTGATGGACTGCTACGAGGCCGTCTCCGGCGCCCGTATGCACGCGGCCTACTACCGTCCGGGCGGCGTCTACCGCGACCTGCCGGACGCCATGCCGCAGCACCAGAAATCGATCATCCGCAGCGACAAGAAGATCGCCGCCCTGAACGAGAACCGCCAGGGTTCGCTGCTCGACTTCATCGAGGACTTCACGCGCCGCTTCCCGACCTACGTGGACGAGTACGAGACGCTGCTGACCGACAACCGCATCTGGAAACAGCGTACCGTCGGCATCGGCGTGGTCAAGCCGGAAGACGCGCTGGCCATGGGCTTCACCGGCGCCATGCTGCGCGGCTCGGGCATCGAATGGGATCTGCGCAAGCACCAGCCGTACGAAGTGTACGACCTGATGGACTTCGACATCCCGGTCGGCACCAACGGCGACTGCTACGACCGCTACCTGGTGCGTATCGAAGAGATGCGCCAGTCCAACCGCATCATGAAGCAGTGCGTGGAATGGCTGCGCAACAATCCGGGTCCCGTCATGTCGAGCAACCGCAAGGTGGCGCCGCCGTCGCGCGTCGACATGAAGACCAACATGGAGTCGCTGATCCACCATTTCAAGCTGTTCACCGAAGGTTTCCACGTGCCGCCGGGCGAAGCGTACAGCGCCGTCGAGCACCCGAAAGGCGAGTTCGGCATCTACCTGCTGTCGGACGGCGCCAACAAGCCGTACCGCATGAAGATCCGCGCGCCGGGCTATGCCCACCTGCAATCGCTGGACGAAATGGCGCGCGGCCACATGATCGCCGACGCTGTGACCATCATTGGTACCCAGGATATCGTTTTCGGCGAAATCGACCGCTAAGCGAAAAGACAGTCCGAAAGGCAAAAGTATGTTGTTATCAGAGCAGTGCTACAAAAAAATCGACCGCGAGCTGGCCAAGTACCCGGAAGACCAGCGTCAGTCGGCCGTGATGGCCTCGCTGGCCCACGCCCAGGTTGAGCTGGGCTGGATCTCGCCCGAAGTGATGCAGGAACTGGCGGACTACATCCGCATGCCGGCCATCGCCGTGCAGGAAGTGGCCACTTTCTACAATATGTACAACCTCAAGCCGGTCGGCAAGCACAAGATCACCGTGTGCACCAACCTGCCATGCGCCCTGTCGGGCGGTGAGCGCGCGGCCCACCACCTGAAGGAAAAGCTGGGCATCGACTACCGCGACACCACGGCCGACGGCGAATTCACGCTGATGGAAGGCGAGTGCATGGGCGCCTGCGGCGATGCGCCGGTCATGCTGGTGAACAACCACCGCATGTGCAGCTTCATGTCCAACGACAAGATCGACGCCCTGGTCGAGGAACTCAAGAAATGACGTCACTCCATAACCGACACATCGACCCGGTCATCCTGGCCGGCCTGGATGGCCAGAACTGGCATCTGGAAGACTACGTCAAGCGCGGCGGCTACAGCGCGCTGCGCCGCATCCTGGAAGAGAAGATCTCGCCCGAGCAGATCATCGCCGACCTGAAGGCTTCCTCGCTGCGCGGCCGCGGCGGCGCCGGCTTCCCCACGGGACTGAAGTGGAGCTTCATGCCACGCCAGTTCCCGGGCCAGAAATACCTGGTCTGCAACACGGACGAAGGCGAGCCGGGCACGTTCAAGGACCGCGACATCATCCGCTACAACCCCCATGCGCTGATCGAAGGCATGGCCATCGGCGCTTACGCCATGGGCATCACCGTGGGCTACAACTACATCCACGGCGAGATCTTCCAGGAATACCTGCGCTTTGAAGAGGCGCTGGAAGAGGCGCGCGCCGCCGGCTTTCTGGGCGACAAGATCATGGGCAGCGAGTTCAGCTTCCAGCTGCACGCGCACCACGGCTACGGCGCCTACATCTGCGGCGAGGAAACGGCGCTGCTCGAATCGCTGGAGGGCAAGAAGGGCCAGCCGCGCTTCAAACCGCCATTCCCCGCCTCGTTCGGCCTGTACGGCAAGCCGACCACCATCAACAACACGGAAACCTTCGCGGCCGTGCCGTTCATCCTGAACATGGGTCCGGAGAAGTACCTGGGCATGGGCCGGCCGAACAACGGCGGCTCCAAGATCTTCTCGATCTCGGGCGACGTCAACCTGCCGGGCAACTACGAGGTGCCGCTGGGCACCCCGTTCGCCAAGCTGCTGGAACTGGCTGGCGGCATGCGCGGCGGCAAAAAGATCAAGGCTGTCATCCCCGGCGGTTCGTCCGCCCCGGTGATCCGCGGCGAGATCATGATGGACACCGACCTCGATTACGATTCGATCGCCAAGGCCGGCTCCATGCTGGGCTCGGGCGCCGTGATCGTGATGGATGAAACGCGCTGCATGGTCAAGGCGTTGGAACGCCTGTCCTACTTCTACTTTGAAGAGTCGTGCGGCCAATGCACCCCTTGCCGCGAAGGCACGGGCTGGATGTACCGCATGGTGCATCGTATCGAACATGGCCAGGGCCGCGCGTCGGACCTGGATATGCTGAACTCGATCGCCGACAACATCCAGGGCCGCACCATCTGCGCGCTGGGCGATGCGGCGGCGATGCCGGTGCGGGCTTTCGTCAAACAGTTCCGCGAAGAATTTGAATATCACGTCGAGCACAAGCATTGCTTAGTGCCCGCTTACATCTAAGCTGCGTCAGGTAACGATCACCATGGTTGAAATCGAAATAGACGGCAAAAAAGTCGAAGTCCCTGCTGGTAGCATGGTGATGGACGCCGCCAACAAACTGGGAACCTACATTCCGCACTTCTGCTATCACAAGAAATTGTCGATCGCTGCAAACTGCCGCATGTGCCTGGTCGAAGTGGAAAAGGCCCCCAAGCCTTTGCCCGCTTGCGCCACGCCCGTGTCGGCCGGCATGATCGTGCGCTCCGCGTCCGACAAGGCCGTGCAGGCGCAGCGGTCCGTGATGGAGTTCCTGCTGATTAACCACCCGCTGGACTGCCCGATCTGCGATCAGGGCGGCGAATGCCAGCTGCAGGATCTGGCCGTCGGTTACGGCAAGAGCGAATCGCGCTACGAGGAAGAAAAGCGCGTGGTCACGCCGAAGGATGGCGGCCCGCTGGTGTCCATGCAGGAAATGTCGCGCTGCATCCAGTGCACCCGTTGCGTACGCTTCGGCCAGGAAGTGGCCGGCGTGATGGAGCTGGGCATGATCGGCCGCGGCGAACACTCGGAAATCACGGCCTTCGTCGGCCAGACCGTCACCTCCGAAATGTCGGGCAACATGATCGACCTGTGCCCGGTCGGCGCGCTGACGTCGAAACCGTTCCGCTACAGCGCCCGCAGCTGGGAACTGTCGCGCCGCAAATCGGTCAGCCCGCACGACGGCCTCGGCGCCAACTTGATCGTTCAGGTCAAGCAGGGCAAGGTCAAGCGCGTGCTGCCGCTGGAGAACGAAGCCATCAACGAGTGCTGGATTTCCGACAAGGACCGCTTCTCGTACGAAGGCCTGGACGCCGCCGACCGCTTGACCGCCCCCATGCTCAAGCAGGGCGGCGAATGGAAGGAAGTGGACTGGCAGACGGCGCTCGAATACGTGGCGCACGGCCTGAAGAACATCAAGCATGAACACGGCGCCAACGCGCTGGCCGCACTGGCCACGCCGCACTCGACGCTGGAAGAACTGCACCTGCTGCAAAAGCTGACCCGCGCCATGGGCTCGGACAGCGTGGACACGCGTCTGCGCCACAGCGACTTCTCGCTGGCGGCCGACGTCAAGCCATGGCTGGGCATGGCTATCGACGACTTCGCGCAACTGAACCGCGCCTTCGTGATCGGCTCGTTCCTGCGCAAGGATCACCCGCTGCTGGCCACCCGCCTGCGCACGGCGGTGAAGGGCGGCGCCAAGCTGTCCATCCTGCACGCCGCCGACGACGACCAGCTGATCACCATCGCCAACAAGATGATCGCCGCGCCGTCCGACTGGCTGGCCGCGCTGTCGCAAGTTGTCGCTGCCGTGGCCAAGGCCAAGGAAGTGGCCGCACCGGCCGGCTTCGAGGCCGTGACCGTGTCCGACACGGCCGCCGCCATCGCCGCCAGCCTGCTGTCGGGCGACAACAAGGCTGTGCTGCTCGGTAACGCCGCCGTGCAACATCCGCAAGCGGCCGCGCTGCACGCCGCCGCGCAATGGATCGCCGACCAGACGGGCGCCAAGCTGGGCGTGTTGACGGAAGCCGCCAACACCGTGGGCGCCTACATCGCCAACGCCAACAGCGGCACCGCCCCTGTGTTCAGCACGCCGAAACAGGCTTACGTGCTGCTCAACGTGGAACCGCAACTGGATGCCGTCAACCCGCAACAAGCCATGGAGGCGCTCAAGCGCGCCGACATGGTGGTCGTGATGTCGGCCTACAAGCACGGCATGGAGTACGCCGACGTGCTGCTGCCGGTGTCGCCGTTCAGCGAAACCTCGGGCACCTTCGTCAACTGCGAAGGCCGCGCACAGAGCTTCAACGGCACCGTCAAGCCGCTGGGCGACACCCGTCCGGCCTGGAAAGTGCTGCGCGTGCTCGGCAACGTGCTCGGCCTGTCCGGCTTCGATTACGAGACCTCGGAAGCGATCCGCGACGAAGTGCTGGGCGCCGGCGTGACCGATGTGTCGGCCCGCCTGAACAACGCCGCCAAGGCCGCGCCAGTCGCCGCCGCGTTCGGTGCCGGCAACGCGCCCGAGCGCGTGACCGACGTGCCGATCTACTTCGCCGACGCCGTCGTGCGCCGCGCCGAGTCGCTGCAGAAAACGGCCGACGCCGCCGCGCCGAAAGCGCACCTGTCGACCGCACTGGCCCAGCAGTTGGGCGTGGTGGCCGGCGACAAGGTCAAAGTCAGCCAAGGTTCCGGCAGCGCCATCCTGGTGGCCGCCGTCGACGCCGGCCTGCCTGCCAACGCCGTGCGCGTGGCCGCCGCTCACGCGTCGACCGCCGCCCTGGGCAGCATGTTCGGTTCCATCACAGTTGAAAAAGCAGGAGAGGGGAAATAATGGCTCTGCCTGAATTCGTCACCGCCATTAACAACGCCGGCGCCGCCAGCGTGCTGGCGCCCATCTGGCCCCTGGTGTGGGCCATGATCAAGATCGTCGTCGTGCTGATGCCTCTGATGGGTCTGGTCGCTTACCTGACCCTGTGGGAGCGTAAGTTCATCGGCTGGATCCAGATCCGCGTCGGTCCGAACCGCGTCGGTCCCGCCGGCCTGCTGCAGCCGATCGCCGACGCGCTCAAGCTGTTGTTCAAAGAGATCATCACGCCGGCCAAGGCCAACCCCGGCCTGTTCGTGCTCGGTCCCATCATGACCATCATGCCGGCGCTGGCCTGCTGGTCGGTCGTGCCCTTCGGTCCGGAGGCCGTGCTGGCCAACGTCAACGCCGGCCTGCTGCTGCTGATGGCGATCACCTCGATGGAGGTGTACGGCATCATCATCGCCGGCTGGTCGTCGAACTCGAAGTACTCGTTCATGGGCGCCATGCGCGCCTCGGCCCAGATGATCTCCTACGAGATCCCGATGGGCTTCGTGCTGGTCGTGGTGCTGATGGTGTCGGGCTCGCTGAACTTCATCGACATCGTCGGCGGCCAGCAAAAAGGCTATTTCGTCGAGCAGGGCCTCAACTTCCTGTCGTGGAACTGGCTGCCGCTGCTGCCGCTGTTCGTGGTCTACCTGACATCGGGCCTGGCCGAAGCCAACCGCCACCCGTTCGACGTGGTCGAGGGCGAGTCGGAAATCGTGGCCGGCCACATGGTCGAATACTCGGGCATGGCCTACGCCATGTTCATGCTGGCCGAATACGCCAACATGATCCTGATCGGCACGCTGGCGTCCATCATGTTCCTGGGCGGCTGGTCCGCACCGTTCAAGTTCCTGGAATTCTGGGGCGGCTTCGGTGGCTTCTTCTGGCTGTTCGCCAAGACGTTCTGCATCGTTTCCCTGTTCATCTGGGTACGCGGCACGTTCCCGCGCTACCGCTATGACCAGATCATGCGTCTGGGCTGGAAAGTATTTATCCCGTTGACCCTGGTTTGGCTGGTCCTCGTCGCAGGCTGGATGCAGACATCCTGGAATATCTGGAAGTAAGGAAAAGAACAATGGAACGTATCAAGGACTTCTTCGGCAGCTTCATGCTGACCGAACTGATCAAGGGGATGGCGCTGACGGGGAAGTACATATTCTCCCGCAAGATCACCATCCAGTATCCGGAAGAGAAGACGCCGATGTCGCCGCGCTTCCGCGGCCTGCACGCGCTGCGCCGTTACCCGAACGGCGAGGAGCGTTGCATCGCCTGCAAACTGTGCGAAGCGGTGTGCCCGGCGATGGCCATTTCGATCGAGTCGGAGCAGCGCGAGGACGGCACGCGCCGCACCACGCGTTATGACATCGACCTGACCAAGTGCATCTTCTGCGGCTTCTGCGAGGAATCGTGCCCGGTCGACTCGATCGTCGAGACGCACGTACTGGAATACCACGGCGAGAAACGCGGCGATCTGTACTACACGAAAGAGATGCTGCTGGCCGTTGGCGATCGCTACGAAGAGCAGATCGCCGCGGCGCGCGCGGCGGACGCTCCTTACCGTTAAACGCCGGCGTCCCGCCCGCGCCGCGCATGCGGGGCAGGGCGGGGCGGTGTTGTTTGCGCGATCTGCCGATCAATAAACTGTACGTCTCTTGGGTTAGTTATGGAATTTAAAACTGCTTTGTTCTACGTGTTCTCGGCCATCATGATATTGGCCGCGACCCGCGTTATCACGGCCCGCAATCCGGTCCACGCCGCACTGTTCCTGGTGCTGTCGTTCTTCTCGGCCGCCGCCATCTGGCTGCTGCTGAAAGCCGAGTTCCTCGCCATCGTGCTGGTGCTCGTGTACGTGGGCGCCGTCATGGTGCTGTTCCTGTTCGTCGTGATGATGTTGGACATCAACATGGACAAGATGCGCGAAGGCTTCTGGGGCTACCTGCCGCTGGCCAGCTTCGTGGGCGTGGTGATCGTGCTGGAGATGGCCGCCGTGCTGTGGCGCAATTTCCTGTCGTTCGACGCGCAGGGCCCGGTCAACGCCGGCAACATCGGCGGCACCAAGGAACTGGGCCTGCTGATCTACACCAAATACATCTACGCGTTCGAGATCGCCGCCGCCGTGCTGCTGCTGGCCATCGTCGCCGCCGTGGCCCTGACGCTGCGCAAGCGCAAGGACACCAAGTATTTCGATCCGGCTGACGCGGTGCGCGTCAAGCGTAACGACCGTCTGCGCATCGTCAAGATCGCCGCCGTGTCCAACCGCGAACAGGCCGGCGCAGCAAACAAGGAGGCTCCATGACTTTATCGCTCGCTCACTACCTCGTTCTAGGCGCGATTCTGTTCGCGATCTCGATCGTCGGTATTTTCCTGAACCGGAAGAACATCATCATCCTGCTGATGGCCATCGAACTGATGCTGCTGGCGGTGAACATGAACTTCATCGCGTTCTCGCATTACCTGGGCGACGCGGCCGGGCAAATCTTTGTGTTCTTCATCCTGACCGTGGCCGCCGCTGAATCGGCGATCGGCCTCGCGATCCTGGTGGTGATGTTCCGTAATCTGGACACCATCAATGTGGAAGACCTGGATAGCCTCAAAGGCTAAGTTTCAACCTCGAATAATAACGATTAAGGTTCATCATGGCGGGGCAAACTCTAAACCCTAACCTCCTTCTTGCCGTACCTCTGGCGCCGCTGGCCGGCGCTGCGATTGCGGGCTTGTTCGGAACCCGATTCTTCGGGAATTTAGTCGGCCGCAAGACGTCGCATACTGTGACGATTCTTGGCGTGCTGATAGCATTCATTCTGTCGGCGATGACGCTGTCAGACGTCATCGGCGGCGCCGGCTACAACGGCACCGTCTACAACTGGATGACGGTGGCCGGCCTGAAGCTCGAAGTGGGCTTCCAGATCGACGCGCTGTCGGCGATGATGATGTGCGTGGTGACGTTTGTCTCGTTGATGGTGCACGTCTACACGATCGGCTACATGGCCGAGGACGAGGGCTACAACCGCTTCTTCGCCTACATCTCGCTGTTCACCTTCTCGATGCTGATGCTGGTGATGGCCAACAACTTCCTGCAGCTGTTCTTCGGCTGGGAGGCGGTGGGCCTGGTGTCGTACCTGCTGATCGGCTTCTGGTACACGCGCCCGACGGCGATCGTGGCCAACATGAAGGCGTTCCTGGTCAACCGCGTGGGCGACTTCGGCTTCATCCTCGGCATCGGCCTGCTGCTGGCCTACGCCGGCACCATGAACTACCAAGAAGTGTTCGCCAAGCGCGAGGCGCTGGCGGCCCTGACCCTGCCGGGCACGGACTGGATGCTGCTGACCGTGGCCTGCATCTGCCTGTTCATCGGCGCCATGGGTAAATCGGCCCAGTTCCCGCTGCACGTGTGGCTGCCCGACTCGATGGAAGGCCCGACCCCGATCTCCGCGCTGATCCACGCCGCCACCATGGTGACGGCCGGTATCTTCATGGTGACGCGCATGTCGCCGCTGTTCGAACTGTCGGAAACGGCGCTCTCGTTCGTGCTGGTGATCGGCTCGATCACGGCCCTGTTCATGGGCTTCCTGGGCATCATCCAGAACGACATCAAGCGCGTGGTCGCCTACTCGACCCTGTCGCAGCTCGGCTACATGACCGTGGCCCTGGGCTCCTCGGCCTACTCGATCGCCGTGTTCCACCTGATGACCCACGCCTTCTTCAAGGCGCTGCTGTTCCTCGGCGCCGGCTCGGTCATCATCGGCATGCACCACGACCAGGACATCCGCAACATGGGCGGCCTGCGCAAGTACATGCCGGTGACCTGGATCACCTCGCTGCTCGGTTCGCTGGCCCTGATCGGCACGCCGTTCTTCTCCGGTTTCTACTCCAAGGATTCGATCATCGAAGCCGTGGCCGAGACCCACATCGCCGGCGCCGGCTTCGCCAACTTCGCCGTGCTGGCCGGCGTGTTCGTGACCGCCTTCTACTCGTTCCGCATGTACTTCCTCGTGTTCCACGGCGAGGAGCGCTTCGGCAAGGCCCACGGCCATGACGACCACCACCACGCGCCGGCCGCCGCCGCGCATGACGACCACGCCGCCCACGATTCGGACGCGCACCACGAAGAGGAAGAGGACGCGCACGGCCACCATGGCCTGGCACCGGGCGAGAAACCGCACGAGTCGCCGTTCGTGGTCTGGTTCCCGCTGGTGATGCTGGCCATCCCGTCGGTGATCATCGGCTACCTGACCATCGGTCCTATGCTGTTCGGCAAGTTCTTCAACGGCGTCATCTTCGTCGGCGAGAACCACCACGCGATCGAGAAGCTGACCGAGGAGTTCCACGGCCCGATGGCCATGGCGCTGCACGCGTTCACCTCGCTGCCGCTGGCGCTGGCGCTGGCCGGTGTGGCCTCGGCCTACTACTGCTACATGATCAACCCGCGCGTGCCGGCCTGGTTCTACGACAAGTTCCGCGCCATCCACACGCTGCTGGACAACAAATACTACATGGACAAGTTCAACGAGACCGTGTTCGCCGGCGGCGCGCGCCTGCTGGGCAACGGCCTGTGGAACGTGGGCGACCGCACGCTGATCGACGGCCTCGTCGTGAACGGCAGCGCCAAGGTTGTGGAGTGGTTCTCGTCGCTGACCCGTCTGGCGCAGACTGGTTATATCTACCACTACGCGTTCATCATGATCCTCGGCATTCTGGGGTTCCTGGTCTACTTCCTGCCGTTTTGGCACGCTTAACTAGCTGATACGCATAGAGATAAAGATAACCATGATGCAGTCAATTTCTACATTACCTCCGTTCCTGAGCCTGGCGATCTGGGTGCCGATCGCCTTCGGCTTGCTGGTGCTGGCATTCGGCCGCGACAGCAACGCCGGCATGGTGCGCGTCGGTTCGCTGATCGGCGCGCTGGTCAGCTTCGCGCTCACGCTGCCGCTGATCTCCCACTTCGACAACGCGGCCCACGGCATGCAGTTCGTCGAGAAGTCGCCATGGATCGAGCGCTTCAACATCCTGTACTCGCTGGGCATCGACGGCCTGTCGCTGTGGTTCATTCCGCTGACGGCCTTCATCACCGTGATCGTCGTGATCTCGGCCTGGCAGGTGATCCAGAAGCGCGTGGCCCAGTACATGGGCGCGTTCCTGATCCTGTCCGGTCTGATGATCGGCGTGTTCTGCGCCATGGACGGCCTGCTGTTCTACTTCTTCTTCGAAGCCACGCTGATCCCGATGTACATCATCATCGGTATCTGGGGCGGCGAGAACCGCGTGTACGCGTCGTTCAAGTTCTTCCTGTACACCTTCTTCGGCTCGCTGCTGACGCTGATCGCCATCATCTACCTGTACCACGTGTCCGGCGGTTCGTTCGACATCCTGACCTGGCACCGCACCCCGCTGACGATGCGCGAGCAGATCTTCATCTTCCTCGCCTTCCTGATGGCGTTCGCCGTCAAGGTGCCGATGTTCCCGGTCCACACCTGGCTGCCCGACGTCCACGTGGAAGCGCCGACCGGCGGCTCCGCCGTGCTGGCCGCCATCATGCTGAAGCTGGGCGCCTACGGTTTCGTGCGTTTCTCGCTGCCGATCACCCCGGACGCGTCGCACTACATGGCCAACTTCATCATCACGCTGTCGCTGATCGCCGTGGTCTACATCGGGCTGGTGGCGCTGGTGCAGAAGGACATGAAAAAGCTGGTCGCCTACTCGTCGATCGCCCACATGGGCTTCGTCACCCTGGGCTTCTTCCTGTTTAACGACATGGCGGTGCAGGGCGGCCTGGTGCAGATGATCTCGCACGGCTTCATTTCCGGCGCGATGTTCCTGTGCATCGGCGTGCTGTACGACCGCGCCCACTCGCGCCAGATCGCCGACTACGGCGGCGTCGTCAACAAGATGCCGAAATTCGCCGCGCTGTTCATCTTCTTCTCGATGGCCAACTGCGGTCTGCCGGCCACCTCCGGTTTCGTCGGCGAGTTCATGGTGATCCTGGGCGCCGTCAAGGCCAACTTCTGGATCGGCATGATCGCCGCCACCGCGCTGATCTTCGGCGCCGCCTACTCGCTGTGGATGGCCAAGCGCGTCATCTTCGGCAAGGTGGCCAACCACCACGTGGCCGAGCTGACCGACATCGGCGCCCGCGAGTTCGTGATGCTGGGCCTGCTGGCCGCGGCCGTGCTGGCCATGGGCCTGTACCCCGCGCCGTTCACCGACACGATGCAAACCTCGGTCGCGGACCTGCTCGCGCACGTAGCGCACAGCAAGCTGCCTTAAGAAGAAAACGGAAACGCCTACATGAATACCACCAACATGATCCCGCTCTACGCAGAAGTCTTTCTGCTGGTCGCCGCGTCGGCGATCCTGCTGATCGATATGTTCCTGTCCGAGGGCAAGCGTTCGATCACGTACGTACTGTCGCTGTTGACGCTGCTCGTCTGCGGCTACTTCAGCTATGTCGACTATGCGGCCGGCGCCACGGTCTACACGTTCAACAACATGTTCGTGTCGGACCCGATGTCGAACCTGCTCAAGCTGTTCACCTATGTGTCGGTCGGCATGACGCTGATCTACGCGCGCCAGTACACGACCGACCGTGGCATGCTGGGCGGCAACCTCGGCGGCGAGTTCTACGTGCTCGCGCTGTTCTCGCTGCTGGGCCAGATGGTCATGATCTCCGGTAACAGCCTGCTGTCGATCTACCTCGGCATCGAACTGATGTCGCTGGCGCTGTACGCGCTGGTGGCCCTGCGCCGCGACAACGCCCAGGCCACCGAGGCGGCCATGAAGTACTTCATCCTGGGCGCCATGGCATCGGGCTTCCTGCTGTATGGCATGTCGATGATCTACGGCGCCACCGGCACGCTGGACCTGTCGAAGGTGGCGCTGGCCGCCGCGTCGGGCACCATCAAGCCGACCATCCTCGTGTTCGGCCTGGTGTTCCTGGTGGCCGGCCTGGCGTTCAAGCTGGGCGCCGTGCCGTTCCACATGTGGGTGCCGGACGTCTATCAAGGTTCGCCGACCGCCGTCACGCTGCTGCTGGGCGGTGCGCCCAAGCTGGCGACGTTCGCCGTCTGCATCCGCCTGCTGGTCGAAGGTCTGCTGCCGATGGCCGTGGACTGGCAGCAGATGCTGATGGTGCTGGCCGTGCTGTCGCTGGCCGTCGGCAACCTGACCGCCATCGCCCAGACCAACATCAAGCGCATGCTCGCTTACTCGACCATCGCCCAGATGGGCTTCGTTCTGCTGGGCCTGCTGGCTGGCGTGGTCGGCACCGACCGCACCGGCGCGCCGGGCGCCTACAGCGCCGCCATGTTCTACGCCATCACCTACGTGATGACGACGGCCGGCAGCTTCGGCATGATCATGGTGCTGGCCCGCGCCGGCTTCGAAGCCGAGGAACTGGCCGACTTCAAGGGTCTGAGCAAGCGCAACGGCTGGTACGCGGTGCTGATGTCGATCATGATGTTCTCGCTGGCCGGCGTGCCGCCGATGCTGGGCTTCGCCGCCAAGTTCTCGGTGCTGACCGCCGTGCTCGGTACCGGCCAGATCTGGCTGACCGTGCTGGCCGTGATGTTCTCGCTGATCGGCGCGTTCTACTACCTGCGCGTCGTGAAGATGATGTGGTTCGACGAGCCGACCGACAACAGCCCGTTGGTCATCCCCGCCGACATGAACCTGGTGCTGAGCCTGAACGGCCTGGCGCTGGTGGTGGTGGGCATGCTGCCTGGTCCGCTGCTGGCCTCGTGCCTGAGCGCCATGACCAAGACGCTCAACACCTGATGGAAGTTTCCTCCGCCAGCTGGCTGGTGATCGTGCTGACGATCCTGGCCGCCAACCTTCCTTTCTTCAATGACAAGGTTTTCGCCGTGGTGCCGCTCAAGCGGCATCCCGGCGACCCGCGAGCCGCGCGGCGCAAGCCGTTCTGGCTGCGGCTGGTGGAAATGGTGGTCCTGTATTTCGCCGTGGGGGCGGCCGGCTTCGCGCTGGAAGCCCGCATCGGCACCCCTTTCCCCCAGACGTGGGAGTTCTACGCTATCACGGCCTGTCTCTTTATCGTGCTCGCCTTTCCTGGATTTGTAGTACGCTACCTGCGCAAACACCACACCTGATATACTAGCCTCACGGCAACATGGAGTGCGCATGGATAAGCATCTGAAAGAAATCCGCGTCGATGGCGAAATGGCGTACGAAGGCAAGTTCCTCAAGGTCCAGAAGGACAAGGTGGCACTGCCGGACGGCCAGCACACGTCGCGCGAGTACATCCGGCATCCGGGCGCGGTGGTCATCCTGCCGCTGCTCGACGATGGCACCGTGTTGATGGAACGGCAATTCCGTTATCCGCTCAATCAAGTCTTCATCGAATTTCCCGCTGGTAAGATCGACCCCGGCGAGGATCCGCTGGCCTGCGCCAAGCGCGAGCTCGAGGAGGAGACCGGCTACACGGCTGCGGATTGGCGCTTCGTCAGCGTGATCCACAACGCCATCGCCTATTCGGACGAGCACCTCGACCTGTACCTGGCGCGCGGCCTGCGGGCCGGTCCGGCCAAGCTGGACGACGGCGAATTCCTCGAAACCTTCACCGCCACCATCGACGAGCTGCTGGACTGGGTCCGCAGCGGCAAGATCACGGACGTCAAGACCGTCATCGGCGTGTTCTGGCTCGACAAGCTGCGTTCCGGCGCCTGGAAGCTGGACTGACCCATGCTGTCGTCGCGGCCATTCCGCTTCTCATTCCGTCTCCTGCTCGCGCTGGCCTGCCTGCTGGCGGCGACGGCCGCGCACGCGGAACGCACGCCGTTCCAGATCCGCTGCGAGGATTCCCTCAGCAAGACCGTCACCGTGCTCACCGCCCAGCAGAGCGGCTACACGGTCGACACCCATTTGTCCTACAACGCGCTGACCACGATGCATGGCCTGGCCGCCGGCGCCGTCAAGGTGGCGGGGCTGACGCAGACCGATTCGCGCGTCAAGATGGGCTACACGGGCACGCTGCTGCAAGACCCGGACAGCGGCTACGAGTGCATCGCGCCGCGCATCGAGGTCAAGCTGTACTATGTGCCCGTGGTGATCTACGTGGCGCGCGAATTCCCGGTCGGCTCCTGCGCCTACAAGGAGATCCTCAACCACGAACTGCGCCACATGAACGCCTACATGCAGCACCTGCCCAAGGTGGAGAAGACCGTGCGCGAGGCGCTGGCCAAGCGTTTCCAGGACAAGCCGCTGTATGCGCCGTCCGGCACGGCCATGTCGGCGTTGTCGCATGAGGTCGACAATGGCTGGATGGCCTACATCAAGGCCGAGATGCACAAGGTCGATGCCGAGCAGGCCCGCATCGATGCGCCGGAAGAATACGCGCGCCTGAGCCAGGCGTGCGGCGGCGAGATCCGTGATGTGCTCAGCGCCGGCCGCACCTTCTGAACGACTGAAGCACCGATGACCCAAGACACCGCCGGCGCGCCGCGCCACTACGCCCTGATTCCTGCGGCGGGCGTGGGCGCCCGCATGGCCGCCGACGGCCCCAAGCAATATCTGACCGTGGGCGGCAAGCCCATGCTGCGCCACGCGCTCGAGGCGTTCCTGGCCAGCGACCGCATCCATCACACCTACATCGTCGTCAGCCCGGCCGATGGCCAGATCGACGCCGTGGTGCCGCCCGGCCTGGACGGCGTGACGGTGCTGCGCTGCGGCGGCGCCACCCGCATGGCGTCGGTGCAGAACGCCTTGCACGCGCTGCGCGCGCAGGTGCGCGACGGCGACAGCATCCTCGTGCATGACGCGGCCCGGCCCGGGCTCACGCCGGCGCTGATCGCGCGCCTGATCGACGGCGTGGCCGGCGACCCGGCCGGCGGCCTGCTGGCGCTGCCCGTGGTCGACACGGTCAAGCGCGCCGCCGGCGGCCAGGTCGCCACGGTCCCGCGCGACGGCTTGTGGCTGGCGCAAACGCCGCAGATGTTCAGTTACGCGCTGCTGCGCCGCGCGCTTGACGCGGCCACCGACGCCAGCGCCATCACGGACGACGCCAGCGCCGTGGAGGCGCTGGGCCTGTCGCCGCGCCTGGTGGAAGGCCATCCGCGCAACCTGAAGGTGACGCTGCCGGCCGACATCCGCATCGCCGAAATGTACCTGGCCCAACCCTCAACGCATTGAACCGAACGCCATGACCCCAACTCCCGCACTCCCGTTCCGCATCGGCCAGGGCTACGACTGCCACAAGCTGGTGGAAGGCCGCAAGCTCATCATCGGCGGCGTCACGATCCCGCACCATGTGGGCCTGCTCGGGCATTCGGACGCCGACGTGCTGCTGCATGCGATCACCGACGCCATCCTCGGCGCGGCCGCGCTGGGCGACATCGGCAAGCACTTCCCGGACACGGACCCGCAATTCAAGGGCGCCGACTCGCGCACGCTGCTGCGCGAGGCATGCCGGCGCGTGGTGGCCACCGGCTACGCGATCGGCAACCTCGACGCCACCATCATCGCGCAGCAGCCCAAGATGGCGCCGCACATCGCCGCCATGTGCGCCAACGTGGCCGAGGACCTGGGCGTGGCCGTGGGCCAGGTCAACATCAAGGCCAAGACCAACGAGAAGCTCGGCTATCTGGGCCGCGAGGAGGGCATCGCGGCCGAGGCGGTGGCCTTGCTGATCCGTTCGTAACCGACGACCGCCTGCTCCAAAGCGCCACAGCGTTGTTGCAGAATAGAACGGTGGCGCCAACCTGCCACCGGCCCCGTCTCCCCTCCCGTTCGTGTCGCCATGGCGCCCCGGCTTGCGCGTTCCTCCACGCGCCTGCGCGCGCGCCGGGGCCGTCTGCCGGCAACCCCCTTCCGATCAAGGTTGCTGCATGCAAGCTGACTGAATGGCCTGCAACTTGCTTCCCCTGATGACTGTATGGTCTTCGGCAATGGCGTCGCCGGTCTTCGTCGCGGCGGATGTTGTCGTTGTTCATGCTGGTGCCACACGCCGCGCGTCATGGGCATGTTGGCTGTCACTATCCGAACTGGAACGCATAATGAAACGACATTACATCAGCGCATTAACTATCGCCGCCGCGTCGGCGTTGCTTGCCATGCCCGTTGCGCAGGCGGGCGATGCTCCGGCGACCAGTCACTACGGCAGCATCGAGCGCGCGCAAGCCAAGCGCGCCACGGAATTGCTCGACAGCGCGGTCGAGTATCTGCAAAAGAATGGCCCGGAAAAGGCATTCGCCAAATTCAACGAGTCGACCGGTCCGTTCGTGCACGGGCCGTATTATGTGTACGCCGTCGACCTCGACGGCTTCATGCTGGCCAACGGCGGTTCGCAGCTCGGCCTGGTGGGCAAGAACGAGATCGATCTGCGCGATGCGGCCGGCAAGCCGTTGATCCGCGATCTGCTGGAGCAGGCCCGGGTCAACGATACGGGTGCCATCGAATACCGCTGGCTGAACCGGGTCAGCAACCACGTCGAAAACAAGGTCAGCCAGTACCGCAAGGTGGACAAGTACATCCTGTGCGTCGGCTACTACACGCCGCGCGGCTCGGTCGAGGAGGCGCAGGAGTTGCTCGACAAGGCTGTCGCCTATCTGAAGAAATCGGGTGACAAGGCGGCCTACACGGCCTTCAACAGCCAGCAGGGCGGCTTCCTGCACAACGACCTGTACGTGTTCGCGATCGGTATCGACGATGGCCGCTATCGCGCCTCGGGCGATTCGCCGCAACTGTCGGGCATGGACGTGCGCGGCCTGCGCGACGCGGCCGGCAAGCCGATGGTGGAGGAGATGATCAAGGTGGCCAAGACCAAGGGTTCGGGCACGGTGGACTTCGTGTGGCGCAATCCGGCCACCAATGCGGTGGAGCAGAAGCACTCGCTGATCCAGCGCGTTGATAATGTTTTGCTGGGCGTGGGCTATTACAGCAAGTGACCGGCAGCTGAGCTGCCAGCGCGGGCGCGCGCCTGGCCTTCAGGCAGGCGTGCGTTCTGTTACCATGGCGCCCTTGATTTCATTACGGAGGGCGGCCGTGGCGCGCGATATTTATGCATACCGGCAGGTGGCTGTCGAATCGGTGCTGCGCGCGGGCCGGGTGCAGATCCGCCCCATGCCTGGTCAGGCGTTCTCTCCGGAACTGCTGGTGCAGTGCTCGCGGCGCATGCTCGACACCAGCGTTTATCCGCTCGGCACCTGTTTTCTCCTGTCCGCCAAACTGACCGACCGGCTGGGCGGCACGCCCTATCTTTATGCATGGCATGGCGATGCCGTGCAGGTCATGTCGGCGGCCGAAGCGCGGCGCTTCCTTGCCGAGTACAAGCGCGGGCGGATCTGATCGCCAGCGGTGCCCACGGCCCGCCACGCTTTGTTCTATCATTCCTTTCTGAACAATTCGAAAGGGTGGGCGCATGATACATATCGTTGAAATCGACCATATCGTTTTGCGCGTCGTCGATGCGGTGGCGATGGAGCATTTCTATTGCAACGTGCTGGGCTGCAAGGTCGAGCGGCGGCAGGAGGCCATCGGCCTGATCCAGTTGCGGGCCGGGCGTTGCCTGCTCGATCTGGTGCCCGTGGACGGCAAGCTCGGTCGCATGGGCGGCGCCGCGCCCGGCGCGGAGGGGCGCAATGTCGATCACATCTGTTTCCGCGTGGAGCCGTTCGATGAGGCCGCGATCCGCGGCGCGCTGGAGGCGGCCGGCGTGGAGGCCGGTCCGGTCGAGTCGCGTTACGGGGCGGAGGGCGAGGGGCCGTCCATCTACCTGAACGACCCGGAAGGCAATACCGTGGAGCTGAAAGGCCCGGCCTGGTCCTGACTGCGGCCGGCGGCGGGCGGGCGCGTGCTCACTCGCCGTCCGCGTCGCCTTCCTCGTCCTCGTCTTCGTCATCCTTGCTGGCGCGCGTGCGCGCGGCGTCGGCGTCGGCCTTGAGCCTGGTGGCGGCGGCCATGAAGTCGGCCACGCTGTGGTCGGGGCTCTGGCGCAGCGCGGGCGGCAGCAGCACCGACATGTAAAGCTCGTCGGCGGCGCGGCCCGTGCTTTGCACGTTGGTCATCAGGTTCAGGCCGGCGCCGGCCAGGAACAGCACGCCGCAGCTGACGGCGAAGCGGCGCGGATAGTGCGGCTTGATGGTCCACAGGTGGAAGAACAGCATGCCGCACACGAGCGCGATGACGGCCACGTTGCCGTAGCGGGTCAGCCATTCGACCGACCAGGCGAAGGCCAGCACATCGCTCAGCACGCGCCACGCGCCCACGGCGAACAGGCCCGCGCCCAGGATGAACAGGTGGCGGCCCAGCCGCGCGTGGGGGCCGAACAGGCGGTTGGCCAGCGCCCAGCCGCCGCTCCACGCCAGCCCCACGCCGAGGCCGGACGCGACCACCAGCAGGTAGCGGATGGGCTGGAAGGCGTCGATGTCGGCCAGCCAGTTTTCCAGTCCCGCGAACAGGCCGATCAGCAGCAAGCCGACCAGCGCCGGCGCCGTGCCTTCCCAGCTGTGCATGGTGGTGTCGGCCAGTTCGGGCGCGACGGCGAAATCGGCGCCGCGCAGGCGCACGCGCGTGTGGCCCAGGCGCACCACGGCGTTGCCGTCGAGCGCCACGGCGGCCGTGCGCTTGCCATCGCTGATGCTGCCGTTGCGGCTGCCCAGGTCGCGCAGCACGGGCGCGCCGTGCTCGTCCGCCTCGATCATGGCGTGGTGGGCGCCGGTGTGGGCGTCGTCCAGGATCACGTCGTTGTCGTAGGCGCGGCCGAGGCGGATCGGTAGCGCGTCGAAGCGCTGCCGGTGCAGCACGTCGCCGCTGCGGCTCAGCAGTTCGATGTAGTAGGGCGCGTTCATGGACGGCCTCCATTGCCCAGCGCCTCAAGGAAGGCGCGCGTGACGCGCAGGCCGTTGTCGTAGGAGACCCCGCGCGCGTCGAGCCGGCTTTGCAGGTTCATCAGCGGCTGGTCGGTGCTGGAGGTGAGCAGGGCGAAGTCGTACAGGCCGTCGAACTTGCGGTAGGAGCGCACGCACAGCACGGCGCGCATCGGCAGCGTGCCGTTCCTGACGAATTGTTCCGTGCAGCTGGGGCCGCTCAGGCGGCTGTCGCGGGTGGAGCCGAAGTGTTCATTCTTGAACGAGTCGCTGGCCAGCTGGGAAAAGCGCAGCGCGCCCAGTCCCGTGCTGCGCAGGTACTGGTGGCGGATGCTGACCTGGCCCGTCTGCAGCGAGCCGCTGACGAAGATGGCCGATTCCATGGCGCAGTTGGCGTTGTCCACGGTGAAGGGCTTGTCGGCCTTGACGGTGGAGCGGCCCCAGCAGCGCATCTGTTCCGATTCGCGCACGGGCACGCGGTACGGCCCCATGTTCTTCAGGGTCAGCGGCGTGGCCAGCAGGTTGTCGACCATGGCGCGCTGGTGGGCCAGCAGTTGCGCGGCCACGATGGCGGTGAAATCCTTGGGCGGCTGCTGTTGCCGGGCCACTTGCTTGAGCAGTTCCTGCGCGTAGCGGGCCGGAACCAGGAAGCTGACCAGCTCGCCATCGAGGCGCTTGGAGACGTTGACGCCGGCCACGGCGCCGTCGCCCGTCACGCTGGGGCCGCCGCTCATGCCGGCGTTGATGGGGCCGGTGAACATGAGCTGGTCGTAGAAGCTGCGCGCGATCACGCCGTTGTAGGCGCCTTCCGAGATGGCGAAGCCGAGGTCGAGCGGATTGCCCAGCGAGTACAGGTACTGGCCCTGGTTGAGCGTGGCCAGGTGCTCGGGCAGCTTGAAGAAACCGGTGCCGTTGCGGCTCACGCGCAGCACGGCCAGGTCGTGCAGCACGTCCACGGCCAGCAGTTCGACGTTGCCGCGCTGGCCGCTGGTGTCCACCCATTCGCCGACGTAGGTGTCGGGGTCGAGCGCGAATTGCGACACCACGTGGTAGTTGGTGACGACCAGGTTGCCGGTGCCGATCAGGAAGCCGGAGCCGACCGACGACTGGGTGTGGCCGCTGCGCAGCAGCGAGCGCACTTGCAGGATGTCGTTCCGGGCCGAGGCGTACAGTTTCTGGGCCGCGCTCGATGGCGGCGGCAGGGCGGCGCCGTCCGGCTTGACGGCGTTGCGGCCGGTGGCGGGCGCGGTGAGCGGGGCGGTGAGCGGCGCTGCCGCGCGGGCGGCGCCGACGGCGGCATCCGAGGTGGCCAGCGCGGCGGCGCTGGCGCAAGTCAAGGCTGAGAACAGGACAGTGTTGGTGAATTTCATGCGGGCCTTGGACTGGGGGCGGACGCCGGGACGCCGGAGCGGCGAGGCGTTCAGAGTTCGCCGTCCTCGGCCGCGGGCGGCGTGATGGGCGTCATCATGTGGCCCAGCTTGGCCGCCTTGGTGTTCAGGTAGTGCTGGTTGAAGGCGTTGCGGTTGACCAGCAGCGGCACCCGTTCCACCACTTCGATGCCGAGCTTGGTCAGGGCGTCGATCTTGCGCGGATTGTTGGTCATCAGGCGCAGTTTGGCGACACCGAATTTTTCGAACATGGGCTTGACCAGCGCGTAGTTGCGCGCGTCGGCCTTGAAGCCCAGCTGTTCGTTGGCCTGCACCGTGTCGGCGCCGCCTTCCTGCAGGCGGTAGGCGCGGATCTTGTTGATCAGGCCGATGCCACGGCCTTCCTGGCGCAGGTAGAGCAGGATGCCACGGCCCTCGGCGGCGATCTTCTTCAGCGCGCCTTCGAGCTGGGCGCCGCAGTCGCAGCGCTGCGAGAACAGCACGTCGCCGGTCAGGCATTCGGAGTGCACGCGGGCCAGCACCGGCTCGCCGTTGCCGATGTCGCCCAGCGTCATGGCCAGGTGTTCCTTGCCCGTCGCGTGCTCGACGAAAGCGTGCAAGGTGAACTGGGCCCATGGGGTGGGCAGCGCGCAGGAAGTGGTGTAATCCAATTCAACGTTGACGGGTGTTTCTGCGCTCTGCGACATGGCTGTGCTCTTCAAAAAATGGCAAAAATAGAAAAAAGGGCGCGCCGGGCTGATACACACACCCGGCGCGCCCTGACATCATACCAAAACTCGGGCAAAAATTAATTTGAGGACATTCTCGGCTTAATTTTCGTACCTTCAGTATGGTAGATCGAATAACAATACTTCCGCATCATCGGCCTGCTCCAGCGTCACTTGCGGCTCGTCGCTGAGCTTGATCGCATCGCCGCCCGCCAGCGCCACGCCGTTGACGGTGACGGTGCCCCGGATCACGTGCACGTAGCCGAGCCGTTTGGGCGCCAGCGCATGGGTGGCCCGATCGCCCGCGCCCAGGATGGTGGCGTACAGCGCCGCATCCTGGTGGATCAGCACGGACCCGTCGCGGCCATCGCTGGAGGCGATCAGGCGCAGCTTGCCCCGTTTGCTGTCGGGCGCGAAGTGCTTTTCCTCGTAGCTGGGGGCGATGCCGGTCACGTTCGGCTGGATCCAGATCTGCAGGAAATGCACGCCTTCCGTGGGCGAGTGGTTGAACTCGCTGTGCCGCACGCCGCTGCCGGCGCTCATGCGCTGCACGTCGCCGTAGTGCAGCACGGAGCCGGTGCCCATGCTGTCCTTGTGTTCGAGCGCGCCGTCGAGCACGTAGGACACGATCTCCATGTCGCGGTGGCCGTGGGTGCCGAAGCCCTGGCCCGGCGCCACGCGGTCCTCGTTGATCACGCGCAGCGGGCCGAAGCCCATGTGCCGCGGATCGTAGTAGTCGGCGAAGGAAAAGCTGTGTTGCGATTGCAGCCAGCCGTGGTGGGCGTCGCCGCGTTCTTCACTTTTGCGTACTTCTAACATGCTGGGCTCCTGTTCCTTGGGTTGTTATGCAATAATTTCGAACATCGGTTCGTGTTCATTGCCGATGAAAAGCAGTATATCTTCGCCAGACCGGAATGAAAAACGGAAAAATTTCCGACCTATCATCGAAAAATTCGAATGCTCAGACTCAGCCTGGAAGCCTTGCAAATCGTGGACGCCATCGACCGGCGCGGCTCGTTCTCCGCCGCCGGCAAGGAATTGCACAAGGTGCCGTCCACCATCTCCTATACGGTGGGCAAGCTGGAGGACGAGCTGGGCGTGCAGATCTTCACGCGCCACGGCCCGCGCGTGCTGCTGACGGCGGCCGGCCAGGAATTGCTCAAGGAAGGGCGCTACCTGCTGTACGCGGCGCACGACCTGGAGCAGCGCGTGCGGCGCGTGGCGTCGGGCTGGGAGACGGAGCTGGCCGTGGGCAGCGACTCCATGTTCGCGCCGGCCGTGTTCCTGCCGGATGTGGCCGCGTTCTACGCCGTCACCGGCCAGACCCGGCTGCGCATGGTGCAGGAGGCGCTGTCGGGCACGTGGGAGGCGCTGCTGGACCGCCGCGTGGACGTGCTGGTGGGCGCGGCGGGCGAGGGGCCGTCCGGCGGCGGCTACGTGGCCGAAGCGATGGGCACGCTGTCGTTCGTGTTCGTGGTGGCGCCCGGCCATCCGCTGGCCGGCGCGCCCGAACCGCTGGACCGGGCCGCGCTGCAACCGTACCGCGCCGTGAGCGTGGCCGATTCCGCGCGCCGGCTGGCGCCTCGCACGGTGGGGCTGGCGCTGGGGCAGGATACGCTGACCGTGCCCACCATGCAGGCCAAGCTCGACTATCAACTGGCCGGCCTCGGCTTCGGCTTCCTGCCCGCGCCGTGTGCGCGCGCGGCCATCGAAGCGGGGCTGCTGGTGGAAAAACAGGTCGAGGAACCGAAGCCGGACGAGACCTTCTACCTGGCCTGGCGCACCGGCGAGACCGGCGCCGCGCTGCGCTGGTGGCGCGAGCGCATGGGGCAGCCCGGCGTGTTCGAGCGGCTGGTGCGCCATCTGCCCGGACATGGCGGGTTTGCCACAGATGGGACGCCGCAGGCGGCCGTAGCGGCGATCTTCACGCCCCGGAGTTGACCCGAGCCAATAATATTGGGATGATGGTGTGATCATGTAGGCATTACTCTGGAACAATTTATGACTGTGTCGCCCGCCACTCCGCCCCTGTTCATGCAATTGCTGGCCGACCGCAACGGCAGTCCCGCCGGTTTGCTGTTCGACGCCGCGCCCGCCGCGGCGCCGTCCGGCCTGCCGCAGCCGGCGTTGGCGGAACTGGCGGCCCACGGCCCCTGTTATTTCCGCGCCAACCTGGCGGCGGAGCTGGCGGACGCGCTGCGGGCCCAGGGCTGGCAGCCGCTGGAAGCGGAGCAAGTGTTGCGGGCCGACGCCATGTTCCCGTTCGCGCTGCCGCCGTCGGTGCAATGCGTGGAGGGCGACTGGTTCCTCGAACCGCCGCCCAAGCCCGTGGGCCAGCAAGCGATGTCGCGCGCGCTGGCGCTGCAACTGGTGCAGCTGGTGTCGGCCGATGCCGACACCCATGAGATCGAATCGGTGCTGCGGCGCGATCCCACGCTGTCGTACCAGTTGCTGCGGCTGGTCAATTCGCTGGGCGTGGGCTCGGGCCGGCGCGTGACCAGTTTTTCCCAGGCCATCCTGATCCTGGGCCGGGCCCAGTTGCGGCGCTGGCTCAACCTGATGCTGTTCTGCACGCGCGATGGCGATTTGCGTTCGCCCATGCTGCTGGGGCGGGTGGCCGTGCGCGCGCGCGCCATGGAATTGCTGGCGCAGGCGACGGGCATGGACAAGGCGCGCCAGGAGCAGGCCTTCATGGCCGGCATGTTCTCCTTGCTGGGCGTGCTGTTCGGCCTGCCGCTGGCCGAGGTGCTGCAACCGTTGACGATCGCCGAGGCCGTGCAGCACGCGCTGCTGCGCCACGCGGGGCCGATGGGCGACTTGCTGCTGTTGCTGGAGCGGGCCGAGCGGCGCGATTTCGCGGCCGTGGCGGCCCAGTTGGCACAGCTTGAATTGCCGGGCGCCGAATTCAACCAGATCGTCGCCGACGCCCATTTGTGGATGCAGAGCGTGGCGGCCAGCGCGGCGGACATGGGCCATGCATGACGCCGCCCTCGCGCGCTGCCTGGCGCTGAGCCGGCAGGCGCGCGCCCAGCAGGGCGGCGCGTCGACCGCTTCCCTGGCCGACACGCTGGCCAGCCTGGAGGCGGCGCTCGAACAACTGACCACGCATGGCGCCGACGCGGCCGAGGCGCAGCCGGACGCGGTGCTGGAGCTGGACCCGGCCGGTTATGTGAAGGGCTGGAACAGCGGCGCGGCCCACCTGTTCGGCTACACGGCGCAGGAAGCGGTGGGACAGCATGTGCTGTTCCTGTACGCGCCCGACGATGAAGACCAGACCGTGGCCGAGCTGTTCCCCCGCCATCCCAAGGGCTATGCCGATGTGCGGCGCTGCAAGAAGTCGGGCGAGGCGGTGTGGCTGCGGCTGGCCAACGCGGCGCTGCAGAACGACCGCGCCGAGGTGGTGGGCATGCTCGTCATGTTCAACCTGCTCGACGATCCGCTGTCCGAGGCCGACAAGGTGCACCTGCATGCGCGCATCATCGAGGACAGCGACCAGGGCGTGCTGATCACGGACGCCAACGAGCGCATCGTCTCGATCAACAATGCCTTCACCCGCATCACCGGCTACACGCCGGCCGAAGCCATCGGCCAGACGCCGGACTTGCTGCGTTCGGGCATCCACGACGCCGAGTTCCGCGTCAAGGTGCGGGCCGCCATGCAGGGGCAGGGGCCGTGGCGCGGCGAGATCATGGGCCGGCGCAAGAACGGCGAACTGTTCCCGCAGTCCGTCACCATCAGCGTGGCGCGCGACCAGCATGGCCAGATCAGCCACACGTTCTCGCTGTTCTCCGACATCAGCGTGCACAAGGATGCCGAGGCGCGCATGCAGCGCATGGCCAACTACGATGCGCTGACGGGCTTGCCCAACCTGTGCCTGCTGAGCCAGCTGATGGGGCAGGCGTTGACGGAGGCGCGCCGCAGCCGCGAACATGGCGCGCTGCTGGTGGTCGAGATCAGCCGCATCGGCGCCATCAGCGACACGCTGGGGCACGAGATCGGCAACGAATTGCTGTGCGAGATAGGGCGCTTGTTCCGCCTGTCGCTGCGCGAGGCCGACGTGCTGGCCAAGCTCGATGGCAACCGCTTCGCCGTCGCGCTGCTGCACATCGAGAAGCGCGAACACGCGGCCATCGTGGCGCAGAAGCTGATGGCGTCGCTGGAGGCGCCCATCGTCATCGACGGCCACCGGCTGCAGGTGGGCGCGCACGTCGGCATCACGATCTATCCCGAGGATGGCACGGAGACGCCGGCCCTGTTGCGCTGCGCCGACGTGGCCACCAGCAAGGCCGGGCAGAACGTGGAATCGGGCTTCCTGTTCTACAGCGAGGAAATGAACCTGCGCGCCAAGGAGCACCTGCGGCTGGAAAGCGAACTGCGGCAGGCGCTGGGCAATGGCGAGCTGCAGCTCTACTACCAGCCCAAGGTCAGCCTGCGCACGGGACGCATCATGGGCGCGGAGGCGCTGCTGCGCTGGCGCCACCCGGAGCGCGGCATGGTGTCGCCCGGCGTGTTCATCCCCGTGGCCGAGGAGACGGGGCTGATCCTGGAACTCGGCAACTGGGTGCTGGAGGAGGCTTGCCGGCAGTTGAGCGCGTGGCGCGAGGCGGAGGTGCCGGCGCCGACGATCGCCGTCAACCTGTCGGGGCGCCAGTTCGACAGCCAGTTGCCGGAGCGGCTGGCCGGGTTGCTGGCGCGGCGTGGCGTGCTGCCCGAACAGCTGATGCTGGAGATTACGGAAAGCCTGCTGGTGCGCGGCACGGAGAACGTGATCGCCATCATGAACAAGCTGGTGGCGATGGGCATGGCGCTGGCGCTCGACGATTTCGGCACCGGCTATTCCAGCCTTGCCTACCTGAAGAAATTCCCCATCAGCACGCTCAAGATCGACCGCTCGTTCGTGATCGGTCTGCCGGACGAGGAGAACGATTGCGCCATCGCGCGCGCGATCGTCACCATGGCGCGCCAGCTGCGCCAGGAGATCGTGGCCGAAGGGGTGGAGACGCCCGAGCAGATGGCCTTCCTGCGCGGGCTCGGTTGCCATCAATTGCAAGGCTTCCTGTTCAGCCCGGCCGTGCCGGCGGCGGAGTTCGCCGCCATGCTGCTACAGGACCGGCGGCTGACGGTGGAGATGGCGTAGCGGCGGCTGTCCCGGATCAATGGATGGCGCTTGGCCCTGTGTGACTATGCGATAATCGAAACGCATAGGGGAGTGCCATGAATGCCGTCATTTTCGACAGTCATCAGTATGCCCAACGCCTGATCGACGCGGGCGTGACCCCGCAGGCGGCCAGCGTGCATGCCGAGACGTTGCTTGAGGTAATGAACAAGATCACCAGCGGTTCTGTCGCCGGGGAGATGATGGAAGCCAGGCTGGTGGCCCGGACGGACAAGCTGGGCGCCGAGCTCAACACGAAGATCGACAAGGTCGCCGCCGAGCTCAACGCGAAGATCGACAAGGTCGCCGCCGAGCTCAACGCGAAGATCGACAAGTCCGTCGCCGAGCTCGATGCCAAGATTGATAGGGTAGCGGCGGAGTTGCGGGCTCAGATCGCCGATGCTAAGGCCGATATGGTGCGCATGATGGTCGGCCTGAGCGTTTTGCAGGTCGCCTTGATATCGGCACTGGTGCTCAAGCTGATGCATTGAACCGCCGTGTCATCCGCTCGCGCGATGCCGGCTGGCCGTCGTTACACAGGGAGCATTCGGTGGCGCATCCATACGATCTGGAACGATTCAGGGCGGCGCAGGCGCCGGTGGTCGACACGGTCATGCGCGAGCTGGCGCAAGGGCGCAAGCGCAGCCACTGGATGTGGTTCATCTTTCCCCAACTGGCGGGCTTGGGACGCAGCGAAACGGCCCGCTATTACGCGCTGTCGGGCCTGGACGAGGCGCGCGCCTATCTGGCCGATCCCGTGTTGGGCGAACGGTTGCGCGCGTGCTGCGCCGTGCTGGCCGGCTTGCCCGGCAACGATCCGCACGCCATCTTCGGCGCGCCGGACGACATGAAACTCCATTCCTGTCTGACCCTGTTCGCCCGCGCGGCGCCCGATGTGCCCATTTTCTCGCGCTGCCTGCAACAATACTTCGCCGGCCGGCCGGACCCCGCGACCGAGGCCATCCTGGCGCGCGCCTAGATACTTGCGTAGTCAAGTATCGCCAGCCGGGCGGCCGGACAGCAGGGCTTGCGTCCGGGCGATGCAAACTGCATTTGTACAAATACTTCTTTATAATGACCGCTTCTGTCCGCCTGCGCCCGCCATTCCATGTCCACTCTGCACGATGTCCACTCCGCCTTCAAACGTGAATTCGCCAGTATCGACTTGTGGTGGACCCGCGCCGTGGTGGTGGGCGCGGCGGCCGTCGCCGGCCTGACGGTGGTGGGCTTCACCTGGCTGGCCGAGAGCGCGCTGCACCTGTTCCTGCGGCTGGCCGCGCTGTCCTGGTGGGCCGCGCTGGTGTGGATGCCGCTGTGCACGGCCGCCATCGTGTGGCTGACGCGGCGCTTCGCCATGGGCGCGGCCGGCTCCGGCATCCCGCAGGTGATGGCCACGCTGGACCCGGCCGTGGGCGGGGCGCAGCGGCCGCTGTACGTGTCGTTGCGGCTGAGTCTGGCCAAGATCGCGCTGACGGCCTCGGGCATGCTGGCCGGCCTGTCGCTGGGGCGCGAGGGGCCGTCGGTGCAGATCGCGGCCGGGGTCATGCTGGCCGCGCGGCGCTTGCTGCCGCGCCGCTCGTCCGTCAACACCCACGCGCTGCTGGTGGCCGGCGGCGCGGCCGGCATCGCGGCCGCCTTCAACACGCCGCTGGCCGGGGTCATGTTCGCGATCGAGGAGTTGTCGCGCAAGCCCGAGCAGCGCAACAGCGGCCTGATCGTGGCCGGCATCGTGCTGGCGGGCTTGATCGCCGTCTCCATCTACGGCAACGCCACCCATTTCGGCGTGATCCATCCGGGGCCCATCGGCGTGGCGCTGTTGTGGCCGGGCCTGCTGGCCACGCTGGCCAGCGGCGTGGCCGGCGGCCTGTTCGCGCGCTTGCTGCTCGCTTCGCTGAGCGGGCGCTCCGCCGACGGCCCGAGCCGCTGGCGCGCCCGGCGGCCGGTCTGGTTCGCGGCCGTCTGCGGCCTGCTGGTGGCCGGCCTGGGGATGCTGAGCCATGGCGCCACCTATGGCAGCGGCAACGAGATCACGCGCGCCATGCTCGAAGGCGACAGCACCATCCCCGCCGCCTTCGCCCTGTTCAAGTACGTGGCGACCTGGCTGACCGTGTGGTCGGGCATACCGGCCGGCATCTTCGCGCCGTCGCTGGCCATCGGCGCCGCGCTCGGCCACGACGTCGGCCTGTTGACGCACTATCCCTACGCGCCGGCCCTGATCGCGCTGGGCATGGTCGGTTTCCTGGCGGCCGCCACCCAGGCGCCGCTGACGGCCTTCATCATCGTGATGGAGATGGTCGATGGCCACGCCATGGTGCTCAGCCTGATGGCCTGCGCCGTCGTCGCCAGCACCGTCTCGCGCGTGCTCACGCCGCCCCTGTACGCGGCGCTGGCCCAGTTGCAGTTGCAGCGGATGGCGCCGGGCGCGACGCCGGCAACGGCGCCGGTGGCGACGCCGGCCGCGCCGGCCGGTCATGGCGCGGCTTGATGCGCCAGCGTCTCGGCCGGCCGGCTTTTCCGCTATCATGCGGGCATGCCTGACACTACCCATCGCCCTTCCGCGTCCGCCGCGGCGGCGCCCGACGTGGCGCCCGCCAGCCGGGTGCTGCGCCAGTTCCGCGTCGTCTTCAACGCCGTCAAGACCCATTTCCGCCAGGTGGAAAAGGTGGCCGGCGTGGGCGGCGCGCAGGTGTGGGCGCTCAGCCTGGTCCACGAGCGGCCCGGCATCGGCGTGAGCGAACTGGGACGGGCGATGGACGTGCACCAGTCCACCGCCAGCAACCTGGTCAAGCCTTTGCTGGAGCGCGGGCTGCTGACCACGGCCAGGGACGGGCACGACCGGCGCGCCGTGACCCTGCACCTGAGCGAGAGCGGGCGGCGGCTGCTGGAGCAGGCGCCGGCGCCGTTCGCCGGCGTGCTGCCCGATGCCCTGGCCGGGCTCGACGCGGCCACGCTGGCCCGGCTCGAGCAGGACCTGGGCCGGCTGATCGCGGCGCTGGCGGCCGGCGAGGACGGCGCGGGCACGCCGCTGGCCGACCTGTAGTGGCGGCCGGCCGGGGAAGCGGCTACTATCTGCGAACACGCTGGCGCCATGGCGCCGGCATCGGGCGCGGCCGCCATGGGGCCGCCGCGCGCCATCCCGTCGACACCACAAGGAGTGACCATGACCCGCAGCATCCTGGACGAAGCGCACATCCACCCGGCCATCCGGACCATCATCAGCGACAGCCATGCCGACGTGGTGCGCGAGGTGCAGGCGGCCATCGCGGCGCATGACGTGGTGGTGGTGGGTATGGCCCAGAACCCGTTCCCGCGCAAGGCGCGCAAGATCCTCGAGGGCCTGGGCCAGCCCTACCACTACCTCGAATATGGCAGCTACCTGTCGCAATGGCGGCGCCGCAACGCGCTCAAGATGTGGACCGGCTGGCCCACCATGCCGATGGTGTTCGTGCGCGGCGTGCTGGTGGGCGGCGCCCAGGAGTTGCAGAAGCTGGTCGAGCAGGGCCAGTTCCCGGCCCTGATGGCCGCGTAAATCTCATTTTTCGCCCAGCAGTTCCGATTCCTCGGGCGCCGTGCCGCTGCCCAGCAGCTGGGTCAGGGCGGCGCGCAGTTCGCGCAGCTTGGGCGGTTTGCTCAGCACGCAGTCGGTGTGGTTGGGGGTGTCGCCATCGGTCAGCAGGCGCTGGCCCCAGCCCGTGAGCAGGATGATGGGCGTGGCGGGCGACAGTTCCTTGATGGCGGCCGACACCTTGCGCCCGTCGATGTAGGGCATGCCCAGGTCCGAGATGACGAGCTCGAACGGCGTGGCGCCGTGGACGGCGGCGGCGAAGGTGTCGATGCCAGCCTGGCCGCCGTCGGCCGAGGTGACCGTGTGGCCGTCGATCTCGAGGATGTCGCGCAGCGACTTGAGCACCATCGGGTCGTCGTCCACCACCAGGATGCGGCGCGCCGACGGCGGCGTGCCGTGCTGCACCGGCACCGTGTCGCCGGCGTTGGCCTGCACCGGGAAGCGCAGCCGCATGGTGGTGCCGGCGTTGGGCCGGGTCTCGACCTCGATGGCCGCGCCGTGGCGCTCGGTCATGCCGTACACCATGGCCAGCCCCAGCCCCGTGCCCCGTTCGCCCTTGGTGGTGAAGAACGGTTCCAGGCAGCGGCGCCGCGTCGCCTCGTCCATGCCCACGCCGCTGTCGGCGATCTCGATCAGCACCTGCGAGGCGGGCGGATGCACGCCGTCGGGCTGGCCGCGGCGCAGCCGCGTGCGCAGCGTGAGCGTGCCGCCGTCGGGCATGGCGTCGACGGCGTTGAAGATCAGGTTGGTCAGCGCCTCGCGGATCTCGCCCTCGATGCCGTGGATCGGCGGCAGGTCCGGGGCCAGCTCGGTCACCATGCGGATCACGATGCCGCGCTGCAGCGGCATGTCGCTCCAGCGCGCGCGCGTCAAGTCCATCACCTGCTGCAGCAGCAGGTTGGCGTCCACCGGCGTCAAGGTCAGCTGCGGCTCGCGCTGGCGGTAGAACTCGCGCATGCGCGCCACCGTGGCGGCCACGTCGTCGATGGCGCGCTTGATCACCTCCAGGTTCTCGCGCGTGCGCGGGCTCAGGTTCGGCTCGGTCTCGAGCAGCGATTCCGTGTACAGCGCCACGGGCGAGATGGCGTTGTTGATGTCGTGCGCGATGCCGCTGGCCATCTGGCCCAGCGCGCGCAAGCGCTCCTGCTGCATCACCGTCTGCTGGGTCTGGCGGATGTCGTCGTAGGCGCGCTGCAGGGCGCTGTAGAGCTGGGCCTGGTTGGCGGCCAGCGCCACGTGCTCGCTCAGCTGGCGCAGGAATTCGCATTCGCCGCTCGAGAAGCTGTTGGCGTCGTGGCGGGCCGCCACCAGCACCCCGAACACGGTGCTCTCGGCCAGCAGCGGCGCCATCACCAGCGCCCGCAGGCCGCCGCGCGCCAGGCGCTGGGGGAAGGGGAAGTCGACGGCCTGGATGTCGGGCTCGTACACGAGCAGGCCGGCCACGCAGCGCGACAGGCCGTTCTGGTCGATCGGCACGCGGCTGTGCTCGGTCATCGAGAACTCCAGCGCCAGGGCCGAGCTGCGCAGGCCCACGCTGCTCACGTCGAGCATGTTCTGGCCCTGGTCGTACAGGCAGATGCAGCAGAAGTCGACCGGCAGCTGGTCCTCCAGGCTGCGGATGACGACCTGGAAGATGCTGCGCAGATCGAGCCGCTCGCCGATCGAGCGCGTGATCTGGTGCAGCAGGTTGAGCCGGCCCAGCTGGGCCTGCACCTTGTGCTCGGCCTGCTGGCGCACCACGATCTCGGTCTGCAGCGCGTCGTTGCTGCGGCCCAGCTCATCGCGCGAGACGGTGGTCCATTTGAGCTTGTCGGTCATGTTGTCGAAGGCGTTGGCCAGCTCGCCGATCTCGTCGCCGGTGTCCATCCTGAGCGCGAAATCGAGGTTGCCGGCGCCGACGATGGCCGTGCCCTCGCGCAGCGTGGTGAGCGGGGCGATCACGCGCCGGCGCACCATCAGGAAGGTCATGCCGACGAAGGCCAGCACCAGCGCGCCGGACGCGATGGCGGCGCCGTTGGCGCGCTGCTGGGCCTGCACCACGCCGGCCCGGCTGCGCTGCGACAGCACCAGCGCGCCCGAGATCATGGCCTGGGTCTTGTTGGTGATCTGGCCCGACAGCCGGGTGGCCAGCACCTCGTGGATGGCGCGCCGCTGCTGGTCCTCTTCGAGCTGGCGCTGGTTGGCCACCAGCAGCGTGAACAGCTGCTCCACGCTGCTCTGGTTGCTGCGCAGGTCGGCCAGCAATTCCTCCTCCTGGCTGTCGGCCGGCGCCGGCATGGCCTGCAGCAACTGGCTCAGCGAGGCGCTGCGCCACTGCCACTGGACGCGCGTGCGCTCCTCGTGGCGCAGCGCGTATTCCATCATCAGGTAGCGCAGCGCCGTCACCCCCTGCAGCAGGTCGCCGGCCGCCTCGTTCTTGGCCAGTTCGCGCCGGGTCTGCACGGCCGTCGACAGCAGCACGGCCAGCATGGCCGACACCAGCAGCAGGGCCAGCACGCCGGCCAGCTTGAGGCGGGTTGAGATCTTCACCGGGCCCCCGTCAGTGGATGATGGTGACGGCGGCCGGCGACACCGCCTCCAGGCCGTCGAGGTAGATGAAGCTGAGGTAGTTGGGCAGGTCGGTGCGGGCCGTCAGCTTGTTCTTCATGGCCCAGCGCGCCTCGTCCTCGAGCGCCAGGATCAGGCCCTGGTCGAGCACCACGCCGAAGCGGTAGGCCGGCCACGAGGCGCGCAGCTGGCGGTCGTCGCTCTGCGAGCTGCTGCTCATCAGCGCGCGCGCCGCCTCCGGGTGGCTGCTGCAGTAGCGCGCGCCGCGGTCGAGCGCGCGCAGCACCTTCTCCATGGTGCGCGGCTGCTGGCGCACGTAGTCGCGCAGGCCGGCGATGTTGTACAGGCTCTCGTAGATGTCCTTGCCGTAGAAGGCGCGCCCGTTGTCGCCGAGCTGGGTCAGCAGGGCGTCGAGGAACGGCTCCCAGGTGGCGGCCGCGTCGATCTCGCCGCGCGCCATGGCGTCGTACAGGTCCTCGGGCCGGTAGTTGACCATGGTGACGTCGGACGGCGCCAGGCCGTGCCGGTTGAGCATGGCGTCGAGCGCGAAGTGGGCCGAGGTGTCGAGCGTGACGCCGATGCGCTTGCCCTTGAGGTCGGCCGGGGTGGCGATGCCGCGGTCGCGCCGCGCCACCAGGCCGTGGTCGCGCTCGGTGCGGAAGATGGTGGCGATCACCGTCACCGGGTCGTTGTTGATGCCGGCGAACATGACGGGGATGTCGGCCACCGTGCCCAGGTTGGCCTGGCCCTGCATCACGGCCTCCATCGCCGCCTTGCCGCTCGAGCGCGCCTGCAGCGTGACCAGCAGGCCCTGGTCGGCGAAATAGCCGTTCTCGCGCGCGGCCGCCACCGGGCAGGTGCCGGCGTAGGCGCTGTTGGTGGCGATCGAGACCTGCTCGAGCGCCGCCACCGGGCGGGTGGTGGCGCCCAGGTCCAGCCAGCCGTAGCGCCCGGCCAGCAGGGCCAGCGCGATCAGGATCAGCAATCCTGCCAGCGCCGCGATGGCGCCTCTAGCGGTCAAGCGTGGCCCCGATGGCTGTGTCATCTCGTTCCTCCGTGGTGGCCACCGGCAGCCGCAGCGCGCTGTCCACCGCCTCGGTGAACGCGGCGACGTCGATGGGTTTGGTCAAATAGCGGAAAAAGCCGGCCGCCATGTTCTGGCGCACCTGCTCGGGCATGGCGCTGGCGCTGATGGCGATCACGGGGATGTGGGCCGTGGCCGGGTCGGCCTGCAGGCGGCGCCGCGTCTCGAGGCCGTCCATGCCGTTCAGGTGGATGTCGAGCAGGATCAGCTGCGGGCGGTGCTGGCGGGCCAGCTCCAGCCCCTGCTCGCCGCCGGTGGCCGACAGCAGCGTGCAGGGGCTGGCGCGGCGCAGCCGCAGCAGGTCGTCGATCAGTTGCAGGTTGGCCGGGTTGTCCTCCACGTACAGCAGCGTGTGGCCGCCGGCCGGCGCGGCGGCCGGCCCGGGACCGGCCTGCGGCGGCGCCGGCACCGCCACCGGCGTGAAGGCGACCAGCTCGGGGGCCACGGCGGCGGCCCCGTCGGTGGCCGGCAGCTCGATCCAGAACGTGCTGCCCACCCCCACCATGCTGGCCACGCCGATCTGGCCGCGCATGGCCTCCATCAGGCGCTTGGTGAGGGCCAGGCCGATGCCCGTGCCTTCCTCGGCCGAGCCTTCCTGGCCGAGCCGGTTGAACGGCTGGAAGATCAGTTCCAGCTGGGCCGCCGTGAGGCCGGCGCCGGTGTCGCGCACGGCGATGCGCACCCGGCCCGGCTGGGCCGCCACGCAGTCGAGCGCCACCGTGCCCCGTTCGCGGTTGTACTTGATGGCGTTCGAGAGCAGGTTGATCAGCACCTGCTTGACGCGGGTGCGGTCGGCCAGCACGTGGGCCGGGACGCGGGCCGGGAAGCGCAGCTCGATGCCGCGCCGGGTGGCCAGCGGCTGGACCATCGCCTGGCACTCCTGGAACACGCGCGCCAGCGCGACCGGCTCCAGCGACAGCGTCATGGCGCCCGATTCGATCTTGGCCAGGTCCAGCACCTCGTTGATCAGGGTCAGCAGGTGGCGCCCGGCCTGCAGGATGTGGCGCGCGAACGCCTGCTTCTCGTCGGGCGTGGACGGCAGCTTGTCGGAGGTGAGGATCTGGGCGAAGCCGAGGATGGCGTTGAGCGGCGTGCGCAGCTCGTGGCTCATGTGCGACAGGAAGGTCGACTTCTCCTGGTTGGCCCGTTCGGCCTGCTGGCGCGCCAGCTCCAGATCCTTGTTGAGCGCGTCCATCTCGGCCGCGTGGGCCCGCAGCTGGCTTTCCAGCTTGGCGTTCTCCAGGCGCAGCATGCGCGTCTCGAGCGCGCGCGCCAGCACCGGCAGGATGGTCGACACCTTGAACGGCTTGATGATGTAGTCGAGCGCGCCGACCTTCATGGCCCGCACGGCCGAGGCGATCGAGCCCTCGCCCGTCATGATGATGCTGGCCAGGTCCGGGTCGATGGCGCGCGCGGCCTGCACCAGCGTGATGCCGTCCATGCCCGGCATCATCAGGTCGGCCAGCAGCAGGTCGTACTCGCCCGGCCGCAGCGCGTCGAGCGCGGCCTGGCCGGTGTCGTGGCCGCGCGTGTCGTAGCCATGGTCGCGCAGCGTGCTGCACAGGGCCTGCATGTGGGCCGCCTCGTCATCGACGATGAGGATGCGGGGCCGGTTTCCGGGCTCGTTCATGCCGTCTCCTGCCTGCGTCAGTCCGGCGCCCGCGCGTCGAGGGCGGCCGTCAGCTCGCGCAGCGCCGGCGGCGCCGCATCGAGGTGGTAGCTCACGGTGTGGCTGGCGCCATCGTCGGCCTGCACCGTCAGCGTGTAGAGGAAGTCCCACGACTGCGGCGCCGGCGACAGCAACTGGCCGGGCAGGGCGAAGAAATCGCAGTCGCGCACCAGCTGGCGCAGGCGCGCGCCGTCGCCGGCGGACACCGCCGCCGTATCGACCGTGCGCGTCTGCGCGCCGGCCGGCCCGGTGAAACCTCCCGTACTCCGCAAGACGAGGCGCATGGCTCTCCCGTTCAAATCACCCCAACCTCCTTCCAGGCAGTCTGGACGGCCTTCTGCTCGGCCGAATCGGCCCCGAACAGCATGCCGGCGGCCTGCATGGTGGCCTTGGCCGCGTCCGCGAACGTGGCGTTGGCGGTGAGCAGCGGCAGCGCGCGGTACCAGATGGGACCCGCTTTGTCCCAGGCGTTGCCTTTGAGGATGGTGGCGGCGATGTAGAAGGCGTGGTTGGGGATGCCGGAGCTGGTGTGCACGTCGGCGTCGTCCTGGTAGCCGGACATGTTGGCGGGCTGGTCGTCGCCGGACCAGGTCAGGGCCCGGTTGCCCGGCTCGGCCATGGAGCGCAGCGCCTTGCCCACGGACGGCGCCATGATGCCGGCGCCGATCAGCCAGTCGGCCTGGTCCACGCTCTGCTTGAGCGACCACTGCTTGACGATGCTGCCGAACACGTCGGAGATCGACTCGTTCAGCGCACCGCTCTGCCCACGGTAGACGAGGCCGCCCGGCACCGTGTACTGGGTCACGCCGTGCGTGAGCTCGTGGGCGATCACGTCGATGGCGCCGGTGAAGCCGAGGAACAGCTTGCCGTCACCGTCGCCGTACACCATTTGCTGGCCGTTCCAGAACGCGTTGTTGAATTTCTTGTTGTAGTGCACGGTCGAATCGAGGCGCAGGCCCTTGTCGTCGATCGAGTTGCGCTTGAGCACGCTCAGGTAGAAATCGTAGGTGGCGCCGGCGCCGTCGAAGGCCTGGTTGACGGCCAGGTCGCGGCTGGCATGGTCGGTCTCGCCGCGCACCAGCTTGCCGGGCAGGGTGGCGCCATGCCTGGCGTCGAAGACGGTGCGGCGTTTTTCGCCGGCGCTGATCCCCATCACGGCCGGCGCGATGGAGCGCTGGCCGCGCAGATAGGCGGAATGCTCGGCCTGGTCCAGCAGGCACTGGCGTTCCGCCTCCGTGGCGGCGGCGTCGGCCAGCTTGCGCAGCATGCCCGACGGGATGATGAAACAGGTGCAATGGTGGTGATGGGTAGCCATGACGAACTTCCTCCAAGACAGCAAACAACCCGGATCCACGGTGGCGGGCCCCATCCCCTGTGGCGGGCGCGACGGGCGCATGGCGATGGCGGCCGAGCCGCTCATTGTGGTGCACTTCCCCGGTAATATAGTCTTTATATCATTGCAAATGTACGCACATTGTCACACGCTGAGACAGGGCGGCCACACATTCGCGGCGCCGGCCATGCCCCCGTCAACGATGATGCTGAAGGCGTGCCAAATAGGCAAGCCGAAAGGGTGGTATGTATTATTTTGGCAACATTGTCCCGCGAGCCGCTCAACGGCGGGGGCGCAATGGATCGAGCAGATGGCGCAGCGCGTTGTGGTCGAGCTCGTACATCAGGGCCAGCAAGCCGCCCAGCTCGCCTGCGGGGAAGCCGGCGCGCGCCATCCAGCCCAGGTAGTGGCCGGGCAGGTCGGCCAGCAGCCGGCCCTTGTATTTGCCATACGGCATTTCACGTTCGACCAGCAGCAGAAGTTTTTCCGTTTCCATGGCGCGCCATCATACTGGAAAAGCGCGTGGCGGCCCGCATCTGGGGGAGCCGGCGCACGCCGTTCTCCGGCGGCCGGTGTATATTGCGCAGGAGCAGGGGGCCGTCGCACCATCCTAGCCACGGACTTGCTTTTTGGATTACATTGTCACGCTTTACATCGCCCAGGAGTACCCATGTCATTTTCACCACTTTCCGCAGCGCGCCGCGGTGTCGCGTTTTGCTGGCGTTTGATCGACGCCGGCCGCCGCACGGTCTTGAACCTGTTGTTCCTGGGGCTGCTGATCGCCATCGCCTACGCCCTGTTCGGCGGCGGCATCAAGCCGCTGTCGCCGAAGACGACGCTGGTGCTGGACTTGAAGGGGACGCTGGTGGAGCAAACCAGCGGCGGCGCGCGCGAGGCGCTGCTGACCAGCGTGCGCGGCGGCGAGGCGCGCAAGATGGTGCAGCTGCGCGACGTGCTGGCCGTGCTGGACGCGGCCGCCAAGGACCCCAACATCGGCGCGGCCGTGCTGCTGGCCGACGACCTGCAGGGCGGCGGCCAGGCCATGCTGCGCGAGGTGGCGGCCGGCCTGGACCGCTTCAAGGCCAGCGGCAAGCCGGTGGTGGCGTGGGGCGCCAGCTATGACCAGAGCCAGTACCTGCTGGCCGCGCACGCCAGCGAGGTCTATCTGCACCCGATGGGCATGGTGATGCTGGAGGGCTTCGGCCGCTACCGCAATTACTACCGCGACGCGCTCGACAAGCTGGGCGTGACGGTCAACCTGCTGCGCGTGGGCACCTACAAGAGTTTCGGCGAGCCGTTCATCGCCAACGGCCCGTCGCCGGCCGCCGCCGAGGCGGACGCCTACCTGAACAACGGCCTGTGGACCGCCTACACGGGCGAGGTGGAGAAGGCCCGCAAGCTGCCCCAGGGCGAGGTGATGAAGACCATCAACGACCTGCCGGCCCGGTTGGCGGCCGTGCACGGCGACCTGGCCCAGCTGTCGCTGGCGGCCAAGTTGGTGGACGGCCTGAAGACGCGCGACCAGGTGCGCCAGATGATGACGCAGCGCGGCGCGCCCGACGGCAAGAGCTTCCGCCAGATCGCGTTCGACGACTACCTGGCCCGTTTGCATCCGAAGCTGACCGGCGACGCCGTGGGCGTGGTGATCGCGGCCGGCGAGATCAGCGACGGCACGGCCGGCCCCGGCGCCATCGGCGGCGATTCGACCTCCAAGCTGATCCGCATGGCGCGCGAGGACGACCGCATCAAGGCGGTGGTGCTGCGCGTCGATTCGCCCGGCGGCAGCGCGTTCGCGTCCGAACTGATCCGGCGCGAGCTGGAACTGACGCGCGAGGCCGGCAAGCCGGTGGTGGTGTCGATGGGCAACGTGGCCGCCTCGGGCGGTTACTGGATTTCCATGTCGTCGGACGAGGTGATCGCCGATCCCACCACCATCACGGGCTCGATCGGCGTGTTCGCCATCCTGCCGACGGCCGAGAAGGTGATCGACAAGCTGGGCATCCACACGGCCGGCGCGCCGACCACGTGGCTGGGCGACGCCGGCAATCCCTTGCGTCCGCTCGATCCGCGTTTCGGCCAGGTGATCCAGAGCAGCATCAACCACATCTACGGTGAATTCACCGCCAAGGCCGCGCAGGCGCGCAAGACCACGCCCGAGAAGATCGACGCCGTGGCCCAGGGCCGCGTGTGGACCGGCCAGCAGGCCAAGGAGCGCGGCCTGGTCGACACGCTGGGCAGCTACAACGATGCCATCCGGTCGGCCGCCCGCCGCGCCAAGCTGGGCGACGATTACCGCGTCACCTACATCGAGCGTGAATCGAGCAAGTTCGACAAGCTGATCGAACTGTTCGGCGGTTCCGTGGCCCAGGCCGTGGGCGCGCAGGTGAAACTGGGCCTGACCACGACCGGCCTGCCGCCGGGCGCGGCCGCCGACATCGCCCATGAACTGGGCTGGCTCAACGAGGTGAGCGCGGGGCGTAAGCCGTTCATGGCGATCACGCACTGCCTGTGCGAATCGCCCTGACGTAGCGGGCAAGAGCGGCAGCCCCTAGCCGTTAAGTTCGTCGTACCCGCGCAGGGGGAACGACGAATTGCGCCAGCGAACGCGAGCGATGAGATAGATCATGCGTTCTATACCCGCCTGCGCGGTACTACGAATTAGGCCAGCGGCAGGGTGACGGCGAAGCGGCTGCGGCCGTCGGGCATGGTGGCGCAGCGCGCATCGCCGCCGTGGCGGCGGGCGATCTGGCGCACCAGCGCCAGGCCCAGGCCGGCGCCAGCGCCGCCGTGCCCGTCGCGCGCGTCGGCGCGGCGGTAGAACGGTTCGAACACGCGCTCGAATTCGTCGGGCGGGATGCCGGGGCCGCTGTCCCATACGCTCAGCGTGACGGTGGGCGCACCGGCCGCGTCATCGCGTTCGATCCGCACATGGGCCGGCGCCACGCCATGCCGGCGCGCGTTCTCCAGCAGGTTGCGCAGCAGGCGGCGCAGCAGGCGCGGGTCGCCGCGCACGGTGGCGCCGACGCCGTCCAGCTCCGCGCCGTCGTAATGCGCGCATTCCTCGGCGGCCAACGCCAGCAGATCCACATCCTCCACCGTCATCGCATCGTCGATGGCACCCAGCCGGCTGGCCAGCAGGATCTCGTCGAGCAGGTGGTCGAGTTCCGCGATGTCCTGTTCCAGTCCGGCGCGGCGTTTGGCGTCGACCGTTTCCTTCACCAGTTCCAGCGCCAGCCGGATGCGCGCCAGCGGCGTGCGCAATTCATGCGAGGCGTTGGCCAGCAGCGTCTTGTGGGCGCCCACCAGTTGTTCGATCTGGTCGGCGGCGCGGTTGAAACTGCGTGCCAGCTGCGCCACCTCGTCCTTGCCTTCCACTTTCACGCGGGCCGACAGGTCGCCCGCGCCCAGCGATTCCACACCCGTCTGCAGCCGCTCCAGGCGCCGCGTGAGCTGGCGCACGATGGGGTAGGCGGCCACCGCCACGCCCAGCACCAGCAACAGCAGCATGGCGTGCAGCACCTGGCGCGCGCTGGCGAAGCCGAGCGGCTGGCTCGACACCAGCTGGCGTCCGTCCGGCAGGTGCAGCCACGACGTGCGCGGCGGCCCACCGACGCCGCGCAGCGGCCACTCGGTCCGGTGCAGCGGCGGGCCCACGGTGGCCAGCGGCGTCCAGTCCGGGCCATACAAGGTCATGCGCGCATGGATGCCGCTGGCCACGCGCTCCAGCGCCGCCTGCTGTTGCGCTGGCGGCGCGCCGGCCGGCGCCAGCGTGTTCTGCACCAGCCGCGCCAGGGTGGCGTCGGCCCGGTCCATCGGGCCGCCGTCGCGGTGCCACAATAACGAGACGGCCAGCGCGAACAGCATCAGGCTGGCCAGCAGCGCGATATAAAAGCGGAAGTAGAGGCGCGACATCAGTCCTGCGCCCTGGCGAACAGGTAGCCGGCGCCGCGCACGGTGATGATGCGGCGCGGCTTCTTCGGATCGTCTTCGACGGCGGCGCGGATGCGCGACATGTGCACGTCGATCGAGCGGTCGAACGCCTCGATCTGCTCGCCCTTGACCAGTTCCATCAGCGCGTCGCGCGAGAGCACGCGGCCCGCATGCTGGGCCAGCGCCAGCAGCAGGTCGAACTGGTGCGCGGTCAGCTCGCACGGCGCGCCGGCGACGCTGGCGCGGTGGCCGGCCGGGTCGATTTCAAGCCGGCCGAAACGCAGTACCGGCGGGCCGTCGCGCTGGCCGTCCACGCGCCGGCGCAGGATGGCGCGCAGGCGCGCCAGCAGCTCGCGCGGCTCGAACGGCTTGGGCAGGTAGTCGTCGGCGCCGATCTCCAGACCGACGATGCGGTCCACGGCGTCGCCGCGCGCCGTCAGCATCAGCACGGGAATGTCGGAACGGGTGCGCAGCTGGCGGCACACGTCCAGGCCGTCCATGTCGGGCAGCATCAGGTCCAGCACGACGGCGTCGGCCGGCGCGGCGGCCAGTTGCGCCAGTGCGTCCGCGCCCGTGGACGCGGCGCGCACGCGAAAGCCCGCCTGGCCCAGGTACTCGGTGAGCATCTCGGCCAGGCGGGGATCGTCTTCAACAAGCAGGATGTGGTCGGCCATGGGATTCATTCTACGGACAGCCGGCGGCCGCCACAAGCGGCCGCCGGTCGGTACCCGCTGGAGTCGAGGGCTTAACCGTGGTGCATGCGGCCGCCGTGGCCATGCATGCGCGACAGGTGGTCGGCCAGCTTCTGGCGCTGGGCCGGGGTGAGCTGGTCGCCAACGTCGGCGATCAGTTGCACCAGCCGTTTCGACGCCTGGTCGGCCAGCTGCATGTTCTGGGCGCGCGCCGCCTCCAGCGCGGCACGGTCGATGGTGGGCGCCGTCAGCAATTGCAGCGCGGCCGCGTGGGCCTTGTGCAGTTGCTCGTGCATGGGCAGCAGATCCTGCATGGCCTGGCGTACGATCGGGTCGATCTGGGTCTTCTGGGCGTCGGTGACGTCGATTTCCACGTACATGTGCTTGAGCATGCGGTCGACGTGGGCGGTGGCGTCGATGGCGCTGTGGGGGCCGGCGCTGTTCAGGTGACGGTCCACGGCGTAGGCGCCGGCGCCGGCGGCAAGGGCGCCACCGAGCAGGAAGGCGGCGATGGTGTTACGGTTGAAGATGCTCATGTTCGATTCCTTGGTTGGGTTGAGGAGACTACGGAATCCAGTATGCGAGGGCACCGTAACGCTGCCATGTCGCGCAGGTAAAGATTTGTAAAGCGGATTTGTAAAGCGGATTTGTAAAGCGGATTTGTAAGGCGGTTCTGTGAAGCGGTGTTGCCCCGGGAGGATTTGTAGCGAGTTTGTAACTTGCCCACAGAACGGCTGTGCGCGACCGTAAAATGGCAAGCTTCAGACAGGACCAATCCGCCCTTGCGGCGGCCATGACGAGGACGGGCAATGAATACGCAAGCGAGCAAGGAATCCAACGCAACCCCAGGCCGGCGCGGTGGCCGCGCGAGGCTGGCCGGCGGCGTGATCGCCATTGCCGTGATGGCCGCGCTGGGCGGGCTGGCGTGGTATCTGACGCATCCGGCGGCTGGCACGGGCGGTCCCGGCGGCGCGCCCGGCATGGCGGCTGGCCCCGGCGGGCCCGGTGGCCCAGGCGGAGGCGGCGGACGGCGCGGCGGCCCGGCCACCACGGTCGGCGTGGCCACCGCCGAGAAGGCCGATGTGCCGGTGTCGCTCGATGCGCTGGGCACCGTCACGTCGGCCGCCACCACCACCGTGCGGGTGCAGGTGTCGGGCATCTTGCGGCGGGTGCTGTTCAAGGAGGGGCAACTGGTCAAGGCTGGTCAGGTGCTGGCCGAGATCGACCCGCGCCAGTTCGAGATGGCGTTGCTGCAGGCGAGCGGCCAGCGCCAGCGCGACGAGGCCCAGCTTGAGAACGCGAAGCTGACGCTGGAGCGCTACCGCACGCTGCTGGGCCAGGATTCGATCGCGCGCCAGGACGTCGACACCCAGGCGGCGCTGGTCAAGCAGTTGCAGGGCACGGTGATGACGGACCGCGCGGCCGAAGGGCTGGCGCGCCTGAACCTCGGTTATACGAAAGTGGTGGCGCCCATCAGCGGCCGGGTGGGGTTGCGCGGGGTGGACGTGGGCAATCTGGTCAACCCCGGCGACGCGGCCGGCATCGCCGTCATCACGCAGCTCGCGCCGATCGACGTCACCTTCACCATTCCGCAGGACCAGGCGCCCGACGTGCTGGCGCGCGTGAACGAGGGCGCGGCCTTGCCGGCCGTCGCGTTCGACCGCACGCGCAGCACGGCGCTGGCAGAGGGCAAATTCGCGGCGCTCGACAACCAGGTCGACACCCAGACCGGCACCGTCAAGGCCAAGGCGCGCTTCGCCAACGACAAGACCACGCTGTTCCCCAGCCAGTTCGTCAACCTGCGGCTGGAACTGCTCACCATCAAGGATGCCGTGATGGTGCCTGTGACGGCGCTGCGCCACGGCGCCAGCGGCGACTTCGTGTACGTGCTGAACGCCGACCGCACGGTGTCGCTGCGGCCCGTCACGCGCGGCCAGGCGACGGCGGAAAAGGTGCAGATCAAGACTGGCCTGCAGACCGGTGAGCAGGTGATCACGGAAGGGGCGGACCGGCTGAAGGACGGCGCCCGCGTGGTGCTGGCGGGCGACAAGCCGGCTGCCGGCGCCGGTGGCGGACGGCATGGCGGTCGCCGTCCGGCTGCAGGCGGAGGCGCTGGCGCAGGCGCAAGTTCAGGCACAGGTTCAGGCGCAGGTACGGGCGCGGGCACAGGCGCAGGTACGGACGCGGGCACGGGCACGGGCGCGGGTGCGGGTGCGGGCGGCGCGGGAGCCAGCGCCGGCGCCAGTGGCTGGCAAGGTGGGCAGCATGGACAGGGTGGGCAACGCCCGCCGCGCGGGAGCGCGCAATGACGCAGGCTAGCCTTCTGCCGGACGCGATGCGCGTGGAGAGCATGCCATGAGTCCGTCCGCGCCATTCATCCAGCGCCCGGTCGCCACGTCGCTGCTGATGTTGGCCATCGTGCTGGCGGGCCTGGTGGGCTTCAAGTTCCTGCCGCTGTCGGCGCTGCCGCAGGTGGACTTCCCCACGATCCAGGTGCAGACGCTGTACCCGGGCGGCAGCCCCGAGGTGATGGGCCAGACCGTGACGGCGCCGCTGGAGCGCCAGTTCGGCCAGATGGCCGGCTTGCAGCGCATGAGTTCCACCAGCGCGGCCGGCGTCTCCATCATCACGCTGCAGTTCTCGCTGGGCCAGACGCTGGACGTGGCCGAGCAGGAAGTGCAGGCCGCCATCAACGCCGGCGCCTCGCTGCTGCCGACCGATCTGCCGGCGCCGCCCGTGTACGCCAAGGTCAACCCGGCCGACGCGCCCGTGCTCACGCTGGCCATCACCTCCGACACCATGCCGCTCACGCAGGTGCAGAACATCGTCAACACCCGGCTGGCGCTGAAGATCAGCCAGGTCAGTGGGGTGGGCCTGGTCACGTTGAGCGGCGGCCAGCGGCCCGCCGTGCGCATCCAGGCCGACACGCAAGCGCTGGCCGCCGCCGGCCTGGGTCTGGACACGCTGCGCGGCGCCATCGCCAGCGCCAACGCCAATAGCGCCAAGGGCAGCTTCGACGGCCCGACCCGCTCGTTCACCATCAACGCCAACGACCAGTTGCTGACGGCGGACGACTACCGCCGGCTGATCGTGGCCTACCGCAACGGCGCGCCCGTGCGGCTGGAGGACGTGGCGCAGGTGGTCGACAGCGCGGAGAACGTCAAGCTGGGCGCGTGGTCGGGCATGCAGCCGGCCATCATCCTCAACGTGCAGCGCCAGCCCGGCGCCAACGTGATCGCCACCGTGGACGCCATCAAGAGCCGCCTGCCTGAACTGACGGCCGGCCTGCCCGGCGCGCTGCGGGTGGACGTGCTGAGCGACCGCACCACCGGCATCCGCGCCTCGGTGGAGCACGTGGAGACGGAACTGCTGCTGGCCGTGGTGCTGGTGGTGCTGGTCATCTTCGGTTTCCTGCACAGCGTGCGGGCCACCGTGATCGCCAGCCTGGCCGTGCCGATTTCGCTGGTGGGCACCTTCGGCGTCATGTACCTGCTCGGTTACAGCCTGAACAACCTGTCGCTGATGGCGCTCACCATCGCCACTGGCTTCGTGGTGGACGACGCCATCGTCATGATCGAGAACATCGCCCGCTACATCGAGCAGGGCGAGACGCCGATGGCGGCCGCGCTCAAGGGGGCCACCCAGATCGGCTTCACCATCATTTCGCTGACCGTGTCGCTGATCGCCGTGCTGATCCCGCTGCTGTTCATGGGCGATGTGGTGGGGCGGCTGTTCCGCGAGTTCGCCGTCACGCTGGCCATCACGATCCTGATCTCGGCCGTGGTGTCGCTGACGCTGGTGCCCATGATGTCGGGCCGCTGGCTGCGCAGCCACGCGGACGAGCATCCGGGCGCGCTGGCCCGCCGCACGCAGGCCTTCTTCGACGCCGTGATCGGCCACTACGACCGCGCCTTGCGCTGGGTGCTGGAGCGCCAGGGCCTGACGCTGCTGGTGGCGCTGGCCACCTTGCTGCTGACGGTGGCGATGTACATCTTCATCCCCAAAGGCCTGTTCCCGACCCAGGACACGGGCCAGTTGCAGGCGCGCGTGGAGACGGCGCAATCGGTGTCCTACGCCCGCATGGCCGAACTGCAGCGGGCCACGGCGCGCGCGCTGCTGGCCGATCCGGACGTGGAGTCGCTCAGTTCCCTGGTCGGGGTGGACGCGGCCAACAACACCATGCTGCACACGGGCCGCATGCTGATCAACCTGAAGCGCACGCGCACGTCCAGCCAGGATGCCACCATGGACCGGCTGCGCCAGCGCGCCAGCGCAGTGGCCGGCGTGGCCCTGTATCTGCAGCCGACCCAGGATTTGACCATCGACGCCGAGACGGGGCCGACCCAGTACCGCGTGTCGCTCGAAGGGGCCGACTACGCCACCGTCAACGGCTGGGCCGCGAAACTGGCGCAGCAGATGCGCGCCAAGGCCCGGCTGCGCAACGTGGTGTCCGACGCCGGCGCCACCGGCAGCGCCGCCTTCATCAGCATCGACCGCGACAGCGCCGCGCGGCTCGGCATCACGGCCGCCGCCATCGACGACGCGCTGTACAGCGCCTTCGGCCAGCGCATCGTCTCGACCATCTTCGCGCAGACCGACCAGTACCGCGTGATCCTGGAGGCGCGCCAGGACGCGCTGACCACGCCGGCCACGCTGGGCGACCTGCAGCTGCGCACCAGCTCCGGCAAGACCACGCCGCTGTCGGCCGTGGCCACCATCGTCGAGCGCCCGGCGCCGCTGCAGATCACGCACGTGGCCCAGTATCCGGCCACCACGCTGGGCTTCGACACGGCCGCTGGCGTGGCGCTCGGCGACGCGGTGGACGCCGTGCGCGCGGCGGCCGAGGAAATCAAGCTGCCGCCGTCCGTGTCGCTGACCTTCCTCGGCGCGGCGGGCGCCTACCAGAATTCGCTGTCCAATCAATTGTGGCTGATCCTGGCGGCCGTGATCTGCGTCTACATCGTGCTCGGCGTGCTGTATGAGAGCTATGTCCACCCGCTCACCATCCTGTCCACCTTGCCGTCGGCCGGCGTGGGCGCCTTGCTGGCCCTGGGCGTCAGCGGACAGGATCTGGGCGTGATCGGCATCATCGGCATCATCCTGCTGATCGGCATCGTGAAGAAGAACGCCATCATGATGATCGACTTCGCCATCGAGGCCGAGCGCGAGGAGGGCAAGTCGGCGCGCGAGGCGATCCACCAGGCGGCGCTGCTGCGCTTCCGTCCTATCCTGATGACGACGCTGGCGGCCCTGTTCGCGGCCGTGCCGCTGATGCTGGGCTGGGGCGATGGCGCCGAGCTGCGCCGGCCGTTGGGCCTGTCCATCTTCGGTGGCCTGATCGTGAGCCAGATGCTGACGTTGTTCACCACGCCGGTGATCTACCTGGGCTTCGATGCGCTGGCGCGGCGCTGGGGCGGTCGTGGCACGTCCGCCGGCGGCCCTGCGCAGTTGGACGAGCCGGACGGGGTGGCGCCGTGAACCTGTCGGCGCCCTTCGTACGCCGGCCCATCGGCACGGTGCTGCTGACCGTCGGCATCGCGCTGGCCGGCATCGCCGCGTTCTTCGTGCTGCCCGTGTCGCCGCTGCCGCAGGTGGACTTTCCCGCCATCGCTGTCACGGCCACGCTGCCCGGCGCCAGCCCGGAAACCATGGCCAGCAACGTGGCCACGCCGCTGGAACGGCGGCTGGGCGTGATCGCGGGCGTGAACGAGGTCACGTCCAGTTCCGGCGCCGGGCAAACGCGGGTCAGCCTGCAGTTCGACCTGAACCGCAAGATCGACTCGGCCGCGCGCGAAGTGCAGGCGGCCATCAACGCCTCGCGCGCGGACCTGCCGGCCACGTTGCGCAGCAATCCCACCTACCGCAAGGTCAACCCGTCGGACGCGCCGGTGCTGATCCTGGCGCTGACCTCGCCCACCCGCACCCCGGGCCAGATCTACGAGGCCGTGTCCAACCTGGTGCAGCAAAAGCTGGCGCAGGTGCAGGGCGTGGGCGACGTGGAGATCGGCGGCGGTTCGCTGCCGGCCGTGCGCGTGGAGCTGCTGCCGTATGCGCTCAACCGCTACGGCGTGTCCACCGAGGACGTGCGCGCCGCCATCCAGGCCACCAACGCCAACCGGCCCAAGGGCGCCATCGAAGGGGAAGGGCGCCACTTGCAGCTGTACTCCGCGCCCAACGGCGCGCGCGGCGGGCGCAGCGCGGCAGACTACCGCACGCTGGTGGTGGCCTGGCGCAATGGCTCGGCGATCCGCTTGCAGGACGTGGCCGAGGTGATCGACGGCACGGAGAACAACAACACGCTGGGTCTGTTCAACGGCCAACCGGCCGTGATCGTGCTGATCACGCGCCAGCCCGGCGCCAACGTGATCGAGACGGTGGACAGCGTGCGCGCGCTGCTGCCGCAACTGCAGGCGCAACTGCCGCAGGATGTCAAGCTGCAGGTGGCGTCGGACCGCACCAATTCGATCCGCGCTTCGCTCAAGGAGATCGAGATCACGCTGCTGATCTCGATCGTGCTGGTGGTGCTGGTGGTGAGCGCCTTCCTGCGCAGCACGCGCGCCACTATCGTGCCGGCCGTGGCCACGGTGGTGTCGCTGCTGGGCACCTTTGGCGTCATGTATCTGATGGGTTTCAGCCTCAACAACCTGAGCCTGATGGCGCTCACCGTGGCCACCGGCTTCGTGGTGGACGACGCCATCGTGGTGCTGGAGAACACGGCGCGCCACATCGAGCAGGGCATGGACCGCTTCCAGGCGGCGCTGCTGGGCGCGCGCGAGGTCGGCTTCACGGTGCTGTCCATCAGCCTGTCGCTGGTGGCCGTGTTCATTCCGCTGCTGTTCATGGGCGGCCAGGTGGGACGGCTGTTCCGCGAATTCGCCGTCACGCTGTCGGTGGCGGTGCTGATCTCGCTGGTGATTTCGCTCACCACCACGCCCATGATGTGTGCGTGGCTGCTCAAGCCGGGCGGCCACCAGCGCCCGCCGGGCCGGCTGGCGCGCTGGGCCGAGCGCGGCTACGACTGGATGCACCGCATGTATGCCCATTCGCTGGACTGGGCCCTGTCCAGCCTGTGGCTGGTGATGTTGATCCTGGTGTTCGTGATCGGCTTGAACGTGTACCTGTTCCGGGCCGCGCCCAAGGGCTTCTTCCCGCAGCAGGACTCGGGCCAGATCAGCGGCGGCATCCGGGCCGACCAGAGCATCTCGTTCCAGGCCATGCAGAAGAAGCTGCGGCAGCTGGTCAACGTGATCAGGAACGATCCGGCCGTCGACACGGTGGTCGGCTTCACCGGCGGTTCGCGCGCCGGCGGCGGCTTCATGTTCATCACGCTCAAGCCGCCATCGCAGCGGCATGAGAAGGGACAGGCCGTGATGGCGCGGCTGCGGCCGCAACTGGCGCGCATCAGCGGGGTCTCGCTGTTCCTGAACCCGGTGCAGGATTTGCGCATGGGCGGGCGGCAGTCCAATTCCACCTACCAGTACACGCTCAAGAGCGATGACCGCGCCGCCCTCAAAGTGTGGGCGGCGCGGCTGGCCGACGCCATGAAGGCCCAGAAGGCGCTGATCGACGTGGACACCGACCAGGCGGACAACGGCGTGGAAACCCTGGTCGAGATCGACAAGGACAGCGCCGCCAGGATGGGCATGACGGTGCGCGACGTGGACAATGCGCTCTACAACGGCTTCGGCCAGCGCCAGGTGTCGACCATCTACGACGAACTCAATCAATACCACGTGATCATGGAAGTGGCGCCGCGCTACGCGCAAAGCCCGGAGGCGCTGCGCGACGTGTACGTGCCGGGCAAGCCCACGGCAAGCGCCGCTGCGAGCGCCACCGGGATCACCACTGCGGCGACGGCGGGAACGGCCGCCGCCACGACCGGCGCCGGCAACAACGGCGCCGCGCGCGATGCGGCCACCGGCGCCGCGCTCAACCCGGCGGCCAATGTGATGGTGCCGCTGCCGGCGCTGGCGCGCTTCACCGAACGCTCGGCGCCCACCTCCGTCGAGCACCAGGACGGCGAGCTGGCCACCACCGTGTCGTTCAACCTGGCCGACGGCTACAGCCTGGGCGACGCGCAGCAGGCCGTGAAACAGGCGGAGGCCGACATCGCCATGCCGGCCAATGTGCGCGGCAGTTTCCAGGGCACGGCCCGCAGCGCCGATGAGAGCAACCGCCAGCAGCCGTTGCTGATCCTGGCCGCCATCGTGGTGATCTACATCGTGCTGGGCATCCTGTACGAAAGCCTCGTGCATCCGCTGACGGTGCTGTCCACGCTGCCCTCGGCCGGCGTGGGCGCCGTGCTGGCGTTGCTGATGTTCAAAATGGAGTTCTCCATCATCGCGCTGATCGGTGTGTTCCTGCTGATCGGCATCGTCAAGAAGAACGCCATCCTCATCATCGACTTCGCGCTGGAGGCGGAGCGGGGCAGGGGGCTGAGCGCGGTGCAGGCCGTGCGTGAAGCCTGCCTGCTGCGCTTCCGGCCTATCCTGATGACGACGCTGGCCGCCGCGCTGGGCGCGCTGCCGCTGGCCATCGGCTTCGGCGAAGGCTCGGAGCTGCGCCAGCCGCTCGGCATCGCCATCATCGGCGGCCTGATCGCCAGCCAGCTCATGACCTTGCTGACCACGCCCGTGGTCTACATCCTGCTCGACAAGCTGCGCCGCCGCAGCCCCTCCGAACAACATTTAAGCCGTCTGCACGGCGAGCAGGCAACTGCGTCGCCGACCCCACCATGAAACCGAAGCTCAACTTTCCAACGCGCGCGCGCCTGGCCGCCATGGCGCTTGCCGCCAGCGTGGCCAGCGGCTGCGCCGTCGCCCCCGCCTACCATGTGCCGGCCGTGGCGCAGCCGGACGCCTACAAGGAGGCGCAAGGCTGGCAGCCCGCCGCGCCGGCCGACACGCTGGAACGCGGCCCGTGGTGGACCCTGTTCGGCGACCCGGTGTTCAACGAACTGGCCGCCGCCGTCGAGGTGTCGAACCAGAACGTGGCCGCTGCCGCCGCCGCCTACGCGCAGGCGCGCGCGCTGGTGAGCGAGCAGCGCGCCGCCTTGTTCCCGGCGGTGGATTTGAACGGCAGCGCCGGCCGCTCCGGCGGCGGGGGCGACACCAAGACCGCCGGCCAGTACCGCATGAACATCGGCGGCAGCTGGGAGCCGGACGTGTGGGGCAAGCTGCGCGCCGGCACCGACAGCGCGGGTGCCAACGCGCAGGCCAGCGCGGCCGATCTGGCGGCGGCCCGCTTGTCGGCCCAGGGCGAACTGGCGGCCGACTACTTCGCGCTGCGCCAGACGGACGCGCAACAGACGCTGCTGGCGGCCACGGTGGATGGCTACCAGCGGCTGCTGACCATCACCACCAACCGCTTCAACGCGGGGCTGGCCGCCAGGTCCGACGTGCTGCAAGCGCAGACCCAGCTGGCCAGCGCCCGCATCGACCTGTCCAACGTGGCGCGCCAGCGCGCCCAGCTTGAACATGCGATCGCCGTCCTGCTGGGCAAGCCGGCCGGCGCGTTCACGCTGGCGCCGGCGCCATGGCACACGGCCGTGCCGGAGATCCCGGCCGGGCTGCCGTCGACGCTGCTGCAGCGCCGGCCCGACATCGCCGCCGCCGAGCGCCGGGTGGCGGCGGCCAACGCGCAGATCGGCGTCGCCCGCGCCGCTTATTTCCCCAGCCTGAACCTGACGGCGTCGTATGGCGTCGGCGCGGGCCAGGCGGCGGGCTTGTTCAACGCGTCCAACAGTTTGTGGTCGCTGGGACTGTCGGCGGCGGAGAACCTGTTCAACGCGGGCGCCACGGCGGCCCGCGTGAGCGGCGCCGAGGCGGGCCGCGACGCGGCCATCGCCCACTACCGTCAGACCGTGCTGGCCGCGTTCGCCGACGTGGAGAACCAACTGGCCGCCAGCCGCGCGCTGGCCGAGCAGCAGGAGCTGCGCCGCGCCGCGTCCGAGGCGGCCGACCAGGTGGAGGCGCAGATGCTGAACCGCTACCGCGCCGGCCAGGTGGCCTACACCGAGGTGGTGACGGCCCAGAACACGGCGCTGACCGCGCGCCGCGCGCTGGTGCAGGCCCAGTCCGACCGCCAGACCACGGCCGTGGCGCTGATCCAGTCGCTGGGCGGCGGCTGGCGCCAGCCCGAGTAACGCGCCACCATAACGAGCCGGTGTGACTTCGCACCGGTACGCGGTGCTTGGCGATCGGGGCGGGGCTTTGTATAATCGGCTGGCAAGATGACCAGAAATATAACATTCTCCCGCCGTTGCGTGCCCGGCGGCCCATCTCCAGCCCAACGCATGCCACGATGACCAAGCACGCCACCGCGCTATCTTCCGCCCCCTCCGACGCCGCCGTGGCGGGCGATGCCGTGCCGGTGGTGGCCATCGGCGCCTCCGCCGGGGGGCTGGAACCGATCAGCGAGTTGCTGGCCAGCGTGCCGGCCAACAGCGGCCTGGCCTACGTCGTCATCCAGCACCTGGACCCGCAGCACCGGGGCATGCTGCCCGAACTGCTGCAGCGCGTGACGCCGATGCGGGTGCGCGAGATCGCCGATCACATGACGATCGAGGCCGATTGCGTGTACGTGATTCCGCCCAACCACGACCTTGGCCTGGCCAACGGCGCCCTGACCCTGCTGCCGCGTGCCGCCACGCGCGGCCTGCGCCTGCCGATCGACGTGTTCTTCGAGGCGCTGGCCAACGCCTGCGGCGAGCGCGCGATCGGCGTCGTCCTGTCGGGCATGGGCGGGGACGGCACGCGCGGCCTGCAGGCCATCAAGGTGCAGGGCGGCCTGACGCTGGCGCAAACGCCCGAAACGGCCAGGTTCGACCCCATGCCGCGCAGCGCCATCGACGCCGGCGCGGCCGACATCGTGGCGCCGCCGGCCGATATGCCGGCCCTGATCCTGGAGCACTGGCGCCGCCCGTCCTTCACGCTGGCCGCAGCCGACCATGGCCGGCGCAACGCGTTGCACGAGCTGTACCAGCTGCTGCAAGAGCAGATGGGCGCCGACTTCTCCGGCTACAAGCTCAATACCGTGTTGCGGCGCATCGAGCGTCGCATGACGCTGCGCCAGTGCGGCGCCATAGAGCAATATGTGGACTACCTGCGCGACAATCCACAGGAGGTGGCGCTGCTGTTCAAGGAGCTGCTGATCGGCGTGACCCAGTTCTTCCGCGACGCCAAGGTGTGGGACTACCTGTCCCTGACGGCGCTGCCGGAGATGCTGGCGGCCCATCCCGACGGGCTGGCGCTGAAGGCATGGGTGCCGGCCTGCTCCACGGGCGAGGAGGCGTATTCGCTGGCCATCGTGTTCGCCGAGGTGGTGGAGCGGCTGGCGCCCGCGGCCGACTACACGCTGCAGATCTTCGCCACCGACCTCGATCCGGACGCCATCGAGCGCGCGCGCCAGGGGCGCTTCCCGCGCAGCGTGGAGGCCGACGTGTCGCCGGAGCGGCTGCAGCGTCATTTCGTGGCCGAGGAGCAGGGCTACCGCATCCGCAAGGAACTGCGCAACAGCATCATCTTCGCCGCGCAGAACATCATCTCCGATCCGCCGTTCAGCAAGCTCGATATCCTGTGCTGCCGCAATCTGCTGATCTACTTCGACATCAAGCTGCAGGAGCAGCTGATCCCCTTGTTCCACTATGCCCTCAAGCATGACGGGCTGCTGATCCTGGGCAGCGCGGACACCCCCGGCCGCTTCACCGACCTGTTCGCGGCGCTGCCGGGCTCGGGCCGGATCTACCGGCGGCTGGACGGCGCCGACCAGCGCGTGTCACACTATTTCCCCACCCGGGCCAGCAACGTGATCCCACCTTCCGCGAATGAATCGCGCACACCATCCATGAGCGGCAACCTACAACACCAGGTGGAGCAGCATCTGCTCCGCAAGCACACGCCGGCGGCGGCGCTGCTCAACCCGCAGGGCGACATCCTGTACATCCACGGCCGCACCGGCGCCTTCCTGGAGCCGGCCGCGGGCAAGGCCAACTGGAACATCCATGCCATGGCGCGCGAGGGGCTGCGTTTCGAACTGGCCGACCTGATCGCGCGCGCCGCGCACGGCGCCGGCATCATCGCCGTGCGCGGCCTGGTGCTCAAGGAGGGCGACGCGGCGCCGCTGGCGGTGGACCTGACGGCCGAGGCGATGCCGGAAGGCGCCCCCATGACCGGCATGATCCTGGTCACGTTCGCCGTGGCGGCGCTGCCGCCGCAGCGTCGCCGCAGCCGTTCCAGCAATCCCCGGGTGCAGGAGCTGGAGCAGCAGCTGATGCAGGCGCGGCTCGATATCCAGACCGTGCGCGACGAGATGCAGGCCTCGCGCGAGGAGCTCAAATCGGCCAACGAGGAGCTGCAGTCGACCAACGAGGAGCTGCAATCGACCAACGAGGAGCTGACCACCTCGAAGGAGGAGATGCAGTCGCTCAACGAGGAGCTGTACACCGTCAACGCCGAGCTGCAGTCGAAGGTGGACGACCTGTCGATGGTCAACGGCGACATGAAGAACCTGCTCAACAGCACCGACATCGCCACCATCTTCCTCGACAACGAGTTGCGCATCCGGCGCTTCACCAACCAGGCCACCCAGATCTACAAGTTGATCGCGTCGGACCTGAATCGGCCGCTGGGCGACATCGTCAACGACCTCGACTATCCGGACCTGGAGCAGCACGCGCGGGAAGTGCTGCGCACGCTGGTGTACTGCGAACACCAGGTGCCCACCCGCAGCGGGCGCTGGTACCGGGTGCGCATCATGCCTTACCGTACGGTGGACAATGTGATCGACGGCGTGGTGGTCACCTTCATCAACATCACCGAGGCCAAACAGCTGGAGGCGCGCCTGCGCGCAGTGCAGGGCGGGGCGAGCGAGCCATGACCGGCCGCGCCGCGCGTGATCCGGCCGCGCCCGGCGCGCCGGCGGACGGCCAGGCCGACCTGCGGCGCCAGCTGCAGCTGCTGCAGGTGAGCCAGATCGAGCTGGAGATGCAGAACGCGGCGCTGGCCGCCATCCAGCAGCAGCGCGATGCGGCCGAGGCCGACCTGGAACGCTTCGCCACCCTGTACGACCAGGCGCCGGCCGGCTATCTGTCGGTGACGCTGGACGGGCGCATCTGCCGCGCCAACCTGGCCGCCGCCAGCCTGCTGGGACGTCCCCGGCCGCAACTGCTGGAGCGGCCGTTCGAGCAATTCGTCGCGCCCGACGCGCAGGCGGCGCTGCGCCGCTTCCTGGCCGCGATGTTCGCCAGCGGTACGCATGGCGCGCTGGAATTGCCGCTGTTCGGCGGCGACGGCGCGGACGACGGCTGCACCGTGCGCATCGAAGCCAATCTCGATCCGGCCGGGCCGGTGTGCCGCATGGTGCTCACCGCCATGGGCGACCAGCACGCGCGCGACGCGGCGCGGCGGCGCGCCTTCCAGGTGCTCGACAGCATCGAGGAGGTGGTGCTGGTGTGCGACAGCGCGCGCCGCATCGTGGCCGTCAACCCGGCTTTCACCCGCTGCGCCGGCTATCTGGCCGAGGAGGCGCTGGGACGCGATCCCGCCTTCCTGGGGCGGCCCGGCGCCCATCCGCCCGGCTACCACACGGCGGCGCGCGACCACTTGCTGGCGCATGGCGTGTGGCAGGGCGAGGTGCACAACCAGCGGCGCGACGGCACACCGTTCACCGCACAGATGTCGATGACGCTGGTGCGCGGCGACGACGGCGTGGTCGACTATTACATCGCCGTCTTCGCCGACATCACCGAGCGCAAACGCGCCGAGCAGGCCCTGCTCGAGCTGTCGCGCGAGCTCGATGCGCGCGTGGTGGCGCGCACCGCCGAGCTGACGGCGGCCAACGTGCGCCTGCGGCGCGAGGTGGCCGAGCGCAAGCGCGCCGAGGCGGCCCTGCAGCGCGCGGGCGAGCGCCAGCGGCAGCTGGTCGGTCATCTGGCCACCATCAAGGAACAGGAGCGCAAGCGCATCGCCCGCGAAATCCATGATGAACTGGGCCAGAACCTGCTGGCGCTGCGGCTCGACATCGCTTCCCTGCGCGCGCGCACGCAGGCGCGCCACCCGCGCTTGCGCGCGCGGGTCGACGCTGTGCTCGGCAACGTGGACGCCACCATCCGCAGCGTGCGCGGCATCATCAACGACTTGCGCCCGGCCGTGCTGGACCTGGGGCTGCAGCCGGCGCTCGAATGGCAGGCGGCCGAATTCCGCAAGCGCAGCGGATTGGCATGCCGGCTGCAGTTGCCGCCCGAGGCCGTGGTGGAGGCGGTCGACCCCGAGCTGGCCATCGTCTTGTTCCGCAGCTTGCAGGAGGCGCTGGTCAACGTGCTGCGCCATGCCGGCGCCACCGACGTCGACGTGCGGCTGACGGTGGACGGGGGCCGGCTCGAACTGCGCATCGCCGACAACGGCGTGGGCATCGCGCCCGGGCAACGGACCAAGACCGGCTCGTTCGGTCTGATCGGCATCGCCGAGCGGGTGGCGGCGCTCGGCGGGCGATTCGAGGTGGAGCCCTTCGTGGCGGGCCGCGGCGGCGTGCTGACCCTGCGCTTCGACGGGGTGCGGGTGCGGGGCGCGGAAAACCATGTTCAGCCACGGGAAGAAGGCATATACTCCCGCTGAATTTACTTTCAGGGGGCAAATCTTGTTCAAAAAATTAGTATTCCCGGCCGTCCTGTTATGCGCGGGCACGACCCACGCCGACGAAGGGCAATGGCAGCCGCACCAGCTGCCGCAGTTGAAATCCGAATTGAAGCGGATCGGGATCGAGATCCCGGCCGAGAAGCTGGCCGACCTGTCGCGCCATCCGATGAGCGCCATCGTGTCGCTGGGCGGCTGCTCGGCCTCGTTCGTGTCCGACGCCGGGCTGGTGGTCACCAACCACCACTGCGCGTACGGCGCGATCCAGCGCAACTCCACGCCCGAGCATAATTACATCGCCAACGGCTACCTGGCCAAAACCCGCGCCGAGGAACTGCCGGGCGGCCCGAACACGCTGGTCTACGTGACCGACAAGGTGGAGAACGTGAGCGCGCGCGTGCTGGGCGCCGTCAAGCCGGACATGAGCGGCCGCCAGCGCCACGAGGCGGTGGAGGCGGCCATCAAGACCCTGATCGCCGAATGCGAGACGGACAAGATGTACCGCTGCTCGGTGCCGGCCTTCCACCGCGGGCTGGAGTACTACCGCATCCGCCAGATGATGATACGCGACGTGCGCCTGGTGTACGCGCCGGCCGACATGATCGGCAACTTCGGCGGCGACATCGACAACTACGAATGGCCGCGCCACGACGGCGACTACTCGTTCCTGCGCGCCTATGTGGGCAAGGATGGCCGTCCGGCCGATCCGTCGCCCGACAACGTGCCCTACCACTCGAAGGACTTCCTGGTGGTGTCGGCCGAGGGCCTGAAGAACGGCGACCCTATCCTGCTGGCCGGCTATCCGGGCCGCACCAGCCGCTACAAGCTGCCGTCCGAGATCCGCGACGCGCGCGACGTGTCCTATCCGGCCAAGGCGGCCGAGCTCCAGGCCGACCTGGACGTGATCGCGGCCGCCACCAAGGGCAGCGCGGCCGACGCGGTGCGCTACGCCAGCGTGGCCAAGGGCCTCAACAACGTGATGAAGAAGACCCAGGGCTTGCTCGATGGCTTCGCCCGCAAGGACATCGCCGCCATCAAGGATGTGCAGGACGCGCAGTTCCGCGCCTGGTACGCGGCCCAGCCCAAGGTGTCGAAGACGCTGCTGGCCGAACTCGATGCGGCGATCGCCGCCGACATCGCGCTCAGCAACGAGGAATTCGGCCTGTACGTGGCCACCAACAGCGACCTGCTGAAAAGCGCGCGCACCCTGTACCGGCTGGCGCTGGAAGGACGCAAACCGGACGCCGCGCGTGAGCCGGGCTACCAGCAGCGCGACCTGACCTTCATCAAGGCGCGCTTGACGCGGCTGGAACAGTCGTACGTGGGCGCCGTGGACCAGGCCCGCTACGTGGCCGCGCTGCAGCGCTATGCGCGCCTGCCCGCCGCCATGCACGCGCGGGGCGTGGACGCGCTGCTGCCGGCCGTGGACGCCGTGCCCGCGCTGTACAAGCAGTCGCAACTGGGCGACACGGCCACCCGTCTGGGCTGGCTGGGCAAGGACGCGGCGGCCGTCGCCGCCTCCGACGACGCTTTCCTCAAGCTGGCCGTCAAGCTCAATGACGTGGCGATGGCGCTGGAGGAGCGGCGCAAGGAAGTGGACGGCAACCTGGAACGGGTGATCCCGCAATACATGCAGGCCGTGATCGCGTGGAAGCAGTCGCAGGGCAAGCCGGTGTACCCGGACGCCAATTCGACCCTGCGCGTGACCTACGGCACGGTGTCGCCGTATTCGCCGCGCGACGGCGTGACCAAGGGTCCGTTCACCACCGTCGAGGGCATCGTCGAGAAGCACACGGGCAAGGAGCCGTTCAACGCGCCGGCCAAGCTGCTGGAGGCGATCAAGGCCAAGCGCTACGGCCAGTTCAAGGATCCCGTGCTGGGCACGGTGCCGGTCGATTTCCTGACCAGCGCCGACACCACGGGCGGCAATTCCGGCTCGGCCGTGATGAACCGCCGCGGCGAACTGGTGGGCCTGAACTTCGATTCGACCTATGAATCGATCACCAAGGACTGGTACTTCGACCGCGACATCACGCGCGCCATCCACATGGATATCCGCTACATGCTGTGGGTGATGAAGGAGGTGGACCACGCCGACAACCTGCTGCAGGAAATGCGCATCAAGTATCCGAAGCAGTAAAACAGGGGCGGGGACGGCGCGGCGCCGGCCCCGCCGTTGTGCCCGCCGTTGTGCCCGCCGTTGTCCCCCACCGTTGTCCCTGTTACGGCGCAATGGTCTATAATCTTTCCCTTCCATTTTCCGCCCGCCGCCTTTCCTCCCGATGAACGATATCCTGGTCCTGATGGGCTTTGTCACCACGCCGCTGGAGCTGATTTCCTTCGTCCTGTCGGTGATCACGGTGTGGCTCAATATCCGCCAGACCCACTGGGCCTGGCTGTTCTCCATCCTGTCCTCGGCCACCTACGGCATGGTGTTCTTCGGCTCCAGCCTGTATGGCGACATGGGCTTGCAACTGGTGTTCATCGCCGTTTCCGTGTGGGGCTGGTACCAGTGGCTGCATGGCGACGCGCGCCACGCCGAGTTGCCCGTCACGCGCCTGGGCGCGCGCGGGCGCGTGGCGTGCGCGGCCGGCTGGCTGATCGGTTTCGTGCTGCTGGCCTGGTTCCTGCGCACCTACACGGACACCGACGTGCCGCGCGCGGACGGTTTCCTGACCGCCGGCAGCCTGGTGGGCCAGTTGCTGTTGTCGCGCAAAAAAGTCGAGAACTGGCATGTGTGGATCATCGTCGACGTGCTGTACGTGGCGCTCTACGTCCACAAGCACCTGCTGCTGACGGCCGTGCTGTACGGCGCCTTCGTGGCCATGGCGGTGGCGGGCCTGCTGGCCTGGAACCGCGTGGCGGAGGACGAGGGCGGCGAGGGCGGCGCCGACGGCAAGACGCCGCAACCGGGCATGGTGTTCAAGTGAGCGCACCGGCCTGGCCGCTGCGCATCGCCATCCTGGGCACGGCGTCGTCCGGCAAGTCCACGCTGGCGGCCGCGTTGGCGCAACGCCACGGCACGCTGTGGGTGCCGGAATACCTGCGCGAGTTCGTCGACACGCATGGCCGCGTTCCCGTGGCCGAAGACCAGTACCCGATCGCCCGCACCCAGGTCGAGCGCGAGGACGCGGCCGCCGCCCATGCGCGCGCCTTGCTGTTCTGCGATACGACGCCGCTGATGACGGCCGTCTACAGCCGCCATTATTTCGGCGGGATCGACGCCCAGCTCGAACGGCTGGTCGATCAGCACCGCTACCACCGCACGCTGGTGATGGCGCCCGATATCCCATGGGTGGCCGACGGCTTGCACCGTGAATGTGAACAGGTCAGCCGCATTGTCCAGGATATGCTGCTGGAGGAGCTGGCGCGGCGCGCCATGCCCTATACGATGGTGCAGGGTAGCCTGGAGCAGCGGCTGGCGCAGGTGGACGCGCTGTTGGGCGCGCACTCCGGCGATCTGTCAGGCGGCTGACACGGCGCAGGCCTTTTTCGTTGCAATCGGCCGGGCGGCGCGCTAAATTGAGCCATCCGCCACTCGCCCACCATCGCCGGCCATGAAAAAACTCATCGCGCTTGCCTCCCTGTTGCCCGGCCTCGCCCTGGCCGATACCGGCTATTACATGGTCACCGCCTATGATGTGGAAGGCCAGGCCTCCGTCGACTACAAATACTGGAACGCCCATTACCACGGCCGCACCGTGGCCGCGCCGGAGATCGGCGTCGGCTACGGCGTCACGTCGCGCTGGTACACGGAGCTGTATGGCACCTGGGTCAAGTTCAATGGTGGCGGCGCCGTGTACGAGGAGCTGGCGTGGCAGAACGACTATATGCTGACCCAGGGCCAGTATCCGTTCGACCTGGCGATCCACACCAAGATCGAGCGCCCGCGCGACCGCGCCGAGGGCTATGCGCTGGAGATCGGCCCGGTGCTGCAAACGGAAATCGGCCGCACCCAGTTCAACGCCAACGTGTTCTTCCAGCGCGACTACCGCACCGAAGCCGGCGGGCCGATGGAGATGGCGTACCAGTTGCAGGTCAAGCACCGCTGGAAAAGCTGGTTGCAGCCGGGGTTGCAGGCGTTCGGCGAAGTGGGGAAGTGGAATGACTGGTTGCCGTTGAACCGGCAGTCGCACCGCGCGGGGCCGGCCGTCTTCGGCAGCCGCGACATCGGCAGGCAGGAACTCAAATACGAGGCGGCCTATCTGATCGGCCGCAACAGCGGGCGCGCGGCGAAGAGCTTCACCATGCGCCTGCAATACATCTTCTGATCGTTTCAGCCGCCGCGCCATGCCGGCGCGGCGGCATCCCTGATTACAGGTCGAACTGGGCCGACACGCGGAACGTGCGCTTGGCGCCGGGGAACAGGTAGCCGCCCAGGTCCGGGGTCACGTCGCGCCAGTAGAAGCGGTCGAACGCGTTGTCGATGTGGGCGCGGAAGGTGGTGGCCGTGCCGGCCACGCGCGTGGCGTAGGCCGCGCCCAGGTTGACCACGTGGTAGGCCGGCACCATCACCGTGTTGGCCGCGTCGAAGGCCTTCTTGCCGGCGTACTGCCAGTTGGCGTTCAGGTTCAGGCCGCGCACCTGCGGCACGGCGTAGTCGGCGTAGACGCTGGACTTGAAGGCCGGCACGTTGGTGACGCGCTTGCCGTCCATGTCGGCGCGGCCGGTGTCGCTGGCCAGCGTGTGCAGGGCCGTGGCCGTGACGCCCATGGCCAGCTGCTTGGTCACCTTGCCGTCGAGCGTGAACTCGATGCCGCGGTGCTGGTCCTGGCCGTTGCGCACCCAGGTGTTGGACGCGTCGATGTATTCCAGGCCCTGGCGGATCTGGAACAGGGCGGCCGTCATGCTCAGGTCCGGCGCCAGCGCCGCCTTCACACCCGTTTCGAACTGTTTGGACTTGCCGGCGTCCAGCGCCTGCTGGGCGTTGCTGGTGCCGATCGGCGCCACGCTGCCGTATTGCAGGCCCTGGGCATACGAGCCGTAGACGGACAGGTTGGCGGCGGGACTATAGACCAGCGCCACGTTGGGCAGCCAGTAGCCCTTGTCGGTGTGGACGGCCGGCAGCGTCGCGTCGACCACCTCATCGCGCTTCAGCTTGGCGTAGCGGGCGCCCGCGTGCAGCGCCAGCGTGTCGGTCAGGCTGGCGATGTCCTGGGCCAGCACGGCGCTCTCGCTGCTGCGGCGGCGTTCGGACACGGGGCCGCTGGTGCGGTCGACGGGCGGCACCACCACCGGATGGTAGATGTTGCTCACGCCGGCGTAGTCATACACGTAGTCGCCCCATTTCTCGCTGTTGCGGAACCAGGTGGCGCCCACGGTCAGCGCGTGGCGCACGGCGCCCGTGGCCAGGCTGCCCTGCAGCAGCGCCTGCACGTTCAGCGGCGACTTCTTCTCGCCCAGGCTGATGTAGTCGTACACGTCGTAGTCGCCGTTGCCGCAGAAGCCGGGGTACAGTTGCTGGGCCGAGCAGCCGTACGGGAAGGCCGTGTAGTCGTCGCGTTTGAACTCATGCTGGTTGGCGCGCACGGTGGCGTGCCAGTCCTGCGCCAGCTGGTATTCGAAGCTCAGGCCCAGGTTGCTGCTGGTGGTCTCCACCGGACGGCTCCAGGGCTGGTTGTTGAGCATGTTGTCGGCCGCGATGTCGGGCAGCGAGACGTTGTTCAGCAGCTGGAAGCCGGGCGCCGACACCTGGGACTTGGTCTGGTAGTCGGCGTCCAGGCGCAGCAGGGCTTGCGGCGAGATCTGCCAGTCGATGGCGCCCGAGATGAATTTGCGGTTGCCGTCGGCGCCCTTGATGTAGGAGCGCAGGCGCTCGGCGGCGGCGTTGAAGCGGTAGCCGAAACGGCTGTCCTCGAAGCGGCCGCCCAGGTCCACGGCGCCGTACACGGTGCCGCGCTCGCGCTCCTCCAGCACGAACGAACGCAGCGCGGCGCTGGTGGGGCGCTTGACGACGTAGTTGATCATGCCGCCCGGCGCGGACGCGCCGCCCTGCAGGCCGGACAGGCCCTTGAGCACTTCCAGCCGTTCCTTGTTCTCCAGCGGGATCTGGGTGTCGCCCGAGATGGCCATGCCGTCCTTGCGGTAGCTGGTGGCGTTGTCGAGCTTGAAGCCACGGATGGAGAACTGCTCCGAGTAGCCGACGGCGTTGTAGGCGTCGCTCAGGCCGGCCTCGTAGCGGGCCGCGTCGGTGGTGCTGCGGATGTCGCGGTCGAGCATCTGCTGCGAGGTCAGCACGGTGACGGCGGCCGGCGTCTGCATCAGCGGCATGTCGCTGAAGCCGGCCACGGAGGCGTGGCCGGGCGCCACGCGGGCGCCGCTGACGATCACTTCGGGGATGGCGGCGTCGGCGGATGCGGCGTCGGCCCAGGCGTTGCCGGACAGCGTGTTCAGGACCGCCAGGGTGAGGGCGGAAACGGTGAGATTGGGTGTGGACATGGTGTGCTCTTTGGTGCTCTCTGATGCGCGGCTTGGCGCGGCGCTGGTTGTTCGTTGCTTGTCGGGCTGGAACCAGCGGGGGGAGCTGTCAAAGATGGGGGAGCACTTTGCGCTTTCCTTCGCTGGCATTATCCAGATCAGGTACGGAGGGTATCTCTCACCCGGAACAGCGTTCCAGGACCCCTAGCGAGGCAGCAGTGTAACATAAAGCCATGTTTTCCCGGCCGGTGGCGTGCGCCGCCTTCGTCGCGCCGCCGCTACACTGCGGTTTTGCGCCGCCGCGCCGATGCGGTCGCGGGACGGCGCCGTGTTGAACGATGAGGTATCAATGAAGCAGCCATATCACGAAGGAAGCTGGTTCGCGGTGCCGCTGCTGGAGGGCGGCTACGGCTGCGGGCTGGTGGCGCGGCTGGCGCCGTCGAGCCGCATCATGCTGGCCTACCTGTTCGGGCCGCGCCATGCGCATCTGCCGCCGTTCGAGTCGCTGCTCCGGTTGCGGGCCGGGGACGCGTTGCGCGTGCTGCGCGTGGGCGACATGGCGCTGGCCAGCGGACGCTGGCCGGTGCTGGGCGAAAGCCCCGACTGGAACCCGGCCTCGTGGCCGATGCCCGCCTACCTGCGCCGCGCCGACGCGTTGCGGCGCGCCTGGCGCGTGACCTATTCCGACCAGGATCCCAGCCGTTCCGAGCGCGAGGAGTCCGTGCCCTACGATACCCAGGGGATGGAAACCGATTCGTTGTACGGCTACGGCTCGGCGGAGTTGTTGTTGTCCCGGCTGCTGGAAGGGGCCCCCGTGCGCGGCTGAGCGCGCGACATGCACGAGCCCGGTCCGCCGCTAGGGCGCCGGGCAGCTCACGTTCCACGCCGTCAGTTCGGCGCGGCTGTAGCGGGCATCCACCTGGGCCAGGTCGCCCCGTTCACTGCGGTACAGCAGCGTGTAGATGGTGGGCGCCCCGTTCGCGCGCGCGCCCGCGCCCAGCGCCTCGAGCGCGAACGGCAGCGCGCGCAGCCGCGCGCATTGGGTATTGCCGGCAAAGAGCAGGCGGGCCCGGTTCAACAGCGCAGCGTTCTCCTTCAACAGTTGCAGCACCAGATGCGGCGGCAGCGCCTGCAGCAGCCGCACCGGCCGCGCCGGGGCCACGCACGGCCCGTCCACGGCCAGCCACACATAGGGCAGGGCCAGGCCGTCGGCGCGCCAGGGCTGGCCGTCCGGCGCGCGCGGCACGTGGCGGAACACGCTGCGTTCGAGCTGGCACACGCCGGGCATGGCCAGCCGGGGCGCCGTCTCCATGGTGGCGCTCAGTTGCCACGGGCCCTGGCCGGCGGGCCGTTCCGCCATCAGCGTGGCCGGGGCGGCGCCCGGCGCCGGGTCGTACCGGCGCAGGAACTGGTCGAACGAGCGCTGCTCGGCCACGCTGGCCGGACGGGTTCGCGGCGCCGCCAGCGGCGCGGCGCTGGCCGCGGCCGCGGCCGCGGCCAGGCAGAGGAGGCAGGCGGCGGGCGCCATCGTCCGCGGCAACGTCAACGGCGCCATGGACGGTCAGGCCAGCGCGCGCATGACGATCTGGAACTGCAGGCCGCCGCCGTCGCGGTTGCGCACGTGCAGTTCGGCGCCGTGGCGCTGCAGCACGCGCTCGACGATGGCCAGCCCCAGGCCGGCGCCGTTGGCCTGGCCGCGCGCCGTGTCGAGCCGGGTGAACGGTTTGAGCAGGTTCTCGATCTGGTCGTCCGGCACGCCGCTGCCGTGGTCGGCCACCTCGATCACCACGCGCTTGGCCAGGTGCATGCCTTTGACGGTGCAGCGCACGTCGATCTCGGTGATGTCGGTGCCGGCCGTCTTGCCGTAGCGGCGCGCGTTCTCGATCAGATTGTTGATCACGCGCCGCAGGTCGGTGGCGTTGCCCATCACGTGGGCCCGCTCCGCGATCTCGGCGTGCATGCGCACGTCGGGCAGGCGTTCCGCTTCGCGCACCGTGTCCTGCAGCAGCGCGCCGATGTCGACATTGATGAAGCTCGACGCCTCGGTCGGCTTGGCGTAGTCGAGGAACTGGCCGATGATGGCGTCCATCTGGCCGATGTCGGACTGGATGCCGTCGCGCGCCTCGGCCGACAGGTTGGCCATCTCCACCTCCAGCTGCATGCGCGCCAGCGGCGTGCGCAGGTCGTGCGAGATGCCGGCCAGGATCACGGCGCGGTCCGATTCGACCTGCTGCAATTCGTCCACCATCTGGTTGAAGCTGCGGTTGGCCTCGCGGATTTCGCGCGGCCCCTTCTCCGGCAGCGGCGCCGGGCGCTTGCCCTGGGCGAAGGCGCGGGTGGCGGCCGTCAGGCGCGCCAGCGGGCGGTTGATCAGGCTCGAGATGAGGGCCGCGCCCAGCAGCGACAGCATCGACACCACGCTGGCCCAGCCCAGCCACTGGATGCCGGTCAGGCCGCGGATGCGGTTACGCTCCAGCATCAGCCAGTACTGGTCGTCGTCGATCTTGAAGCTGACCCAGAAGCCGGCCACGCCGTTCACCTCGGACGAGAAGCGGGTGTCGGCGCCCAGCTTGGCCCGCACCAGCGCGGCGATGTCGGGCATCAGCGCGTTGTCGGGCGGCGGCGCCACCTTGTCGTCCTCCTCCAGCGGGAACACCCGGATGCCCTCGTTCGACACCAGGTCGAACAGCAGCTCGCGCCGCAGTTCGGGCGCCGAGTGGGTGAGGGCGGCGTGGGTGATGGTGACCACGGAGATCACCTGGGCCGAGATCTGCTGCACTTGCGGCTCGTGCTGGACGATGCTGATCATGCCGACCCAGGCCGTCATGCTCATCGTCGTCAAGGCCCCCAGCAGCACGAAGGTGCGCCAGAACAGGCCACTTTTGAGCCAGCTGAAATTGAACAGGTAGCGGAGCGGGAGCGTTGCGGAAAGCTTCATGCGCGCCTGTCCCGGTCAGCGGGGCTGGCCCTCCGGAATGAACACATAGCCCAGGCCCCACACGGTCTGGATGTACAGCGGGCTCGATGGATCGGGCTCGATCAGCTTGCGCAGGCGCGAGATCTGCACGTCCAGGCTGCGGTCGAACACCTCGTATTCGCGCCCGCGCGCCAGTTCCATCAGCTTCTCGCGCGACAGCGGCTGGCGCGCGTGGCGCGCGAACACCTTGAGCACCGAGAACTCGCCCGTCGTCAGCGGCACCGTCTCGCCGTTCTTCTTCAGGGTGCGGGTGCCCAGGTCCAGCACGAACTGGCCGAACTCGAACGTCTGCGGGGTTTCCGACGGCGCGCCCGGGATCTCGTCCGGTCCCTTGCGGCGCAGCACGGCGCCGATGCGGGCCACCAGCTCGCGCGGGTTGAACGGCTTGGGCAGGTAGTCGTCGGCGCCCATCTCCAGGCCGACGATGCGGTCCACGTCCTCGCCCTTGGCCGTCAGCATGATGATCGGGGTCTGGTCGCCGGCGCCGCGCAGGCGGCGGCAGATCGACAGCCCGTCCTCGCCCGGCAGCATCAGGTCCAGCACCAGCAGGTCGTAGCGCTCGCGCAGCCACAGCTTGTTCATGGCCGTCGCGTTCTCGGCCGTGAAGACGTTGAACCCCTGCTCGGTCAGGTAGCGGCGCAGCAGGTCGCGCAGGCGCACGTCGTCGTCCACTACCATAATCTTGGCCTGATGACCATGTTGATTGGCCGGGGTGTTGTTCAGTTCCGTTGCGTTTGTTGTCATGATCCTGCCAGATTTGTCATATTTATGTTGCTATGGTAACGTCATATTTGACGGACGAAAATGTTTGCAGCAGGGCATTACAAACTGTTACAAACTTTACCCATTTGGTCTTACCGCGTCTGATAAAGCATCATACACTGCGGTCATGGATGCGTACCGCGCGTCCGCCAGGGCCAGTATCAGGGATGAGGAACAGCATGCACATCGATCACAAAACACGTTACGCGGCAACAAGCGCAAGTTTTTGCGTTCGATCCTCCGTGGGCGCCCTGGCCGTCTGCTGCGGTTTGCTGGGCGCCCCGGCCGCCATCGCCGGCCCCCACGACGAAGCCCGGCCCGTCCAGCCCATGCGCGAGATGCTGCGCGCCGAGCGCATGCAGCAGCGCCAGGTCGATCCACGCCAGGCCGAACCGCGCCAGTTCGATCCCCGCTCGTTCGAGGGGCGCGCCGAGGAGCAGCGCCGCCTGCTGCAGGAGAATGGCCATAACGCGGACCGCCGCGCCGGCCGTCTGACGCCGGACGAACGGCGCGACCTGCGGCGCCAGATCAACGAGGTGGGGCAGGATATCTACGCCAACCCGCCGCACCGTTGATTTTGCGCACACATCGCGCCGGTTTTCGGGGTTTCGCCACGTTAAATTTTCAATCCCGGCTTGACTTGGGTGTAATATTAATTTATCAGGCGCAACGGCTTTCGGGCTGTTGCGCCCGTTCCCATTTCCAATCGCACTGCGCCGCGGCGCGCCCGTCCGAGGCGGAGCGTCTGGCTGGAGGAATACCGTGGTCCCAGAAGTTACCGAGGCGGCGCCGCCGGCCGAGCCGGCAAGCGCGCTGCCCGCTGGCCTGATCCAGCGCGCCGACGGCGTGTACGCCGACCTGGCCGTGCCGGCCCCGTCGCGGGTGGCCGCCGTCAACCAGGTGTTCCTGTCGCACCGCTATTTCACCACCCTCGATTACGCCGCCCTGATGAAGGCCCTGTACGACGTCGGGCCGGCCCTGCCGCCGCCCATGCCGGGCCAGCCGCCGCTGCTGCGCCTGGCCAATGGCGTGGCGCCGTTCACGCCCGAGCGCCAGGGCTTGTACAAGACGGTCAAGATGGGGCATGGCTACGCGGAATACTTCTTCGCCCCGATCTTCCTGGACGCCGTGGAACTGCCCGATGGCAGCGTGCTGCCGGAACGCCAGGCGACGCTGGACGTCGATGAATTCGTGGCCGACCTGTGGCTCAAGGGCGTGCGCTTCGGCGTGGACGTGGCGGCCGTGGCCCACGCCATCGGCACCGGCAAGAGCGAACGCATCACCGTGGCGCGCGAGCTGGAACCGGCCAAGGGGCAGGACGCCATGGTGGTCGAGGTGTCGCAGGACATCCACCGCAGCGACGCCCCGCGCGAGCGCGCGGACGGGCGGGTGGACCTGCTCAGTTTCCAGAACCGCTTCCCCCAGATCAAGCAGCACATGCGGCTGCTGAAGAAGCTGCCGTGCGTGCCCGGCCTGCCCGGCTACGACCTGGCCGGCATGCCCAGCGCGCCGGACGCGCCCAGGGACCTGGAGCTGCGCCACCTGGCCGGCGACGGCACGGCCGTGGAGCAGCAGGACGATGGCGAATACCTGGTGTCGACCAAGGAGGGCTTCCTCAGCGTCGACCCCAAGTCGCACCGCATCGCCATCACCGACAAGATCGTCAGCAAGGAGGGCGTGAGCGGGCGCACCACGGGCAACCTCGAGCTGGCCGGCGGCTACGAGGAATTCGGCGACGTGCAGGAGATGCGCGAGGTGCACGGCAGCGACATCACCGTGCACGGCGACGTGTACGGCAATATCCACTCCAAGGGCGGCCAGGTGATCCTGGACCGCAACCTGGTGGGCGGCAATATCCACAACGCGGACGGCGACATCCACGTCAAGGGCGTGGCCTCGGGCGCCGTGCTGCAGACGCGCGCCGGCAAACTGGTGGTGGGGCGGGCCGAGAACTGCGTGCTGGCCGCCACCAGCGTGGAAGTGGGCGAGGCGTCGAACTGCGAGATCGTGGCCGACGAGGTGCGCGTGGGCGTGGCCGAGGGCTGCGCCATCGCGGGCCGCAATGTCGAAATTGAAAGCTGCGGGCCGCGCAAGCGCACCGAGATGGTGGTCTACGTGCTGGTGCGCGACGTGAGCCAGGTCGACCAGGAGCTGGCCGACCTGCGCGCGCGCAGCGCCGCCTTCGCCGACGCCAACGCCGCGTTGCAGGCGGAGATCGACGCCATCTCGCAGCAGCCGGACATGCGGCGCTACCTGGCGCTGGCGGCCAAGCTGCGCACCCAGGAATTGACGCTGACCGCCGAGCAGGGCCAGCACCTGCGCAAGATCGCCACCGCCGTGGCGGCCGAGGTGCAGGCGCTGGGCAAGCTGACCCAGGATCTGCAGGCCGGCCAGACCCAGCACAAATTGCTGGTCGAGCGCAGCGCGCGGGTGGCCGCATTGCGGGCCGAGGCGGCCGGCCACGCCCGCTGCGGCCTGCACATGGTGGCCGGCGATACGGTGGTGCGCACCATGCCGTTCCTGGCCGACAGCGGCGCGCTGTACCACCTGGCGGCCAAGGACATCAAGCAGCGCCTGCGCGGCACCCCGGGCGGCGGCGAGGAGTTGTTCGCGCGCGCCAGCGGTTCGCTCGACTGGCACCTGGCGACCCACGGCAGCGCAATCTAGCGCGCGATGGGCGGGGCGGGAAGGTGACGGCGCGTGCGCTCTCATGGTACGCTTCAGGCGCTGACCAACAGCAGCGCGGCCGCTTCCGGCGCCTTGCCACCACACCCGATCGAGGAAGACCGTGTCCGACGAAGCCCTGGCCGACTTTGAACTTGCCGATGACGGGCTGCCGTCGGCCGTCGTCCGCCGGGCCGATGGCGTGTACTTCCAGGCCGACGCGCCGGCCGCGGCCCGCCAGGCTGCCGTCAACCAGGTGTTCCTGTCCAGCGCCTGCTTCGGCGGGCTCGATTATTCCGTCTTCATCCGCGTGCTGTACAACTGCGGCCCGGCGCTGCCGGAGGGTTTGCGGAACCAGGCGCTGATCCGCTTCGCCGACGACATCCAGCCTTTCCTGGCGGCGCGGCGCGCGCTGTACAAGGCCGTGCGCATCGTGGACGGCGAAGCCGAATACTATTTCGAGCCGGTGTTCCTGGAGCTGCCCGACGCGCCGCCCGAACCGGCCCGCCTCAGCTTCGACGAGTTCGTGGCCGACATGTGGGTCAAGGGCATCCGCTTCGGCATCGACGCGCCGGCCGTCAAGGCGGCCATCGCCTCGGGCAAGGCGATGCGCATCGTGGCGGCGCGGCGGCTGCCCCCCACGCCGGGCGTGGACGCCTCGTTCGTCGAAGTGTCGCGCGATATCCACCGCAGCAACGCGCCGCGCGAGATGGCCGACGGCCGGCTCGACTGGCACACGTTCCAGAACCGCTTCCCCCAGGTCAAGGCCCATGTGCGGCTGCTGCGCAAGGCGCCGCGGGTGGCGGGCGTGCGCGGCTTCGAACTGTCGGGCATCGTGATCGAGCCGCCGCCGCCGCGCGACGTTGAACTGGGCACCGTGGCCGGCACCGGCACCGTGATCGAACACCAGCCCGACGGCGAATACCTGGTGGCGGCGGTGGACGGCTTCCTGAACGTGGACCCGTCCAGCAAGCGCATCTCGATCGGCCCCAAGATCGTCAGCCGCGAGGGCGTGAGCGCGCGCACCACGGGCAATCTGCAGCTGGCCGGCGAGTACGAGGAGTTCGGCGAGGTGCAGGAGCAGCGCGTGGTGGAGGGCGGCAGCATCACCATCCACGGCGACGTGTTCGGCAACATCAGTTCGCGCGGCGGCACCATCCTCCTGCACCGCAACCTGGTGGGCGGCAGCGCCGTCAACGCCGACGGCGACATCCGCATGAAGGGCGTGGCCTCGGGCGCCGTGCTGCAGACGAAGAAGGGCGAGATCACGCTGGCGCGGGCCGAGAACTGCGTCATCTCCGGCACCCGGGTGCTGGTGGGCGAGGCCGTCAACTGCGACATCATCGGCGACGAGGTGGTGATCAAGCTGGCCATCGGCTGCGCCGTGGCCGGCCGCCGGATCGAGATCGCCAGCGCGGGACCGCGCAAGCAGTCGGAGATGCTGGTGTTCGCGCTGGTGCCGGACACGTCGAAATACGATTTCAAACTGGCCGAACTGGGCGCGCAACTGGCGCGCCACGAGCGCGAGGCCGCGCAGCGCAAGACGGAAATGGACGGCCTGACGGGCCAGACCGAGGTGCGCAACTACCTGACCCTGGCCACGCGCGTGCGCAAGCACGAGGTGGTGCTCACGCCGGAGCAGGAGCAGCTGTTCCACAAGATGGCCGGCGCCGTGGGGCCCACGCTCAAGGCGGTGGCCAAACTGTCGCTGGCGCTCAAGGCCGAGCAGGTGCGCCAGGACCAGGTGCGCGAGCAGATGGCGCTGGTGGAGCGCCAGAAGCGGCTGGTGATGCGCGGCACGCGCTGCATCGTGCGGCTGGTCGATGGCGACGTGTTCGTGCGCTCCATGGTGTTCAACCCGGACATGGGGCCGTTGTACGACAGCGCGCCCAAGGCCATCAAGAGCATGCTGCGCGCGGCCGGCGGCCGGATGCCCTTGATCTTCTCGGGCAGCAGCGGCGCCGTGGACTGGGCGCTGGACGAGTCGCCGCCGGCGGCGTCCCCTTAAAACGCGACCTTGCCGCGCAATTGCTTGCGCGCGCCCGCCAGGGTCTTGCTCTCCAGCCGTCTGCGCTGGCTGCCTAGGGTGGGGCGGGTGGCGCGCCGCGGCGGCGGCAGCACGGCCACGCTGTCCACCAGTTCCTGCAGGCGGCGCAGCGCGTCCTCGCGGTTCGCCTCCTGGCTGCGCGACTGCTGCGCCTTGATCACCACCACGCCCTCGCGCGTGATGCGGTGGTCGCGCAAGGCCAGCAAGCGCTCCTTGACGTGCGGCGGCAGCGACGACGCGCCGATATCGAAGCGCAGGTGCACGGCGCTCGACACCTTGTTCACGTTCTGCCCGCCCGGCCCCTGGGCGCGGATGGCGATCAGCTCCACTTGCTGCGGGTCGACGGTGACGGATGGCTGCCGGTTCATGGCGCGGATGGCGGCGGGGCGGGATGCCGGTGGGGGAGGGACAGCCATTGTAGCAAACTGGAAGTCGCGGGCACAGTTGAGCGTTCTCAACGACGGCCCGTGGGGGCGCGGTTAGGATGGCACATGCCTGTTACTGGAGGCTGTGGCGCGGCCGGCGTCGCAGCGCCGCACCTCGGACGAAAGGAACACCATGCCAATCGCGAAAACGCCATGCGCCAGCGCCACGCCGCCGCTGCCGGGAACCGTGCCGGGAACGGAGCCGGTGGAGGTCGGCGTCCAGCAATATCTGAGTTTCCAGCTGGGCGGTCTCGAATACGCGCTCGACTTTCGCAAGGTGCAGGAGCTGCGGCCGCTGAAGGCGCTCGAGCGCTTCGCCACGGATGGCGAGATCGTCAGCGGGGTGGCCGTGTCGCGCGGCGTCATCATGCCCATCGTCGACATGCGCATCGCCTTCGGCCCCCGCCCGGAGCGGCACGATCCGCTGACGGACGTGATCATCCTCAAGCTGTCGAGCTGCGTGATGGGGATGGTGGTGGACGGCGTGACGGACATCGTCAGCCTGAGCGCGGAACAGATCCAGCCCATCCCCGGCGCCGGGGCCGGCCAGCCGGTCGACTACCTGCTGGGGCTGGGCGAGGTGGACGGGCGGCGCCTGATCGTGGTCGACATCGACCGCTTGATGTCGATCCGCAAAGTGCCCGTGGGCGCGCGCCAGGCCGCGTGAGCGCGCCGGCTCCCGACGAAAAAAAACCGGGGTCAGGTCATGTAGTCGCGCGGATCGCGCGACTACATGACCTGACCCCGGTTTTAGGCGGTTGGTGCTAGACCAGCGCTTCCAGCTGCTCCTGCAACTCCAGCCATTCGCCTTCCAGCTGCGCCAGGTCCTTGGTGAAGAAGGACTGGTCGGCCAGCGCCTGCTTCAACTTGGCCTTGTTGGCCGGCTCGTAGATGGCCGCGTCGGCCAGCACGGCGTCCACTTCCGACTTTTGCGTGCTGCGCTTGGCGATCTGGTCGTCCAGGCGCTTGATCTTCTGCTCCAGCGGCTTGCGCAGCGCGGCCAGGCGCTGGCGGTCCTCGGCCGCCTGGCGCTTCTGGTCCTTGCGGTCCACGGCCGGCGCGGGCGGCGGCGCCACGGGCGAGGCCACCGGGAAGTCGGTCTTGTTGGCCTTGCCGGCGGCCGGCAGCACGTCCGTGCCCTTGCCCAGCTTGGTCTGGAACAGCCAGTCCTTGTAGTCGTCCAGGTCGCCGTCGAACGGTTGCAGCTTGCCGTCGGCCACGATGATGAACTGGTCGGTGGTGGCGCGCAGCAGGTGGCGGTCGTGCGACACCACCACCAGCGTGCCCTCGAACTGGGCCAGCGCTTCCGTCAGCGCCTCGCGCGTTTCCAGGTCCAGGTGGTTGGTCGGTTCGTCCAGCAGCAGCAGGTTGGGGCGCTGCCACACGATCAGGGCCAGCGCCAGGCGCGCCTTCTCGCCGCCCGAGAACGGCGCGATCGAACTGGTGACCATGGTGCCGGGGAAGTTGAAACCGCCCAGGAAGTTGCGCAGCTCCTGCTCGCGCGTGGTGGGCGCGATCTTGGCCAGGTGCCACAGCGGCGATTCGTCGTGGCGCAGCATCTCCACCTGGTGCTGGGCGAAGTAGCCGATGGTCAGGCCCTTGCCGGTGGTGGCGCTGCCCGTCAGCGGCGACAGGTCGCCGGCGATGGTCTTGATCAGCGTCGATTTGCCGGCGCCGTTCACGCCCAGCAGGCCGATGCGCTGGCCGATCTGCAGCGAGAAGTTGATGCCGTGGACGATGCTCTTGGTGGCCACGTCGCCGGTCTTGTCGTCCTCGATGCGGTAGCCGGCGTCCACGTCCTCCATCACCAGCAGCGGGTTGGGGGCGTTCAGCGGCTCGCGGAACTCGAACGAGAATTCGGCGGCCGCGCGCAGCGGCGCCAGCTCCTCCATCTTGGCCAGCGCCTTCATGCGGCTTTGCGCCTGGCGGGCCTTGGAGGCCTGGGCCTTGAAGCGGTTGACGAACGACTCCAGGTGGGCGCGCTTGCGCTGCTGCTTTTCCAGCGCGCCGGCCGCCAGCACCATCTGCGCCGCGCGCTGGCGCTCGAAGCTCGAGTAGTTGCCCGAGTAGCGCTTCAGTTTGCGCTCGTCGATGTGCACCACCACGTTGACCACCTCGTCGAGGAAGTCGCGGTCGTGGGAGATGATGATCAGGGTGCCGGCATAGCGCTTGAGCCAGTCCTCGAGCCAGATGATGGCGTCCAGGTCCAGGTGGTTGGTCGGTTCGTCCAGCAGCAGCAGGTCGGAAGGGCACATCAGCGCCTGCGCCAGGTTCAGGCGCATGCGCCAGCCGCCCGAGAAGCTGGCCACCGGCTGCTGCATCTGGTCCAGCGTGAAGCCGAGGCCCAGCAGCAGCTGTTCGCCGCGCGACTGCACGGTGTAGGCGTCGGCGTCGGCCAGCGCGCTGTAGATCTCGCCGATGGCGATGCCGTTGTCGTGCGACTCCGGCTCCGCCTCCAGGCGCGCCAGTTCCGCCTCCAGCTTGCGCAGCGTGACGTCGCCGTCGATGGCATAGTCGAGCGCGGCCCGTTCCAGCGGCGGGGTTTCCTGGGCCACGTAGGCCATGCGCCACTTGGCGGGGAAGTCGATTTCGCCCTGGTCGGGGTGCAGCTCGTTGCGCAGCATGGCGAACAGGCTCGATTTGCCGGCGCCGTTGGCGCCGATCAGGCCGATCTTGTCACCGGGGTTGAGCGTGACATCGACGCTTTCGAGCAGCGGCTTCACGCCGCGCATCAGGCTTACATTGATAAAACGGATCATCGGGTGGTTCTTTACAGTTTGAGCTGGTCGGCGGTGAGCAGGAACACCATGTCGTCGCCGGCGCTGGTGGTGAGCCAGGTCAGGCCCAGGTGGCCGAAGGCCGCTTCCGCGAATTCACGCTCGTTGCCGATTTCGACGATCAGGATGCCGTCGTCGGTCAGACGCTCGGCGGCGCCGGCCACGATCTTGCGCACCAGGTCCATGCCGTCGCTGCCGCCGTCGAGCGCGATCTGCGGTTCGGCCAGGTATTCCTTGGGCAGTTTGGCCATCGAACCGGAATTCACGTACGGCGGGTTGGTGATGATCAGGTCGTACTTCTTGTCCGGCACGTTGGCGTACAGGTCGGACTGGATCAGGTGCACGCGGTCCTCCAGCTTGTAGGTGGAAACGTTGCGGCGCGCCACCTCCAGCGCGTCGGCCGAGATGTCGACGGCGTCCACCTGGGCGTCCGGGAAGGCGTCGGCCAGCATGATGGCCAGGCAGCCGGACCCGGTGCACAGTTCCAGGATGTTGGCGATGTTGTCCGGCTCATTGACCCACGGCGCGAAGTAGTCGGGGATCAGTTCCGCGATGAACGAGCGCGGCACGATGGTGCGCTCGTCGACGTAGAAGTTGTAGGTGCCCAGCCACGCTTCGTTGGTGATGTAGGCGGCCGGCACGCGGTCCACCGTGCGCCGTTCGATCACGGCCAGCACGGCCGCCACTTCCTCGGGCAGCAGGCGCGCGTCGAGGAACGGGTCGAGCTTGTCGAGCGGCAGCTTGAGCGTGTGCAGGATCAGGTAGGCCGCCTCGTCGAGCGCCTCGGCGCTGCCGTGGCCGAAGAACAGCTGGGCGGTGTTGAAGCGGGTGACGGCGTAGCGCAGCAGGTCGCGCGGCGTGGTGAAGGGAGTCGTGGTCATGGCTATCTCGGTGTAACGGTATGGTTGGCCCTCGGCCGGGCGCGCGGGCGCCCCGGGCCGGGCATCAGCGCAGCAGGTTTTCCAGCGTGCGACGGTAGATGTTCTTCAGCGGATCGACGAAGCGCAGTTCGATGTGCTCGTCGATCTTGTGGATGCTGGCGTTGGGAGGCCCGAATTCTATCACCTGGGGGCAGATCTGCGCGATAAAGCGGCCGTCCGAGGTGCCGCCCGTGGTCGACAGCTCCGTCTCCACGCCCGTCTCGGCGCGGATGGCGGCGGCCAGCGCGTCGCTCAGCGGGCCGCGCGGGGTCAGGAACGGCAGGCCGCCCAGCGTCCACTTGATGTCGTAGTGGAGGTTGTGCTTGTCGAGGATGGCGTGCACGCGCTGCTTGAGCGCCTCGTGGGTGCTGGCGGTCGAGAAGCGGAAGTTGAAGTCGACCACCATCTCGCCGGGGATCACGTTGTTGGCGCCGGTGCCGGCGTTGATGTTGGACATCTGCCACGACGTGGGCAGGTAGTACTCGTTGCCGTCGTCCCAGCGCTCGGCCACCAGTTCGGCCAGCGCCGGCGCGGCCAGGTGGATCGGGTTGCGCGCCAGTTGCGGGTAGGCGATGTGGCCCTGCACGCCCTTGATGGTGAGCTTGGCCGACAGCGAGCCGCGGCGGCCGTTCTTGATCATGTCGCCCAGCGTCTCGTCCGAGGTCGGCTCGCCCACGATGCAGTAGTCGAGTTGTTCGCCCCGTTCGCGCAGCAGGTTGCAGACGACGACGGTGCCGTCGATGGCCGGACCTTCCTCGTCGCTGGTGATCAGGAAGCCGATCGAGCCCTTGTGGTCGGGGTGGGCGGCGATGAACTCCTCGCACGCCACCACCATGCCGGCGATCGAGGTCTTCATGTCGGCGGCGCCACGGCCATACAGCTTGCCGTCGCGGTGGGTGGGGTTGAACGGCTCCGAGCGCCATTGTTCGACCGGGCCGGTGGGCACCACGTCGGTGTGGCCGGCGAACACCAGCAACGGCGCCGTCGTGCCGCGCCGCGCCCACAGGTTGGTCACGCCGTTCGATTCGATCACTTCGCAGGCGAAGCCCAGCGGCGACAGCAGGTCGATCAGGTGCTGCTGGCAGCCTTTGTCGTCCGGGGTAACAGAGGAGAGGGCGATCAGTTTTTCCGTCAGCGCCAGGGTCTTGGAAGTCATCATGGGGGAGTTCGTATCAGGGATTGAAAATCTGGGCGTATTGCGCGGGCGAGAAGCCGACGGCCACCTGGCCGTCGCGGTCGAGCACGGGGCGCTTGACGATGGACGGGTATTCCAGCACCAGTGCGATGGCGCTGGCGTCATCGACCACGGCCGCCTTTTGTTCGTCCGACAGGCCGCGCCAGGTCGTGCCCTTGCGGTTGACCAGCACGTCGCGCGGCACGTGGCGCAGCCAGCCGGCCACGATGTCGGCCGTCAGGCCCTGCTTTTTGAAGTCGTGGAAGGCGAAATCGTGGCGCTGCTCGCCCAGCCACACGCGGGCTTTCTTGACGGTGTCGCAGTTGGGAATGCCGTAGAGGGTAATGGTCATGTTCTGTCAGTTGTTCGCATGGTCGCCGCTGAAATGCCGGCGGCGGATGCCGGCGCAGCGAAACCCGTTAGGATACCATGGCTGGCGGGCCGGCAGTGGCCGGACCGTCCGGCGCGCACGTGGCGCGGGCCTGGCTTCGCCCGGCCGGGGCGGACAATGCGGGGCGCGGCCGGCTCGGACATTGCGAGGAGCGGCCGGCGCAGGCATGGCGAGGAGCGGCCGGCGCAGGCATTCCGAGGCGCAGCCGGCGCAGGCATTGCGAGGCGCGGCCGGCGCAGGCTTTGCAAGGCGCGGCCGGCGCCTCAGGTGTTGAGCGTGAATTCCGTGAACGAGGTGTCGGCGGCCGGCTTGGCGGGCGCTTCCGGCTCGGCGTCGGCCTGGGCCAGCTTGCTGTCCGGGCCGTTGTTGAGCAGCCAAAGCAGGTTGGTGGCCGAGTCGGCGTTGGCCAGCGCTTCGTCCTGGCTGATGGCGCCCTCGTTGACCAGCTTGAGCAGCGAGTGCTCGAACGATTGCGAGCCGGGCGACATGCTGTTGTCCATCGCCTCCTTGATCTGGCCGATTTCGCCCTTCTCGATCAGGTCCGCGATGTGGCGCGTGTTGAGCATCACCTCCACGGCGGCCGTGCGCATGCCGCCGTTGATCGAGCGCACCAGGCGCTGCGACACGATGGCCTTGACGGTGGACGCCAGGTCCTGCAGCAGGGCGGGGCGGTTCTCGATCGGGTAGAACGAGATGATGCGGTTGAGCGCGTTGTAGCTGTTGTTGGCGTGCAGCGTGGCCAGCACCAGGTGGCCGGACTGGGCGTAGGCCAGCGCGGCGGCCATGGTTTCCTTGTCGCGGATCTCGCCGATCAGGATCGCGTCCGGCGCCTGGCGCAGCGAATTGCGCAGCGCCGTGGCGTAGTCCTTGGCGTCGCTGCCGATCTCGCGCTGGTTGACGATGGACTTCTTGTTCTTGAACAGGTACTCGATCGGGTCTTCGAGCGTGAGGATGTGGCCGGGCCGCAGTTCGTTGCGGTGGTCCAGCATCGAGGCGATGGTGGTGGACTTGCCCGATCCGGTGGAGCCGACCAGCAGCAGCAGGCCGCGTTTTTCCATGATCAGGTCCGACAGCACGGGCGGCAGCCCCAGTTCGCCCAGCACGGGGATGGTGGCCGGCACGAAGCGGAACACGGCCGAGATGCTGCCGCGCTGGCGGAACGCCGACAGCCGGAAGCGCCCCAGGTTGGGCACCGAGATGCCGATGTTGAGCTCATTCTCGCGCTCCAGTTCCGCCATCTCGGCCGCGCTGCACACTTCCGACAGCAGCACCGTGATGTTGTCCGGCTCCAGCTTCTGCTGGTTGATGGGGATCAGGTTGCCGTTGATCTTGATGTGGACCGGGGAATTGACCGCGAAGAACATGTCCGACGCGTTTTTTTCCTTCATCAGCTGGAACAGGCGCTCCATGGCCATGGCGTTCTCCTCGTGTGGTGCGGTCGGGCGCCGCGCGCGCGGTGCGTGTGCAGCCGGGTGCGCGCGGACTTTTAAGTGCTGGCCTTAGATGCCGCGCAGCAGTTCGTTGATGCCGGTCTTGGCGCGGGTCTTGGCGTCCACGCGCTTGACGATCACGGCGCAGTACAGCGAGTACTTGCCGTCGTCCGAAGGCAGGTTGCCCGACACGACCACCGAGCCGGCCGGCACGCGGCCGTAGGTGACCTCGCCCGTGGCGCGGTCGTAGATCTTGGTCGACTGGCCGATGTACACGCCCATCGAGATCACCGAGTTCTCCTCCACGATCACGCCCTCCACGATCTCGGAGCGGGCGCCGATGAAGCAGTTGTCCTCGATGATGGTGGGGTTGGCCTGCATCGGCTCCAGCACGCCGCCGATGCCCACGCCGCCCGACAGGTGGACGTTCTTGCCGATCTGGGCGCAGGAGCCGACGGTGGCCCAGGTGTCGACCATGGCGCCTTCATCGACGTAGGCGCCGATGTTGACGTAGGACGGCATCAGCACCACGTTCTTGCCGATGAACGAACCGCGGCGGGCCACGGCCGGCGGCACCACGCGGAAGCCGCCCTTGGCGAAATCGTCGGCCGTGTAGTTGGCGAACTTGGTGGGCACCTTGTCGTAGAACTGCATGGTGCCGTCCGACGGCATGGCCACGTTGTTCTCCAGGCGGAACGACAGCAGCACGGCCTTCTTGACCCACTGGTTGACGATCCACTCGGCGCCTGGTTTCTCGGCCACGCGGATGGTGCCCGCGTCCAGGCCCGCGATCACGTGCGAGACGGCGTCGCGCAGTTCAGCGCTGCCGTTGGACGGGTTGATGTTGGCGCGGTCTTCCCATGCCTGGTCGATGATGTTCTGGAGTTGTTGGCTCATGATGTGGTTCGCTTTTAGGGATTCAGGGTTTTGCAGAATTGGACGATGCGCCGCGCCGCCTCCAGGCCTTCCTCGGTGCCGGAGACGAGCGCCATGCGGATGCGGTTGCGGCCCGGATTGAGGCCGTGCGCCTCGCGCGCCAGGAAGCTGCCCGGCAGTACCGTGACATTATATTCGGCGTACAGGCGTTGCGCGAATTCGGTGTCCGACAGGCCGGTGCGGCTGACGTCGGCCCACAGGTAGAAGCCGGCGTCGGGCAGCTCCACCTCCATCACCTCGCGCAAGAGCGGGGTGATGGCGGCGAATTTGGCGCGGTATTGGGCGCGGTTCTGTTCGACGTGGGTCTCGTCGTTCCAGGCCGCGACCGACGCAGCCTGCACGGCGGTGCTCATGGCGCTGCCGTGGTAGGTGCGGTACAACAGGAATTTCTTCAGCACCTGGGCGTCGCCGGCCACGAAGCCCGAGCGCATGCCGGGCACGTTGGAGCGCTTGGACAGGCTGGAGAACACCACCAGGCGGGCGTACGGGCGCTCCACCGTGGACAGGCCCAGCATGTGGGCCGCCTGCAGCGCGCCCAGCGGCGGTTCGTCGCCGTGGTAGATCTCGGAATAGCACTCGTCGGCCGCGATGATGAAGTCGTAGCGTTCGGACAGCGCGAACAGGTGTTCCCAGTCCGTCAGCGTGAGCGTGGCGCCGGTCGGATTGCCGGGCGAGCAGACATACAGCAGGCGCACGCGCTGCCACACGTCGGCCGGCACGCTGTCGTAATCGCAGCCGAAGTTGCGGGCCGGGTCGGAGTTGACGAAGTAGGGCGTGGCGCCGGCCAGGTAGGCCGCGCCTTCGTAGATCTGGTAGAACGGGTTCGGGCACACCACCAGCGAGCCGGCGGCCGGGTCGATCACGGTCTGGGCCAGCGCGAACAGCGCCTCGCGCGAGCCGTTCACGGGCAGCACCTGGGTGGCGCGGTCGAGCGCCGGGATGCCATAGCGTCGTTCCAGCCAGCCGGCGATGGCGCCGCGCAGCGCCTCGGTGCCGAGCGTGGTCGGGTAGTTGGCCAGGCCGGCGATGTTGTCGATCAGCGCCTGCTGGATGAACGGCGGCGTGGGGTGCTTGGGTTCGCCCATGCCCAGGCTGATGGCCGTGTGCTGGGGATTGGGCTGGACCTGGCTGAACAGCTGGCGCAGTTTTTCGAACGGGTAGGATTGCAGCTTGTCGAGATGTGGATTCACGTGGCGGACCAAAAAGCGGAGCAGTGTTAAAAACGCGCGGCGCGAACGGCAGGACGGCGCGAGCGGCGGAACAGCGCGGCGATGGGGACGACATGGCCGCCGGGCTCGGTTCAACTTTCCATTATAGCGTCTGCGGCAAGAGTTGGTGGGGCGCCGCGCGGCGCCGGGCAAGATGGTGCTTTTGCATCACCCGGCCGGGCAACGATCTTGATTTGCGGAATTATTATGAATTATGTGATACGAATAATTTTGCTCCAGCCATAATCTGCCGATCAGTGTGCTGGACAGGGACGGGCTTATGCGGCGCCGCGCCCTCTCTGGATTCCTTTCTGATTCTGCTCCTGCTCTTTTCTGCTTTCTTCTATTTTCGCCGGTAAGCGGAAAACAGGGGAAAGCAGGAGAAAGCAGAAGAAAACAGGGGCGGGAATAGAAGCTTTGCCACACGGCGCTGGAACGGCGCGCGGCCTGCTCGTACTTGCGCGTCTGGTAATAACAATACTAAATGTAAGGGTATTTCGCTTCCCATGACAACGATTTGCCAATTGCCGACATGGTGTGCGCCACGCCACAGCGACCGTTGACAGCGCGCCACCAGCGGGCGGACACTGCTCTTGCTGCGCGGAAAACAACAACTCAAAGCAAATAGCCGCGTGGCCGGCGGTGCGGCCGGTTCGGGCCGCCCGCGCCGCCGCCATCCATCGCCCGCGCCTGCCACGACCGTGCAGCGGCGCCCACCGAGCGCCCGTGCGGCGCGCCGGCCCGATCATCAGGGGACGAACATGCGCACCAATTTGCCGGTAAGCCAGCGCGCTTACACCTTCCCCGCCGACCAGACCATCGTGTCCGTGACCGATACCAAGGGCCGCATCGTGTACTGCAACCCCACCTTCGTGGACATCAGCGGCTTCACGCACGCGGAGCTGATGGGCCAGCCCCACAACATCGTGCGCCACCCGGACATGCCGGCCGAGGCCTTCCGCGACCTGTGGGACACGCTGCGCGAAGGGCGGCCGTGGAGTGGCCTGGTCAAGAACCGGCGCAAGAACGGCGACCATTACTGGGTGCTGGCGCACGCCGCGCCGATGATGGACGGCGGCCGCGTGACGGGCTACCTGTCGGTGCGCACCGCGCCCGATCCGGCCGCCGTGGCCATGGCCGAACAGCTGTACGCGGAGATGCGGGCCGACGCGGCCAGCGCCAGACCGCGCATCACGCTCCACCACGGCCGCGTGGTGCGCGGCAGGGCAGGGCGGCTGCGCCGGCTGCTCACGCCGTCCACGCGGGGCCGCATGCTGGCGCTGCAATTATTGGCGGCGGCCGGCCTGCTGGCGCTGGGGCGGGCCGGCCTGCCGCTGTGGTTGCAGGCGGCCGGCGCGGCGCTGGTGGCGGCGGCCGTCACGGCCCGCATCTGGCACCTGAACGTGGCGCCGCTGCGCGCCGTGCTGCGCGACGCCAACCAGCTGGCCGCCGGCGATCTGGCCCATCGGGTCGGCACCGGCGCCAGCGGCATGGCGGGGCAGTTGCAGCGGGCCTTGCTGCAGATGTCGGTCAACCTGCGCGCCGTGGTGCGCGATGTGCGCGACGAGGTCGATCATCTGCGCACCAGCGTGCACGATATCGCGGCCGGCAACGCCGACCTGTCGGCCCGCACCGAGGCCCAGGCGGGCAGCCTGCAGCAGATGGCCGCCGCGCTGGCGGCCATCAACGACAAGGTGCGGCACGGCGCGCACGCCGTCGGCGAAGCCACCGGCCTGGCCGGCCAGACGGGCGCCGTGGCGCACCGCAGCGACGCGGCGGTGGACGCGGCGGCCCGGGCGATGACGGATATTTCCGCCTCGTCCAGCCATATCGGCGAGATCATCCACCTGATCGAGTCGGTGGCGTTCCAGACCAATCTGCTGGCGCTGAACGCGGCCGTGGAGGCGGCCCGCGCCGGCCCGGCCGGGCGCGGCTTCGCCGTGGTGGCCACGGAGGTGCGCACGCTGGCCCAGCGCACCTCGGCGGCGACCCAGCAGATCAAGCAGCTGGTGGCCGAATCGGCCGACCACGTGCGCCAGGGCGCGGGCCGCACGGACGAGGCGCGCGCCCGCATGCGCGAGGCCGTGCAGTCGGTGACGGAGCTGGCCTCGGTGTTGGGCGGCATCAGCGAGGCGGCCCAGCTGCAGCAGGCCAGCATGGCCGAAGTGCACGCGGCCATCGGCCATATCGACGCCATGACGCAGCAGAACGCGGCGCTGGTGGAGCAGCAGCTGGCCGCCGCCGGCGCGCTGTGCGAGCAGGCCGACAACGTCAACGATTCGGTGCGCATCTTCCGCCTCAAGGCAGGCGAGGCCACCGTGGCCGAGGCGGACGCGCCGGCCCTGCGCCGCGCCGCGCGCACCGCGCAGGCAGGCCAGGTGTAAGCGGCCCGCGCGGGCCGCTGTGCATCGGACGCCACACACCGGCGTGGTGTCACGAAATGCGAAGTGCACGTCGTGAAATGGAAACAGTGTTTTTCTCTTTCGATCCTATGATGAGTCATCGCTGACCCGGACCGGACAACATAGCCCGGCCAGGACAGCGGGGCTCAAACGATGAGGAGACAGCATCATGCCCACGCCCCCTCGCCAGTTGACGCATCCGCCTTCAGCCACGGAGTTGCCGCCCAAGCGGCAAGCAGCACCGTACCAGCAGCGTTCATTACAACAAAATAGAGGAGCAGGCGCAGCATGAAACCAGCAAAAACCCACCATCCATTGGCGTTGACGGCACTGGCAGCGGCCTTGTGCGCGATCGGCGCGGCCCACGCGGCGGAACTGGACACGGGCAATCCCGATGTCGCCATCCGCTTCGACAACACCGTCAAACTCAATGTCGGCCAGCGCGTGAACGGCCAGAAGGAGGCCATCCTGAAGTCGGCCAACTACGACGACGGTGACCGCAACTTCAACAAGGGCCTGGTGTCCGAGCGGATCGACTGGCTGTCGGAACTGGACATCGTGTTCCAGCAGAAGATGGGCATGCGGGTGTCCGCCGCGGCCTGGTACGACCGCGCCTACGACCAGTTGGACAACACCAACGTGGCCAGCTCCAACCACCGCGAGAACGGCAAGGCGGCGCTGGGCATGTCCGACTACGCCAAGCGCTACCACCGCGGCTCGGGCGAGATCCTCGACGCGTTCGTGTTCTCCAATTTCGAAGTGGCCGACATGCCGGTCAACGTCAAGCTGGGCCAGCACACGCTGTACTGGGGCGAGAGCCTGCTGTCGCCGATCCACGGCGTGAACTACGGCCAGTCGCCGGTCGACCTGCTCAAGGGCTACTCGGTGCCGGGCACGGACGCCAAGGAACTGTTCCTGCCGCGCCAGGCCATCTCGGCCCAGTCGTCGATCACGCCGGAGCTGGGCATCGCGGCCCAGTACTTCTTCAACTGGAAACCGGCCCGCCTGCCGGAATCGGGCTCCTTCCTCGGTTTCTACGACTACGCGTTCCAGGGCGCCGAATCGTTCTACCTGGGCCCACTGGGCGCGCCGGCCATCCGCCGCGAAGACAGCCGGGCGCCCAACACGGGCGACTGGGGTCTGGCCGCGCGCTGGAGCCCCGAGTGGCTGGACGGCACGGCCGGCGTCTATGTCCGCCGCACCTCGGACCTGCTGCCGCAGGCGAACGTGCGCCTGGCCGGCCTGCCGGCGGCCCTGTTCGGCCCCAACGGCGCGGCCGTCTGCAAGGCCGCCATTCCGGGCGCCGCCGTCGTCGGCAACAACTGCCTGTTCTATCCGAGCACGCTGGGCGGCACCAGCCAGTACCAGTTCGAGTACGCCAACCACATCGACGTGCTGGGCTTCTCGCTGTCCAAGAGCGTGGCCGGCATCGCCGTCGGCGCCGACCTGTCGTACCGCCGCGACATGCCGATCTACAGCACGCCGGCGCTGCTGATGCCGGTGGGGACCAGCCCGGCCATCGTGGCCGCGCTGAACGCCAAGGTCAATCCCACGCTGGTGGTGAAGGCGGCCGATCTGCCGCAGCAGGGCGAGGTGAGCGGCGCGCGCGGCAACACCATCCACGGCGTGCTGAACTTCCTGGGCACGATGGCCAAGACGCCGCTGTCCGACTCGGCCACCTGGGCCACGGAGCTGGTGTGGAACCGCGTGGCCAGCGTCACCCAGGGCGCGCAGTTCTACCGCGGCCGCGACGACTACAAGGGCGTGGACAAGGTCACGCACGACTACTTCGGCCTGGCCCTCACGTTCACCCCGACCTGGTTCCAGGTGCTGCCGGGCGTGGACATGTCGGCCCCGCTCAGCTACTCGGTGGGCCTGAAGGGCAACTCCGGCGTGCAGGCCGGCGGCAACAAGGGCGCCGGCAACTACGCGGCCGGCGTGGCGTTCGACGTGCGCCAGAAGTACCGCTTCGACATCAAGTACGTCAATTTCTTCGGCCCCCTGGTCACCGACCCGGCCAGCGGCGCCATCACGTCGTTCGGCGGCGTGACTTCGCTGCTGAAGGACCGCGGCTTCCTCGCCGCCACGTTCAAGACCACGTTCTGATAACAGACAGGAGACAACACCATGTTCAAACTCACCATCATGGCCGCCGCGCTGGCGGCGGCAGCGGCCGCGCAAGCTGGCGTGTCGCCGGAAGAGGCCAAGCAGCTGGGCACCACGCTGACGGCCGTGGGCGCCGAGAAGGCCGGCAACAAGGACGGCACCATCCCTGAATACACGGGCGGTCTGACGGCCGCGCCGGCCGGCTTCGTCAAGGGCAGCGGCATCCGTCCCGACCCGTATGGCGCCGACAAGCCGCGCCTCGTCATCACCGGCAAGAACCTGGCCGGCCAGGAAGACAAGCTGACGGCCGGCACCCGCGAGCTGCTCAAGCGCTTCCCCACGTTCCGGGTGGACGTGTATCCGACCCACCGCCCCGTCACGCTGCCCAAGGCGCTGCTGGAGAACACGGCCAAGAACGCCGTCAACGCCAAGACCGTCGATGGCGGCGTGGGCGTGGAGAACGCGCTGGCCGGGGTGCCGTTCCCGATTCCGAAGAGCGGCTACGAGGTGATGTGGAACCACCTGCTGCGCTATCAGGGCCACGCGCTGACCACCAAGTATGAATCGTGGAACGTCGATTCGTCCGGCGTGCCCAGCCTGGCCACGGCCGGCGAGATCTACGAGGAATTCCCGCTGTCGGACCCGAAGCACACGGAAGTGGCCAAGCAGACCGACGTGTTCTTCCGCACCAAGCTGACCTACCTGGCGCCGGCCCGCCGCGCCGGCGAGGGCTTGATGGTGTTCGACGCCGTCAACGCCGCTGCCCAGCCGCGCAAAGTGTGGCAATACCTGCCCGGCCAGCGCCGCGTGAAGCTGGCGCCGGACGTGGCCTACGATACGCCCAACCCCGGTTCGGCCGGCGCCTCGACCTACGACGACGCCTGGGTCTTCAACGGCGCGCTGGACCGCTTCGACTTCAAGCTGATCGGCAAGAAGGAGATGATCGTGCCCTACGGCGAGTACAAGCTGTTCGCCGCCAAGGTGTCGGCCGACGTCACCAAGCCGAACCACCTGAACCCGGACTTCGTGCGCTGGGAACTGCACCGCGTGTGGGTGGTGGAAGCGACGCTCAAGCCGGGCAAGCGCCACATCTACAGCAAGCGCGTGTTCTACATCGACGAGGACAGCTGGGTGGCGCTGGCTTCGGACCAGTACGACGCGCGCGGCCAGTTGTACCGCTCGTCGTTCGATCACCTGATCTACGCCTACGACGCGCAAGCGACCTACACGGGCAACCATGTGATCTACGACTTCGTGAGCGGCGCCTACAACCTGACCGGCATGTCCGGCCCGTATGGTGGCCTGAAGTACATCGACGCGCTCAAGCCGAACCAGTGGTCGCCTGAAGCGCTGGCCGGCTCCGGCGTGCGCTAAGGCCGCGGTGGCCGCGCCGGGCGCGCGGCCACCCGCCACTTGTTTCCATTTCTCGTTTGACTGCCGGCGGGCGACCCGTATCGCCGTGGTGGCTGGCAGTCTTTTTTTGAGAGTTCCACATGAACCGATTTTCACGCGCCGCCGCCGGCGCACTGGCGGGTGCCGTCCTGCTGATGGCGGCACCGGCCCAGGCGGCCCCGTTCGCCGACCCGCTCGACACGCCGGCCATGGCCAGCGCATTGGCGCCGCGCGCCTTGCTCAACGGGCTGGCCCACGCCGGCGCGCGCATCGTCGCCGTCGGCCAGCGCGGGCACGTGCTGTATTCGGACGACCAGGGCGCGCACTGGCGCCAGGCCAGCGTGCCGGTGTCGACCGACCTGGTGGCGCTGGTGTTCCCCACCGAGCGCGAAGGCTGGGCCGTCGGTCACGATGGCGTGGTGCTGCATAGCGCCGACGCGGGCGCCACCTGGGAACGCCAGTTCGACGGCCGCAAGGACGCCGAGGTCGGCGACAAGCCGCTGTTGGACGTCTGGTTCGATGACCACGGCCACGGCTTCGCCGTCGGCGCGTTCGGCCTGGCGCTGCGCAGCGACGATGGCGGCAAGAGCTGGCAGCACTGGGAGAGCCACATGGACAATCCCAAGGCGCTGCACCTGAACGCGATCCGCGCCGTGGGCGGCGCGCTGTACATCGTGGGCGAACAGGGTCTGATCCTCAAGCGCGGCGCCGACGGCGAACGCTTCGAGGCCGTGCCGTCGCCGTATCAGGGCAGCTTCTTCGGCGTGACCGGCGCCAAGGACAGCCTGCTCGTGTTCGGCCTGCGCGGCACGGCACTGCACAGCGCCGACGGCGGCAAGCACTGGGAGCGCGCCACCACCGGCACCCAGACCGGCTTGACGGCAGGCCTGGCGCTGGCCGACGGCTCGTTGCTGCTGGTGAGCCAGTCCGGCCAGTTGCTGCATAGCGCCGACGGCGGCGCCACGTTCCAGGCACTGGCCGAGGTCAAGCCGGGGCCGGCGTCGGCCGCGCTGGTGGCCGCACCCGGGCAGTTGCTGATCGCGGGCGCGCGCGGCGCGCGGCTGCAGGCGCTGGCCACGAAGTAGACGCACCGATTTCATCACGAAGCACGCATCATGAAGCAATGATCACGAAGCAAATACGCAGATCAGAGCCGGGCACACCTGGCCGACCAACTTAACGAGGAACGAGACAATGGACATGTCAACCGACGGGATCGACGCCATGCCGGTGGTGCGCGATCTGGCGCATTTCGACCAGCGCTCCGGCAATCTGCTGGAGCGGCTGGTGTTCAACAACCGGCTGTGGATGATCGTGCTGTGCGCGGTCATCACGCTGGTGCTGGGCGCGCTGGCGGCCACCCGGCTGCACCTGAACGCCAGCTTCGAGAAGATGCTGCCGCAGGGCCAGCCCTACATCCAGAACTACCTGCACAACAAGGACGCGCTGCGCGGCCTGGGCAACTCGCTGCGGGTGGTGGTGGAGAACCCGCAGGGCGACATCTTCGACCCGCGCTACCTGGAGGCGCTCAAGCAGGTCAACGATGAACTGTTCCTCACGCCGGGCGTGGACCGGGCCTGGATGAAGTCCATGTGGACCCCGTCCGTGCGCTGGAACGAGGTGACGGAGGAGGGCTTCCAGGGCGGCCCCGTGATGCCGGACGGGTATGACGGCTCGCCGCGCAGCGTGGAACAGCTGAAGATCAACATCGCCCGTTCCGGCATCGTGGGCAGCCTGGTGGGCAACAACTTCAAGTCGACCATGATCTTCGTGCCGTTGCTGGACAAGGATCCGGCCACCGGCAAGGCGATCGACTATTCCGCGCTGGCGCACGCCATCGACAAGACGGTGCAGGCGCGCCAGGGCGGCGCCTATCCGGTGCGCATCCACGTGATCGGCTTCGCGGAGCTGATCGCCGAACTGCTGGCCGGCATGGCCAAGGTCATCATGTACTTCGGCGTGGCCGCGCTGGTGGCCACGGCCGTGATCTTCGCCTACACCCGCTGCGTGCGCTCCACCGTGCTGGTGGTGGCGTGCTCGCTGGTGGCCGTGCTGTGGCAACTGGGGCTGGTGGCGGCCTTCGGCTTCGAGCTCGATCCGTTCTCCATCCTGGTGCCGTTCCTGGTGTTCGCCATCGGCGTGTCGCACGGCGCCCAGAAGATGAACGGCATCATGCAGGACGTGGGCCGTGGCACGCACCTGCTGGTGGCGGCCCGCTACACCTTCCGCCGCCTGTTCCTGGCCGGTCTGACGGCGCTGCTGGCCGACGCCGTCGGCTTCGCCGTGCTGATGACGATCGACATCCCCGTGATCCGCGACCTGGCCATGACCGCCTCCATCGGCGTGGCGGTGCTGATCTTCACCAATCTGCTGTTGCTGCCGGTGCTGCTGTCCTATGTGGGCGTGTCGGCCGCCGCCGCCAAGCGCTGCATCCGCGAGGAGCATGACGAGGAGACTGGGCGCGGCCTGGGCAAGCTGTGGCTGATGCTGGACCGCTTCACGGAACCGCGTTGGGCCGGCGCCACCGTGGCCGTCGCGCTGGCGCTGGCCGTCGGCGGCTTCATCGTCAGCACCCACCTGAAGATCGGCGACCTCGATCCGGGCGCGCCCGAACTGCGCGCCGAGTCGCGCTACAACCGCGACAACGCCTACATCACGGCCAATTATTCGCTGTCGTCCGACCAGTTCGCGGTGATGATCAAGACCGCGCCCGAAGGCTGCCTCAAATACGAGACCCTGATCGAGGCGGACCGCCTGGCCTGGACCTTGCAGCAGGTGCCGGGCGTGCAGACCACCGTGTCGCTGGCCGACGCCGTGCGCCAGGTCACGGCCGGCACGTCCGAGGGCAGCCCGAAATGGCTGACCATCTCGCGCAACCAGGATGTGCTCAATTACGGCGCCCAGCAGGCCTCCGTCAACAACCCGGATCTGTTCGACCGTGCCTGCTCGCTGATGCCGGTGATCGCCTATCTGGCCGACCACAAGGCCGAAACGCTGGAGCGCGTGGTGCAGGCGGCCGACGCCTTCGCCAAGGCCCACAACGGGCCGGACCGCCAGTTCCTGCTGGCCGCCGGCAGCGCCGGCATCGAAGCGGCCACCAACATCGTGGTGCGCGAGGCCAACCACAAGATGCTGCTGTACGTGTACGCGGCCGTGATCGTGCTGTGCTTCGTCACCTTCCGCAGCTGGCGCGCCGTGCTGGTGGCCGTGCTGCCGCTGGTGCTCACCTCCATCCTGTGCGAGGCGCTGATGGTCATGCTGGGCATGGGCGTGAAGGTGGCCACGCTGCCGGTGATCGCGCTCGGCGTCGGCATCGGCGTCGATTACGCGCTGTACCTGGTGTCGGTGCAGCTGGTGCAGCAGCGCCAGGGGCAGTCGCTGGCCGAGGCCTACCGCCACGCGCTGCAGTTCACGGGCAAGGTGGTGGCGCTGGTGGGCGTGACGCTGGCCGCTGGCGTGGTGTGCTGGGCCTGGTCGCCCATCAAGTTCCAGGCCGACATGGGCATCCTGCTCACCTTCATGTTCACCCTGAACATGATCGGCGCGCTGGTGCTGGTGCCCGCGCTGTCGCACTTCCTGCTGCGTAAGGCGTGATGCCGCCTGACTCGCCATCCACTTGCCCCGCGGCCCCGCCGCCGGAGCCGGCCCTGGTGGCCGAGCTGCGGCGGCTGCGGGCCGCCGGCGCCTCGTTCGGCGCCATCGCCGCCGCCATGAACCGGCGCGGCCTGCGCGGCCGCATGGGCGGGCGCTGGTTCCCTGCCACGGTGCGCCAGTACCTGCAGCCCGCCGCGCCCATGGCGGCGCGCAAGAATTCAGTCAAATAAAACCAAGGAGTCTGCAATGCTAGGCCTGATGCAACATCAATCGTTGCTGGTGTCTTCGCTGATCGAACACGCCTGTCTCAACCACCCCGAACGCGAAATCGTCTCGCGCTCCAGCGAGGGGCCGCTGCAGCGCAGCACCTACGGCACCGTGGCCCGGCGTGCGCGCCAGATGGCCAACGCGCTGACGCGGCTGGGCGTGCAGCCCGGCGAGCGGGTGGCCACGCTGGCCTGGAACGGCTACCGCCACATGGAGCTGTACTACGCCGTCTCCGGCATGGGCGCCGTGCTGCACACGATCAATCCACGCCTGTTCGCCGAGCAGATCACCTACATCGCCAACCACGCCCAGGACCAGTACCTGTTCTTCGATATCGGCTTCGCCGCCCTGATCGAACAGCTGGCGCCCACCATGACCGGCGTGAAGGGCTTCATCGCCATGACGGACCGCGCCCACATGCCGGCCGCGAACATCCCCAACCTGCTGTGCTACGAGGAGTTGATCGCGGACGAGAGCGAGCAGTACGCATGGCCGGAGTTCGACGAGAACAGCGCCGCCACCCTGTGCTACACGTCCGGCACCACGGGCCACCCCAAGGGCGTGCTGTATTCGCACCGCTCGACCGTGCTGCACGCGATGGCCGTGTGCAGCACCGATGGCCTGGCCGTGTCGGCCGCCGATTCGGCGCTGGTGGTGGTGCCCATGTTCCACGTGAACGCGTGGGGCATGCCGTACGCGGGCGCGCTGTGCGGCGCCAAGCTGGTGCTGCCCGGCCCGCAGATGGACGGCAAGAGCATTTATGAGCTGATGCGCGACGAGCGCGTGACGCTGTCGCTGGGCGTGCCGACCGTGTGGCTGATGCTGTTCCGCCACGTGGAGACGCAGCAGCTGGACCCGCGCGCGGAGCTGTGCATGACGCGCTGCGTGATCGGCGGCGCGGCCGCGCCCTTGTCCATGATCGAGCAGTTCGAGAGCCGCTTCGGCGCCACCGTGATCCACGCGTGGGGCATGACGGAGATGTCGCCGCTGGGCACGGTGTGCAAGCTGCTGCCCAAGCACGCGGCGCTGCCGGCCGCCGAGCGCCACAAGCTGCAGATGAAGCAGGGCAGGGCGGTGTTCGGCGTGACGCTGAAGATCACGGACGACGACGGCAACGCGCTGCCGCACGACGGCGTGGCGTTCGGCCACCTGAAAGTGCGCGGCCCGTGGATCGCCAGCGGCTACTTCGGCGGCGAAGGCGGCCAGGTGCTCGACGAACAGGGCTACTTCGACACCGGCGACGTGGCCACCATCGACGCGGACGGCTACATGCTCATCACCGACCGCGCCAAGGACGTGATCAAGTCCGGCGGCGAGTGGATCTCGTCGATCGACCTGGAGAACGCGGCCATGGACCACCCGGACGTGGCCGAGGCGGCCGTGATCGGCATCGCCCACCCGACCTGGCAGGAGCGCCCGCTGCTGGTGGCCGTGCGCAAGGCCGGCCGCGAGGTCACGCGCGATGAATTGCTGGCCCACCTGGAAAGCCGGGTGGCCAAGTGGTGGCGGCCGGACGACGTGGTGTTCGTCGAGGAATTGCCGCACACGGCCACCGGCAAGCTGCAGAAGATGAAGTTGCGCGAGATGTTCCGCGACTACCGCCTGCCGGGCCAGAACTGATTTCAACGCGAACAGGAAGACATGATGACCACGAAAACCACTCCTACGCTCCTGATCGTTCCCGGCCTGCGCGACCACGTGCCGCAGCACTGGCAAACCCTGCTCCAGGCCGGCACGCCCGGCGCGCGCTCGGTGCCGCCGCTGACGGAAAATGGCCTCAGTTGCGCGGCCCGCGTGGAGGCCATCGAGCGCGCGCTGGCCGACATCGACGGCCCCGTGATCCTGGTGGCCCACAGCGCCGGTGTGCTGATGGTGGCCCACTGGGCGGCGCGCCACAAGCGTCCCATCCTGGGCGCGCTGCTGGTCACACCGCCCGACCTGGACGCCAGCTGGCCGGCCAACTACCCGCAGCCGGACACGTTGCGCGAGCACGGCTGGTCGCCGCTGCCGCGCACCCGGCTGCCGTTCCCCAGCATCGTGGCCGCCAGCAGCAACGACCACCTGGCCAGCCTGGAGGCCGTGCATGCGATGGCGGCCGACTGGGGCAGCCAGGTGGTGGAGCTGGGCGCCGTGGGCCACCTCAACCCGGCCGCCGGCTACGGGCCGTGGCCACGGGCCGAGGCGCTGATCGCGCAAGTGCAGCTTTTGGCCCACTCTGTCGTCAAATGAAAAGTCACTGTCGCCCTATGCATGGTTGGGGCAATTCGCCCCGACTATACTGAAATCACAGTAGGCAAGGCGTTACAACAAATCCGAGGAGAACCAACATGGCAAAAGCAGTGCGTTTCAATGCGACCGGCGGACCGGAAGTGCTGTACCTGGAAGATGTGGAAGTGGGCCAGCCGGGTCCCGGCGAAGTGCGCGTGCGCCATGTGGCGGTGGGCCTGAACTACGCCGACACCTACTTCCGCAACGGCACCTATCCGGTCCCGCTGCCCAACGGCATCGGCGTGGAGGCGGCCGGCGTGGTGGTGGCGCTGGGCGAGGGCGTGACCGGACTGGCGCTGGGCGACCGCGTGACCTACACGGGCTTCCTCAACACGCTGGGCGCCTACAGCACCGAGCGCGTGATCTCGGCCGCGCCGCTGATCAAGCTGCCCGAGACGATCGCCTTCGAGACGGCGGCCGCCATGACCATGCGCGGCCTGACCTCGGCCTACCTGATGCGCCGCATCCACGACTTCCGCGCCGGCGACACCATCCTGCTGCACGCGGCCGCCGGCGGCGTGGGCCTGATCGTGTCGCAATGGGCCAAGCTGCTGGGCCTGACCGTGATCGGCACCGTGTCCACCGCCGCCAAGGCCGAGATGGCGCTGATGCACGGCTGCGACCACGTGATCAACTACAGCACCGAGGACGTGGCCAAGCGCGTGCGCGAGATCACGGGCGGGCGGGGCGTGGACGTGGTGTTCGACAGCGTGGGCAAGAACACCTTCATGTCCTCGCTCGATTCGCTGCGCAAGCGCGGCCTGATGGTGTGCGTGGGCACGGCCTCCGGCCCGATCCCGCCGTTCGACCCGGTGCTGCTGGCCATGAAAGGCTCGCTGTTCCTGACCCGTCCCGCGCTGGCCGACTACATCGCCGATCCGGCCGAGAAGGCCGAACTGGCGGGCGAACTGTTCGACCACGTGGGCGCCGGCCGCATCAGGATCGAGATCAATCAGCATTACCCGCTGGCCGACGCCGTCCAGGCGCACCGCGACCTGGAATCGCGCAAGACCACCGGCTCGTCCATTTTCGTGATCTGAGGAGAACGCCATGCGAGTGGAACAACTGACCTGCGCCATCGGCGCCGAACTGTCGGGCATCAAGCTGGAACAAGCCATCCATGACGACGGCCTGTTCGCCGAACTGCGCTCGCTGCTGCTCAAGCACCGCGTGCTGTTCCTGCGCGACCAGGACTTCAGCCGCGCCGAACACGTGGCCTTCGCGCGCCGCTTCGGCGAGCTGGAAGACCATCCGGTGGCCGGCAGCGATCCGGAGAATCCCGGCCTGGTGCGCATCTACAAGAACCCGGACCAGCCCAACGACCGCTACGAGAACGCCTGGCACGCCGACACCACCTGGCGCGCCGCGCCCCAGTTCGGCGCCGTGCTGCGCTGCATCGAGTGCCCGCCCGTGGGCGGCGACACCATGTGGGCCAACATGGCGCTGGCCTACGAGCGGCTGCCGGAGGACGTCAAGCAGCGCATCGACGGCCTGCGCGCGCGCCACAGCATCGAAGCGAGCTTCGGCGCGGCCATGCCGATCGAACGCCGGCTGGCGCTCAAGGCCCAGTTCCCGGACGCCGAGCACCCGGTGGTGCGCACCCATCCCGAGACGGGCGAGAAGATCCTGTTCGTGAACGCCTTCACCACCCACATCACGAACTACCACACGCCCGAGCGCGTGCGCTTCGGCCAGGACGCCAATCCCGGCGCGGGCAACCTGCTCAGCTACCTGATCAGCCAGGCCTACGTGCCCGAGTTCCAGGTGCGCTGGCGCTGGAAGCCGAACAGCGTGGCCATCTGGGACAACCGCTCGACCCAGCACTACGCCGTGATGGACTACCCGCCCTGCCACCGCAAGATGGAGCGGGCCGGCATCGTCGGCGACGTCCCGTACTGAACACCGCACACATAAAAACACACGTACCCATTCATTAGGAGACCAGCATGCAATTTCTCGACGATTCCCTGCACCCCGAGAACCAGGACAAAGTAGTCATCACCGTGGCGCCGTACGGCCCCGAGTGGGCGCCGGAGGACTTCCCGGAAGACATCCCGGTGACGATGGAGGAACAGGTGCAGAAGGCCGTCGACTGCTACAACGCCGGCGCCACCGTGCTGCACCTGCACGTGCGCGAACTCGATGGCAAGGGCTCCAAGCGCCTGTCCAAGTTCAATGAGCTGATCGCCGGCGTGCGCGCCCGCGTGCCCGACATGATCATCCAGGTCGGCGGTTCGATCTCGTTCGCGCCGGAGGACGACGGCCAGGCCGCCAAGTGGCTGAGCGACGACACGCGCCACATGCTGGCCGAACTGGACCCCAAGCCGGACCAGGTGACGGTGGCCATCAACACCACCCAGATGAACATCATGGAGCTGCTCTATCCCGAGTATCTGGCGGGCACCTCGCTGGCCTCGCCCATGATGCACGCGGCCTACAGTGAAATGACGGTGCCGGCCGGTCCGGCCTGGGTCGAGGAGCACCTGCGCCGTCTGCAGGCGGCCAACATCCAGCCGCACTTCCAGCTGACCGGCATGCACGCGCTGGAGACGCTGGACCGGCTGGTGCGCCGTGGCGTCTACCACGGCCCGCTGAACCTGACCTGGATCGGCATCGGCGGCGGCTTCGACGGCCCCAATCCGTTCAACTTCATGGACTTCATCCGCCGCGCGCCGGAAGGGGCCTGCATCACGGCCGAATCGCTGCTCAAGAACGTGCTGCCGTTTAACATGATGTCGATGGCGATGGGCTTCCATCCGCGCTGCGGCATCGAGGACACCATCGTCGGCCAGCACGGCCAGCGCATGTCGTCGGTCGAGCAGATCGAGCAGTGCGTGCGCGTGGCCCGTGAACTGGGCCGTGAAGTCGCCAACGGCAAGGAGGCGCGCGCCATCTACAAGATCGGCGTGCAGTACAAGGATGCCGAGGAGACGCTGCGCATGAACGGCATGGCGCCGAACCGCCAGCCCGGCCAGAAGAACGTGCCGCTGCGGACCTGATCCCGCAACCGGAGCCGGTGCTGGTGCATAATGCCAGTGCCGGCTTTTTTTTCATCTCGTGAAACGGATTGAAGGCAGATCATGGCTTATCACACTCCCTCCGACGACGGCCTGGCCGACGACAACCCCAACGTGCCGCGCTACTACGCGTGGATCGTATTCGCGCTGAGCTTTGGCCTGCTGATCTCCGACTACATGTCGCGCCAGGTGCTCAACGCCGTGTTCCCCCTGCTGAAAGTGGAATGGCAATTGAGCGACGCCCGGCTCGGCCTCCTGAGCGGCATCGTGGCCCTGATGGTGGGGCTGCTCACGTTCCCCCTGTCGCTGCTGGCCGACCGCTGGGGCAGGGTGCGCAGCCTGGCCCTGATGGCCGTGCTATGGAGCCTGGCCACGCTCGGTTGCGGGTTGGCGCAGGACTACAACCAGATGTTCGCGGCCCGCTTCCTGGTGGGCGTGGGCGAGGCGGCCTACGGCAGCGTGGGCATCGCCGTGGTGCTGTCCGTGTTCCCCAAGCATATGCGGGCCACGCTGACGGGCGCCTTCATGGCCGGCGGCATGTTCGGCTCCGTGCTGGGCATGGCGCTCGGCGGCGGCATCGCGGCCCACGTGGGCTGGCGCTGGGCGTTCGCCGGCATGGCCCTGTTCGGGCTGACGCTGGCCGTGCTGTACCCCATCATCGTCAAGGAAGGCCGTATTTCGCCGCGAGGCGCCGCGAGCGCCAGCGGCGGCGCGGACGGCAAGCCGGCCCGCCTGCCACTGGGCAGCCTGTTCGGCAGCCGTTCCGTGCGGGCGGCCTACGTCGGCAGCGGCCTGCAGCTGTTCGTGGGCGGCACCTTCATCGTCTGGATGCCCAGCTTCATGAACCGCTACTACGCCATGGGCGCCGACCGCGCCGGCGCCGGCGCGGCGGCCGTGGTGCTGGCCAGCGGCGCCGGCATGGTGTTGTGCGGGATGCTGAGCGACCGCCTGTGCCGCCACTCGCCGCCACGCAAGATCACGCTGGCCATCGCCTACTGCCTCGGTAGCTGCGTCCTGCTGTCGGTGGCGTTCGCCATGGCGCCGGGCGCCTTGCAACTGGCCCTGATCGGGGCCGGCATGTTCCTGGCCGCCGGCACCACCGGGCCGGCCGGCGCCATGGTGGCCAACCTCACGCACCGCTCCATCCACGGCACCGCGTTCGCCACGCTGACGCTGGCCAACAACCTGCTGGGCCTCGCGCCGGGGCCGTTCCTGACCGGCGTGGTGGCCGACCACCTCGGCCTGGCCACGGCGTTCCGGCTGGTGCCGTTGCTGAGCATCGCGGCGGCCGCCGTGTTCTGGTACGCGCGCCGGCACTACGCGCACGACGCGAGTTGCGCCGCCGCGGCGGCAGCCGCCTTGGCGGCGCGTGCGCCCGCCGTGGAGGTGCGGGCATGACGCGCGTACTGCAAATCGAGGTGGGGTTCGACGTGATCTGCCCCTGGTGCCTGATCGGCATGCGCAACCTGCAGGCCGCCATCGCGCGCCTGCGCGTGTGCGCGCCCGAGGCGGCCGTGCACGTGCGCTGGCGCGGCGTGCAGTTGCTGCCCAACGTGCCCGACGCCGGCTGGCCGTTCATGGAGTTCTACCGCCAGCGTCTGGGCGGCGACGCGGCCGTGCGGCGGCGCCAGGCCCAGGTCAGCGAGGCGGCGGCGGCCGCCGGCGTGCACATCGACTACCAGCGCATCCGCAACATGCCCAACACGGCCAACGCCCACCGTCTGCTGCAACACGCGGCGTTGAACGGCAGCGCGGCCCAGCGCGACGCCTTGCTGGAACGGCTGTTCACCGGCTACTTCCAGCGCGGCGAGGACGTGGGCGACCCCGCCGTGCTGCTGACGCACGGCCTGGCCTGCGGCATGGAGCGCGCCGACATCGCCGCGCTGATGCTGGGCGCGGCCGTGCCGTTCCATGCTCAAGGCGAGGGCAGCGGCAATGGCGGCGTGCCGTACTACGTCGTCAACGGCAGGCTGGTGGCCAGCGGCGCCCAGCCGCCCGAGGTGCTGCTGGCGGCCATGCTGGCCGCGCTCGAAGTGGCGGATGCGGCCGACGCGGTGGCGCCATGAGCCGGCGCGTGGCGCTGACGGCGGCCCAACTGCCGCCGGACGGCGGGCGCGCCATCGTGCGTATCGACGGCCGTTGCGTGGTGCTGTTCCATGTCGATGGCGCCTACCACGCCATCGAGGACGGTTGCCCGCACCAGGGTTCGTCGCTGGCCGGCGGCAAGCTGGACGGCATGTATGTGCGCTGCCCCGCGCACGGCCTGCGTTTCCACATTGGCACCGGCTGCCTGGCCAACGTGCCGGAGATGAAGGTGGCCGTCTATCCGATCACCGTTGTAGCGGACGGCGTCTACCTGACGCTGCCCGGCGAGGAGAGCGCAGCATGAATCCCACCTTCTTCTCCGGCCTGAACGTGCGCGTGCGCCAGCTGGCGCCCGGCTTCATCGTCAGCGCCATGGTGGCGGCGGCGGCCAGCTTCCTGTCCGAGCACTACGGCGCGCCCGTGATGCTGTTCGCCCTGTTGCTTGGGATGGCGCTCAACTTCCTGTCGGGCGAAGGGCAGTGCAAGCCAGGCATCGAATACACGGCCCGCACCATCCTGCGGCTGGGCGTGGCGCTGCTGGGACTGCGGCTCACGCTGGCCCAGATCGCCGCGCTGGGCTGGAAGCCGGTGGTGCTGGTGGTGGTGGTCGTCACGGTGACGATCCTGGTGTCGGTGCTGGTGGCCCGGCTGCTCGGCTTCAACCAGCTGTTCGGCATGTTGACGGGAGGCGCCACGGCCATCTGCGGCGCCTCCGCCGCGCTGGCGCTGGCGGCCGCGCTGCCGGCCCATGAACAAAAGGAGAAGGCGACCTTGTTCACGGTGATCTGCGTGTCGGCCCTGTCGACGACGGCCATGATCGCCTATCCCATGATCGCCAGCTTCTTCGCCTTGTCGCCGTTGCAGGCCGGCGTGTTCCTGGGCGGGACCATCCACGACGTGGCGCAGGTGGTGGGGGCCGGCTACAGCATGTCGCGCGAGACGGGCGACGCCGCCACGGTCGTCAAGCTGATGCGGGTGGCCATGCTGCTGCCGGTGATCCTGTGCGCGGCCCTGATCACGCGGGCCCAGGGCGCGCAGGCGGGCAGCGCACGGCCGCCACTGTTGCCCGGTTTCGCCGTGGGCTTCTTCGTGCTGGCCTGCATCAACAGCACGGGCTGGGTGCCGGCCGCCGTGCAGCACGCGGGCAACGAGGCGTCGCGCTGGGCGCTGGTGATCGCCATCAGCGCGCTGGGCATGAAGACGCAATTGAAGGAGCTGGCCGCCGTCGGCATCAAGCCGATCGCGCTGATGGTGGGCGAGACCGTGTTCCTGGCCGCGCTGGTGATGGGGCTGATGCGCTGGGCCACATAAAAAAACCGGGGTCAGGTCATGAATCCGCGCAACTTGCGTGGATTCATGACCTGACCCCGGTTTTTTAGACGGGCGGTTGGTAGGGCTTGCCGTGCGTGCCGCGCCAGGCGGCCGGCGTTTCGCCGAACTGGCTGGCGAACCAGCGCGTGAAGCTGCTCGGTAGCGAGTAGCCGAGCAGGTCGCCGATGCGGACCAGCGAGTAGCTGGGGTTGTTCATGTAGCGCTGCACCAGCTCGCGCCGCACTTCGTTGATCAAGTCGCTGAAGTTGGCGTCGCATTCGCCCAGCCGCCGCTGCAGCGTGCGCACGTTCATGCCCAGCGCCTGCGAGATCTGTTCGATCGTGGCCCGTCCCATCGGCAGCAGCAGGTAGATCGCCTTGCGCACCTCGTGCGAGATGGACGGTTCGCCCTGGTCCTGCAGCGAGTCGACGAAGCGCTGCGCGTAGCGGGCCATGGCCGGATCGGCGTTCGGATTGGGCGCGTCGAAGTTGGCGGCCGGGCAGGCGATGCCGTTGAATTCAGCCCCGAACTGCACCTGGCAGCCGAACAGGCGGCGGTGCAGCCGCAAGTCGTCCGGCGCGTCGTGCGTGAAGTTGACGCTGACGGGCCGCCAGTGCTGGCCCAGCAAGGTGGCGCACATGCGCGCCATCACGCCGATGGCCAGTTCGTTGGACTGGCGGCATGGCACCGGATCGTCGTTGACCACTTCCTCGCGGATGATCACCAGGTCGCCCGCTTCCTCCACATACAGCGCCAGCGAGCGGTTCAGCAGATGGCGGTACTGCACCAGCACCTGCAGCGCGTCGCGCAGCGTGGGCTGGTGCGACAGCAGCAGGCTGACGGCGCCCAGGTCGGAGAACTGGCGCGATTCGGCCATGCGCAGGCCGAAGGTCTGGCAGCCGCTGTCGGTGGCCGAGTTCTCCAGCAATTGCACGGCGCTGCTGATGGGGATGGGCTGCTCGGGGTCCTGCAGCATCTTGCGGTTCAAGCCTACCCTGGCCAGTTCGGCCTGCGCGTTCAGGCCCAGGTGCTGGGCCACTTCCAGATAGTTGGTCAGTACGGCGGCGCGAACCAGGGTGGGCATTGTCGGAGCTTTCCTTCGGTGGACGGCGTGCCGGCGGCGCGCGCGGGCCGCTCAGGGCCGGCTCTGATTGTAGGGGCTTGCGATGCACCATGCAATGCACTGTGCGCGTGGCGCGACAGCGCAAGCGAAATATTCGAATGCGTGCAAGTGGCGCTTGACAATTGACGCCACGCGTCACCGCAGGCACTCAGTGCTGGCCGGGCTGGGCGTGCACGATCAGCTGGTAAAGACGCGAGAAGTTATTCTGGATCGGGGCGCCCGTGAGCGGGTCGCCGTTGGCGGAAAACGCCAGGTCGATCACGATCCAGTCGGCTTCGGTGAGGTGGTGCAGCGCGGCCGGCAGCACCACGTCCTCCTCCAGCCGCATGTGCTCGAAGAAGAACCTGCCATATTCCTCCGCCAGCAGGCGCAGCGCCGGCAGCGCTGGCGCGCCCTGGAACTCATAGCGCGCCAGCGCGTGTTCCAGTTCGCGCGTGAGCGCGGTGCCGCGCACGTGCTGGCGCGTCAGTTCGTCCAGTGTGCTGTCGACATCGTGGGTGCGCTGGCGCAGCCGGGCGAACAGGTGCTCCTCCTCCTTCGGATGGTGGACCCGCTCGGGATAATCGATCACATACAGCAGCATGGCGCGCATGATCTTGAGGTCGGCCGGCGTGTTGCCCTGACCGAGCGCGCGCACGAACTGCTGCATGCAGTGGATCACGGCCGTGAGGTTGGTGTGCTCCTGCTGGATCAGGCGGATGACGTTTTCCCGGGGCGGTTGGCGGGTGTACATGACGGTTTCCTTGGCCACAATACTTGAGCATACAAGGACTATAGGCCGGACTAACGAAAATTTATCTGATCCAGGTCAAGCCACGCCAGTCCGATTGTGTCAGGGGCGCAGACGGGCAGACCGGGCGATGTGGGTTTTGCGAGGCGCCAATTGATGCTCTTCATGCCACAAAATTTCCTCAGTGCATAATTTTATTTTTGACCACCATACTTGCATGTCGCAAGATTCGCATGGGTTGAGACGCAAGCTTCCCCTTGATCTGCCTGGTCTGCGCTCGCACAAGCAGAAATTCGATCAACGTCAATGCCCGTCATTGGGCCGTTGCAGACGCGCCCACAGGTGACTTTTCGAGACAATTTTGCCGTACGGAATCCTCTAAGATCGCTGCATGTCGTCCGATAGGCAATGGCCGCTGGGCCGCCGGGACGTGGATCGCAGTGTTCGGGAGGTGGGCATGAAAACGCGTAACATGGGGGTCGCGACGCGGCTGGGACTGGGCTTTGGCGTGGTGTCGCTGCTGCTGATGGCGATCATCGGACTGGCGCTGTCGAGCATGAGCCAGATCCAGCAGCGGCTGGACGATATCACCAAGGTCAACGACGTGGAGACCAAGCTCGCCGCGGCCATGGACTTGACGGTGACGGAACGGGCGCTCGCCCTGCGCAACCTGATCCTGCTCAAGGAAGCCAAGGAAATCCAGATCGAGGTGGACCGCCTGGCCGCGCAGGCCAGGAAATACGCGGCGGCGCAGGACAAGCTGGGCCAGATGTTCACCAAGGCCGGCACGTCGGCCGAGGAAAAGGACTTGCTGGAGCAGATCCGCAAGCAGGGGCAGCTGGCCTTGCCCTTCATCGACAAGGCGGCCGCGCTGGCGCTGGAGCAGAAGCAGGACGAGGCTTACCAGCTGCTGCGCTACCAGTTCCGTCCCGTGCAGAAGGCGTGGTGGGATCTGCTGCGCCGGCTGATCGCGGTGGAGGAGAAGCAGAACGACACGGCCACCGCCGACGCGGCGACCGCCTACTCGGCCGCCCGCACCCAGATGCTGGTGATCGGCGCGCTGGCGCTGCTGGCCAGCGTGGCGGCGGCCCTGCTGATCACGCGCGGCGTGGTGAGCCAGCTCGGTTGCGAACCCGCCGAGGCGGCGGCCATCGCCGGCCAGATCGCGGCCGGCAACCTCTCGATCGCCATCGACACCCGTCCGGGCGATGACCACAGCCTGCTGCACGCGATGAAATCCATGCGCGACAGCCTGGCGCTGATCGTCAGCCAGGTCCACAGCAGCACGGAGACCATCGCCACGGCGGCCGGCCAGATCGCCTCGGGCAACCTCGATCTGTCCTCGCGCACCGAGCAGCAGGCCGGCACGCTGGAGGAGACGGCGTCCTCGATGGAGGAGCTGACCAGCACCGTGCGCATCAACAGCGACCACGCGCGCGCCGCCAACGGGCTGGCCGTGTCGGCGTCCGACGTGGCCGAGCGTGGCGGCGCCGTGGTGGCCCAGGTGGTCGACACCATGGCCGCCATCGACCATTCGGCCCACAAGATCGGCGACATCATCGCCGTCATCGACGGCATCGCCTTCCAGACCAACATCCTGGCCCTGAACGCGGCCGTGGAGGCGGCGCGGGCCGGCGAACAGGGACGCGGCTTCGCCGTGGTGGCCACCGAGGTGCGCAACCTGGCCCAGCGCTCGGCCGCCGCCGCCAAGGAGATCAAGGAGCTGGTGGGCGATTCGGTGAACAAGGTGGAGGCGGGCAACCGGCTGGTGGAGCAGGCCGGATCGACCATGCACGAGGTGGTGCACAGCGTGCGGCGCGTGACGGAGATCATGTCCGAGATCATGGCCGCCAGCCAGGAGCAGTCCAGCGGCATCGAGCAGATCAACCAGGCCGTGATGCAGATGGATTCCGTGACCCAGCAGAACGCGGCGCTGGTGGAGGAGGCGGCGGCCGCCGCCCAGGCCATGCGCGACCAGGCCAACAACCTGACCGAAGTGGTGGGCATCTTCCGGCTGGAGGCGGAGGCGGGACGGCCGCTGCTGCCGCAGGCGCCCGCCGTGCAGGCGCTGCCCAAGCCGGCGGCGCCGGCCAGGGTGGCCAAGGCCACGCGCGCATCGACGCCCGCGCCAGCGCCCGCGCGGCGCGCGCTGGCCGCCAGTGGCGCGCGCCGGACAGCGGCCCCCGTCGACGAGGAGTGGGAGCAGTTCTGACAGGGACCACGGTGGTCCATCCAACACGATAACGCCGGCCACCGGGTCGGCCAGGAGCGAGCGATGAGCAAATTGGACAAGCTGGACGGACTGCTGCGCGAAGGTGAACCGGCGCGCGGCCAGTCCCCCCATATCTACTGGCATGCGGGCCAGGTCACGGCCCAGACCCGCATGGGCGGCGTGGGCCGGCGCGCGGCCACCGTGTGGCTGACGGGATTGAGCGGGGCGGGCAAATCGACGCTGGCCTGCGCGCTGGAGAAGATGCTGGTGGAGGCGGGCCGGCCGTCGTATGTGCTCGATGGCGACAACCTGCGCCATGGCCTGAACCGCGATCTCGGCTTCACGCCGGAGGACCGGCAGGAGAACATCCGCCGCAGCGCCGAAGTGGCGCGCCTGATGAACGACGCGGGCCTGATCGTGATCGCCGCCTTCATCTCGCCGTTGCGGCGCGACCGCGAACTGGCGCGCTCCATCATCGGCGCCGACGATTTCATCGAAACCCATATCAGCACGCCGTGCGGCGTGTGCGAGGAACGCGACCCCAAGGGCCTGTACCGCAAGGCCAGGGCCGGCCTGATCCCCGAATTCACGGGCATCTCGGCGCCGTACGAGGCGCCCGAGCAGCCGGCCCTGACCATCGACACGGGCAGCATGCCGCTGGCGCAAGCGTGCGAGCTGCTGTTCCAACATCTGGCCAAGCGCTACATCTGACGCCATGACGCCGACACCCCTCACTCCCGCCGCGCGCTACGACGTGTTCAACGGCGACGCGGACGGCATCTGCGCTCTGCACCAGCTGCGCCTGGCGCGCCCGGCCGACGACGCCGTGCTGGTCACGGGCGTCAAGCGCGACATCGCGCTGCTGCGCCAGGTGCCCACCGGCGCGCGCCACGTGGTGGCGCTCGACATCTCGCTCGACGCCAACACGGCCGACCTGCGGCGCGTGCTGGATGGCGGCGCCACCGTCGATTATTACGACCACCACGCGGCCGACGAGGCGTTCGCCCATCCGGGCCTGCGCCTGCACTGGGACCCCGCGCCCGACGTGTGCACCAGCATCCTGGTGGACCGCCAGCTGGGCGGGCGCTACCGGCGCTGGGCCGTGGTGGCCGCCTATGGCGACAACCTGATGGCCGTGGCCAGCGCGCTGGCGCGCGACGCCGGCGTGCGCGAGCAGGGCGTGGCCGCGCTGGCGCAACTGGGGCAGGTCATCAACTACAACGCCTACGGCGACAGCGTGGCCGATCTGCACATGGCGCCTGCCGCACTGTACCGCGCGCTGGGCCCGTATGCCGACCCGTTCCAGTTCATCGCCGACAGCGAGCAATACCAGGTGCTGTGCGCCGGCTACCGCGACGATTGCGCGCGCCTGCAGGGGTTGCGGCCGCACTGGGAGAGCGGCGGCGGCGCCGTCTACCTGCTGCCGGACGCGCCCTGGGCCCGTCGCGTCAGCGGCGTGCTGGCCAACCGGCTGGCCGCGCAGCGCCCGGGCGCCTCGTTCGCCATCCTCGGCGAACGCGCCGACGGCAGCTTCGTCGTCAGCGTGCGTTCGGGGCTGCCGCGCAGCTACAGCGCCTGCGATCTGTGCCGCCGTTTCGACACGGGGGGCGGCCGCATGGCGGCGGCCGGCATCAACCACCTGCCGCAGGCGCAGCTCGGTCGGTTCATCGATCAGTTCCGCCAGCATTTCGAGCTTGAGGGCCTGGCCTGCCAGGCCGGCTGAATACCGAATTTATCTTCGACACACCGTCAGTTCCCATGGAGAGAGCAATGAAGTCCGAACCACAAGCCGCCCCGGTGGCCAAGCGCCCGCGTCCCGTCATGATGATCCCGCTGCGCCGTTGCGGCAGCCATGCGTTGCGCCTGCGCCTGAACATGTCGCCGCAGTTCTATTCGCCGTATCCGCTGCACATCGTCGACTTCGTGCCGCTGCTGCCGCTGTATGGCGACCTGACCGACGACCGCGCCTATTTCCGGCTGGTGGTGGACGTGGTGGGCTTGCAGGCGGTGAGCATGGTCAAGTGGCCGCAACTGGTGTTCGATCCGGTCGAGATCTTCGAGACCTTGCGCAACCAGCCGCGCAGCGTGCACCGCGTGGTGTGGGAGCTGCTGCTGCGCTCGGGCGAGGCGCAAGGCGCCAGCGTGGTGATGGACAAATCGCTCGACAGCGTGCATTACGCGGCCGAGCTGATGGCGCTGCTGCCCGACATGCTGTTCGTGAACGTGGTGCGCGATCCGCGCGCCCAGGTGGCGTCGATGAACCGCGCCATCATCCACGACTTCGACACCCTGCTCAACGCCCGCACCTGGCTGGCCGCGCACCGCGCCGCCGACGCGGTGATGCAGCGCTATCCGCAGCGCGTGCTGACCATCCGCTACGAGGACTTCCTGTCGCAGCAGCAGGCCACGCTGGAGGCGCTGTGCCGCTTCATGGAGATCGACTACCTGCCGGGCATGCTGGACGTGGCCCATTCGCAGGAGGCGCGCCAGATCTCGCAGCTGTCGGCGTTGTGGTCGTCGAACTGCTATGCGCCGATCCCGGCCCATGCGGACAAATTCAAGCAGCAGCTGTCGCTGGACGAGATCGGCGTGATCGAAACGGTGACGGGTGAATACATGCGGCGCTACGGCTACACGCCGATGACGCCCGGCGCCAGCGTGATCACGCCGGCCATGGAAGCGCAGGCCAAAGCCCATTCGGACGCCGCGCGCGAACAGGCGTGGCACGATCTGGAGCACGACAATTTCCGCGACTTCGCCTTGCGCCGCTGCCGCGCCGACTACCTGGCCAAGCTGCGCGAGCGGCTGGAACAGCAGGCCGGACGGCCGGCGCCGGGCGGCGCCCGCACGCTGGCCGCGCTCGACCCGGCCGCGTTCGAAGTGACGGATTGAAACGGCGCGAATGGGGACGTGGCACTAACTGGTCCCCACTCGCTGTTTCAGCGCAGCGTTTCCGTCAGCACGCGGCCTTCGGCTGCCGCTGGCGGACGCACGTGCAGCAGGTTGGCCAGCGTGGGCGCCAGATCGACCACTTCCGCGTACTGGCCGTAGTAGCCGGGCTTGATCCAGCGTTTGCCCATGATCATCAGCGGCACGTTGGTGTCGTAGGCGTAGGGCGAGCCGTGCGAGGTGCCGGTGGTGCCGGTGCCGAAGTACCAGTACGGCTTGGTGACCACCATCAGGTCGCCCGACGCTTCGCGGTTCCATGCGCGCCGCATCAGCGTGGCGATGCGGGTGCCGGCCACGGCGCCATGCTCGAACTGGGTGCGCGTGTAGACCTCGGCCACGCCGGCCTGCTGTTCGATGTAGCGGGCGGCCGTGGTTTCCACCTCCTCGCGGCGCAGGCCGCTCTTGTCGATCAGCGCGTAGTCCAGGTGCACATTGGGCAGCGACCAGGCGTTCACCAGCTTGGCCTGGCCGTATTTGGCTTCCAGGTGCTGGTTCAGCGCGGCGATCAGCTTGTCGCCATCGAGCCGCTGCGCGTCCAGATGCTGGCCTTGCGCGAATTCGGGCACGTTGGGGAAGCCATGGTCGGCCGTCAGGACCACCAGCACGTTGTCGAGGCCCACGCGCTTGTCCAGGTAGTTGAAGAAGCCGGCCAGCATGCGGTCCACCCGCTGCAGATGGTCGTGCGACATCTTGCTCTCGGGGCCGAACGCGTGGTTCACGTAGTCGTGCGCGGACAGGCTCACGGCCAGCAGGTCCGGCACGCCGGCCGGATTGGCGCCCAGTTGCTCGCCCTCGATGGCGGCGCGCGCGAAGTCCAGCGTCAGCTCGTCGAGGAAGGGACCGCTCTTCAGGCGCTTGTAGTAGCTGCCATCCAGTGCGCCGCTTTCGCTGTAGTAGGCGAACGGGAAGGTGTTGCGCACGCCGGGTTTGGACGGCGTGAGGTTGTCGGCGGCGTCGCCCGCGTAGGCGGAATCGGCCAGCAGCGGCACCCACGATTTGCCGTAGTAGCGGTCCTGCGGCTTGCCGGCGTCGTAGCGCTGCACCCAGGCCGGGTGGCTTTGCATGTAGTAGGTGCTGCTGGCGAAGTCGCCCGTGCTTTCCATGTACATGTAGGCGGTGCCCGTTTTACCGGCCAGCAGGATGGCGCCCCGGTCCTTGCCCGACACGGCCACCACCTTGGCGCGGTTGCCGGTGGCGTAGCGCAGTTCGTCGCCCACGGTGCTCACGTGCAGGCGCGCGGGCGAGGTGCCGTCGTCGCTCTTGGTCGGGGCGCCGATGTAGTGGTAGGCATGGTCTTCCGTGCAGTAGATCGACTGCTTGGTGACGGGGTCGATCCAGTTGTTGCCGATGATGCCGTGCTGGTACGGGTAGGCGCCGGTGAGCACGGCGCTGTGGCCAACGGCCGTCACCGTCACGCCGTGCGCCTGGTGGGCGTTGCTGAACCATGCGCCCTGGTCCATCAGCCGGCGCAGGCCGCCCTGGCCGAACTGGTCGCGGTAGCGCAGCACCTGCTCGTTGGGCAGGCCGTCCACCACCAGCACCACCACCAGTTTCGGTTGCGCGGACGTGGCGGCAGGCGCCACGGCGGGCGTGACGGCATGCGCGCCGAGCGCGCCGGCCAGGCAGCAGGCCAGCACCAGGGGGCGCAGCAGGGGCGGGAAGTTGGACCGTTTCTTCATCATGTGCTCATTGTTCTGTGGTGTGGATGGAAGGGCGCGACCGAGGCCGCGCGCCGGCAGCATCGTACATGATGGAAATGACAATTGCGTGACATGGAATCGTTCACGTTGTTTCAATCGAGCAACAATTCTAATACTGAAATCACAATATTGACATATTCCCTTGTTAAACTGGTTAAACAAAATCCGCACGCCCGTGCGGTTTATTTAATGGGGAAATAATGAAAAAGACTGGACTGATGGCCACTAGCCTGGCTCTGGCGACTTTGGCAACGCTGGCGAGCGCACCCGCGCACGCATGGCAGCAGGAAACCCACCGCCGCATCGTACTGGACGCGGTGACCTTCATGAAGAACAATCCGGGCAGCACCAATTACAACAAACTGGTGGCGGGCGTGACCCGGGCCGGCTACACCATCGACCAGTTCGCGCAGGCCCTGGGCCAGGGCGCCTACGACGTCGACGATTTCGCCGACACCTACATCTGCGGCGCCACCACCGGCAACTGCCAGATGGCGCCCGTGTGGGGCCTGGGCTCGGGCATCGTCAAATACACGTCGTACTGGCACTTCCAGAACCACACGGCCGGCAAGGACGTGCACGGCAACCCGTTCGGCGGCTACAACTACGCCAAGCTGACCGTGGCCGGCGACATCGACAACCTGGCCGCCAGCTGGCTGTATGGCGACTACCTCGACGACGGCGCCGGCGGCAACGGCGGCTGGTTCGGCGACGGCACCAAGTACAACAGCTACGGCCTGACCGAGGCGCACTACCGCTTTGGCGGCGCGTCCAGCAACAGCCAGTACGCCGATTTCGAAACCATGCCGTTCCAGCCCATCGACAACCTGGGCCAGTACTGGTTCCAGCAGTTCCTGGCGCAGCCTTCCGCGCAAACGCTGGGCTTCACGCTGCACACCACCGACCTGCTGCAGCCGCACCACACCTGGACCACCTCGGCCAACAACCACGCCTCGTGGGAGCAGTGGGTGCAGGACTACTACGACACCGAGCACCTGAACGATCCGGCGCTGGTGGCGGCCGCCATGGCCGACTTCACGCCGGTGGCGCCGGCGGCCGTCGATATCCGTCCGCTGCTGACCCAGGGCGGCACCTACTCGTACGCCAACGGCGGCATCGTGCTGTCGTCCACCGACCAGAACGACCGCCGCCGCGTGGGCCAGCAGATGATCCCCCACTCGATCGCGATGGTGGTGCATGTGCTGAACCGCGCCGCCGAGCGCCTGGCGAACTAAGCGCCATGACGATCCGGACCACTGGCGGGCGCCCGCGGGCGCTGGCGGGCGCGCTGACGACGGCGCTGTCGTTGTCGCTGCCGTTGTCGCTGCCTTTGTCGATACCGTTGTCGATGCCGCTGGCGGCCGTGCTGTTGCCGTTGTCGGCGCAGGCGGCCGTCGGCTACCGCCTCAGCGATCCCGCGCTGGCCGCGCGCATCGATGGCGCGCCGCTGCTCGCGTTCAGCGTGGACGCCATGTGGCGCACGGCGCGCCAGGGCGACGCCAGGGCCAGCCGCAGCGCGGCGCTGGAGCTGGCCGTCGTCAACCGCTTGCTGGCCGGATCGGCGCGCAAGACCTATGGGGACGCCGTGCTGTTCGCCGGCCAGCGCGTGGCGTTCGCGCATGACGTGATGGTGGACGATCAACTGGTCGCCACGCTGCGCGGCCTGTACGGCAAGGAGCTGGAGCAGGCCATGCAGCGTCTGCCCGGCGGCAGCCTGGCCGGGCTGGTGACGGCGCAACCGGCCATCGCCCCGGCCGCGCTGGACGTCGTGTTCGGCCGTCCCGGCCAGTTGCGGCTCGAATACACGCTGGGCGCCGAACAACTGGCGCGGGCGCAGGAGATCGTGGTGCTGCGCTACCAGTTGCCGCAAGGGCCGGCCGGCGCCATCACGCTGGCCGACGTCTACCGGCGCCAGAACGTGCAGGGCAGGGTGGCGCTGTTTTCGCGCCAGTCCGCGCATCTGCAGCAGCAGGCCAGGCTGGCGCTGGCCGCCCTGTATGTGCGGCACTGGAGCACGCGGCGTTTCGGCGCGGCCACCGTGGCCGACCTGCGGCGCGTGCTCGACGAGCAGGACGTGGTGCAGGCCCTGCAGCAGTTGCACGGCATCGGCAACGATATCGACGCGGCCAGTCCCGTCGTCAAACAATTGGTGGCCCAGGTGGGCGCGGCCGAGATCGAGCAATACTACCGCCGTCACCGCGAGGAATTCCGCCGCATCGAGAAAGTCAAGGCGCGCCACATCCGTCTGCTGGACGAGCCCACGGCGCAGACGGTGGCCGGCCAGTTGGCCGGCGGCGCCGATTTCGGCACGCTGGCGCGCCGCTATTCGTCCGCCGCCGACAGCCAGACCGGCGGCGAACTCGGATGGCTGCAGCACAGCGGCGCGCCGGACTGGCTGGCGCAGCTGGCGTTCGCGCAGGCGGAAGGCCAGCCATCGCGCCCGATCCGCAGCCCGGTGGGGCCGAACGAGAAGGCCGTGTGGGAAATCGTGCTGGTCGACCAGCGCGTGGAAGGCTATCAGGATCCCGCCTCCGAAACCGTGCGCTATGTGGCCGGCAACGCGGTGGCGCGTGAGAAGGCGGCGGCCCAACTGGCCGCGCTGCGCCAGCGTCTGCTGGGCGCGGCCCGCATCGACATCAACCGCAGCCTGCTCGATCAGCCGCTGCATCTGCAGGAGTCGCGCTCATGAAGCGGCAAGTGATGCTGGCCGCCGTGGTGGCCGCCGCCGCCGCGGGCTGGGTGGCCTGGCCGTCCATCGCCCGGCAGACGGGCATGCCGGGCGCCCCGGGCGCGTCGTCCGCGCGCGCGGGCGGCGCCGATGCGGGCACGGGCGCGGGAGGGCGGCAATGGTTCGAGGCCGTGCCCGAGCGCGACGCGCAATTGCAGCGGGTGCCGTTGCCGCCTGTGGACAGCAGCGGTTCCGCGTGGCTCAGCATGGCCGACACGCGCGAGCATGGCGATGCGCGCACGCCGCCGCTGCAGCGCGACGAGCCCCGCACGCCGCCCACGGCGGCGGAGCTGGCCGATCCCAAGGCCTACCAGCAGTACCAGCAAGGTCAGCAGCTGCGCGTGCTGGGCGCGTTCGTGGGCGCGGCGGCGACCGAGCTGCCGCGCTTGCAGGCGGATGTCGAGCGTGGCCGCGCGGCCGGCGTGCCCGCCGCGCAGATCGCCAAGGTCGAGGAGAAGATACGCCGCATCGAACAGCAGCGCCGCCTGATCCTGCGCGACCATCCCGAACTGGCCGCCCAGACCCCATAACCGGGGTCAGGTCATGCTATCGCGCATCTTGCGGAATAGCATGACCTGACCCCGGTTTTGCCAGCTGGACGCGGTTGCGGCCGGCCCGCTTGGCCGCGTACAGCGCTTCGTCGGCGCGCGCGTAGGCGCTGTCGAAGCTGGAGCCGGCGCGGCACCAGCTGACGCCGACGCTGGCCGTGACCTGGCGCGCGACGGGCGCGGCGAACACGTGGGCGGCGATGGCGTCGCAGATGCGCTGGCCCACCGCGCGCGCTTCGCCCGCGCTGGCGGCCGGCAGCACGACGGAGAATTCCTCGCCGCCGACCCGGCCGATGGCCGCGTCCTCGCCCAGCAACTGGCGCATGCATTGCACCACGGCCAGGATCACGGCGTCGCCGGCCGGATGGCCGTAGTCGTCGTTGATGCGCTTGAACAGGTCGATGTCGAGCACGATCAGCGCCGTGTCGGCCCGTTGCAGGCTGGCGCTGGCCTGTTCGATCACGGCGCCGCGGTTCAGCGCGCCCGTGAGCGGGTCGTGGCTGGCGCGGTAGGCCAGTTGCGCGGCCATGTCCTGCAGCCGGCGGTTGAGCAGGTTCATGTCGCGCTCGGCCCGGTCGCTGCGGGCGATCAGGCGCGCGCTCTCGCGCATCAGCCGTTCATAGTGGACGATCAGCTGGCCCAGCGCGTGACGCTGGTCGGCGCCGCACGTGGCGGCGTCGCCGTACGCTTCGCGGGCCTGCGCCAGCGCGGCGCGCTCGTTGGCGAACAGGTCGGCCTGCGCCGCCCGCGCGATCGGCGGGGAGGTCATCCGGCCGCGCCGATCGCGTGGGCGTGGAAGTCCAGCGCGGCGAAATCGTCGCGCAACTCCTCGCCGAATTCGCAGATGGTGTCGTCGTCCTCGTCGTGGTACCAGTGCAGGCGCACGGCGTTGCCGGCCAGCGCGGCGCCGTTGAAGGCCTCGAACAGCGTGAACAGCATCTTGGTGCTGGAGCTGTTGAAGTAGGCCAGCGACACGTGCACCGTGATGACGGCGCCGCTGCGCGCGGCCAGGTAGGCGCGCACGCGCTCGATCACGGGGCCGTAGAAGGCGGCCGCGTTCTCCGGATACGATTCGCCCTTGATCGACAGGACGTCCTGCGCGAAGCGGAAGTCGATCTCCGGCGACGTGGGCGAGGCGTTGATGAACAGTGATTCCATGGTCTTTCCCGATCTTGCTAGATGATGGCTTTGATGCAGAACACGGTGGTGCCGGCGTCGTGCGGCTCGGGCACGAACTCGAACTCCAGCGGCCCGCTGGCGTCGCGCGCCATGGTCAGAAAGCCCATGCCGGCCCCCTTGCTGTCGGCCGGCGTCTCCTCGCGCAGCGCCTTCTTGTAGGCGAACTTGATCTGCTCCATCGTCATCGTGTGCAGCGGTTCGAGCCGGCTGCGGATGCGCTGCACGTTGGTGCTGTCGACCGGATTGGCGCACAGCAGGAAGAAGCTGTCGTCCTTGACGCCGATGCAGAACGAGCCGCGCCGCATCTGGCTGTCGTCGGCGCCCGGCGTGAGCGTGTCGGACGAGTAGTGCATGATGTTCTGCGCCATTTCCACGAACGAGGAGAAGATGCGCCGGCGCGTGGGCCCGGCCGCGCCGGCCGTGTCGAGCCGGGCGCGGATGGTTTCGGAGATGGCCGCCACCACGTGCTGCGAGAAGTAGCCGGCGTAAAAGAAGATGATGTGGCGCTTGCGGGCCACGTCCCAAAACTCATTGAATTCTTCGTACAGCAAGACAGGCTCCTGGTGTGGTCACGGGCGGAAACAGAAAAACGTCAGGTCGTCGCGGCGCGGCTGCCCGCCCTGCCAGCGCTGCAGGTCGTCCAGCACGGCCTGGCCCGTGTGGCTGGCGCTGTCGTCGCGCCGCGACAGCAGCAGTTCGCGCAGGCGGCGCTTGCCGTAGGCGATGTCGCGTTCGCCGCCGATCTGGTCGGTCAGGCCGTCGGTGGCGAGGAACAGCAGGCTGTCCGGCGCCACGGTCAGGCGTACGCTGGGCCACGCGTGCCCGAGCGCGGTGTCCACGTAGCCGACGCCCGTGCGCTCGCCCTCGATCACCTGCACGGCCGGCTGGTCCGGCGCCAGCAGGTACAGGGCGAGACGCGCGCCGCAGTAGTGGAGCTGGCGCGCGGCCGTGTCGTACCACAGGAAGGCGGCATCCATGCCGTCGTTGGAGGCGGGGGCGGCGCCGTCGTGCGCGAGCTGGCCCAGCATGGTCTTGATGCCGCGGTTGACGGCGCCCATCAGCGCGGCCGGGTCGCGCGGGCCGTGCTGCTGCAGGGCCTGAGCCAGGGTGGACGAGGCGATCAGCGTCATGAACGCGCCCGGCACGCCGTGCCCCGTGCAGTCGGCCACGGCGGCGAACCAGCCGTCGTCGTGGCGGGCGAAGTGGTAGAAGTCGCCGCCCACCACGTCGCGCGGCTGCCACTCCAGGCGGGCGTCGGCCAGCGTGGCGGCCAGCGTCTCGGCCGAGGGCCGCAGCAGCGCGCGCTGGATCACGCTGGCGTAGTCGATGCTGTGCATGATCTGGCGGTTGCGTTCGGCCTGCATGGTGGCCACCACGTTCATCAGCTGCAGGCCGAAGCCGACGCCGGCCAAGGCGCCGTCGCGCGTGATGATGAAGCCGTCGGCCAGCGCCTTCTCGCCCGATTCCACGGCGCGGAAGGTGAGCGCCTCGATGCTCATGGCCGCGTCCACGATCAGCGGGTTCTTGTCCATGAAGGCGATGCAGCTCTTCTTGCCGTACACCTCCTGGTAGTAGGGCTTGGACATCTGCGACATGAACAGGTTGCGGCTGATCAGGCCGATCGGGCGCTGCTGCTCCGTCACGGGCAGGCTCATCAGGTCGCGCCGCTCCGTGAACAGCTCCAGCACGGCGAAGTTGCTGAGGTCGGAAGGGACGGCGACGGTCTCCTCGCACAGGTCGGCGGCGACGGACAGACGGAAACGGGGCAGATGCAGACGAGAGGCGTTGAACTCCACGGCCTATAACCTTTGCGGAACTGTAGCGGTTGGTGACGGATGTCGGCCATGCTAGTGCCGCTTTGTTACTGGCTGATTACAAACTTAACGGAAAGGAAAAATAGTTATCGTTTGGGTTACGTTTGAATGACGGATCGCCCCGCCGATACGCTGGCCGGACGGTGCCGCCTCAGTGCGCGCACAGGTTGCGCAGGAAGCTCAGGTGCTGGCTGACGGCGCCCCGTTCGGCGCGCCGCTGCGGGTCGTCGTCGAGCGCGAACTCGTCGCGGATGGCCAGGCACTCGGCCAGCGCCGCCTCCAGCGCCCGCAGCATGCCGGGCAGGCCCGCCTCGTCATACCACACGGGCAGCAATTGCATCAGCGCTTGCACGGCCGCTTGTTCGGACTGCATCAACACATGGTCGGGGCTCAAGGTGGCGCTCACTTTCCTGGTTCGAACTGTGAAAACAGTATAGACCATTTCACGATAAAAGTTTCTACAAAAAAACAGGTGTTATTTTTGATGTAATTTTGTGTTGCGCTTTGGACGCGAGCGCGCCGGCCCGCCGCCGCGCACCTCTGCGCTGGCTCAAAGGTCGCTGCGCCGCGGCCAGTATCGTCAATGCTGGCGCCGCCCGGAGCGGCATGACGACACCCGCACAGGAGAACCCCGATGGCTACCACCGCACACACCCATGTCATTCCGGGCAGCACGCAAACGGCGCTGGTCGGCGCCGTCGCGCGCGGCCCCGTCGATCCCGGACAGATCATCGAAATCACGGTGCGCCTGCGGGCCGCGCCCGAACGCGGCGGGCCCGACCTGCAGGCGCTGGCGGCCGACCAGCCGCCGGCCAGCCGCCGCTACCTGAGCCGCGAAGCCTACTGCCAGCAGCATGGCGCCAGCCATAGCGACATCGTGACCGTGGAAACGTTCGCGCGCCAGCATGGCATGGCCGTGATCCACAGCGACGCGGCCCAGCGCCGCGTGGTGCTGTCGGGCACGGCCGCGGCCATGGAGCACGCGTTCGGCGTGCAATTGCAGGACTACGAATTCCCGGACGGCACCTACCGGGGCCGCGAAGGCGAGTTGCATGTGCCGGCGGCGCTGGCCGGGGTGGTGGAGGGCGTGTTCGGCCTGGACGACCGCCCCGTGGCCACGCCCAAGCTGCGGCGCCAGGCGCCCGACAGCCGCCTGCAGGCGGCCGCCGCCGGCACCTCGTACACGCCGCCGCAGCTGGCCAGGCTGTACAACTTCCCGCCGGGGCTGGACGGCACCGGCCAGTGCATCGCCATCATCGAGCTGGGCGGCGGCAGCCGGCCGCGCGACCTGAAGACGTATTTCGAGGAGCTGGGCTTGCCGTTGCCGGTCGTGAAAACCATTTCCGTCGACCACGCCAAGAACCGCCCCACGACGGCCGACAGCGCCGATGGCGAGGTCATGCTCGACATCGAAGTGGCCGGCGCCATCGCGCCCCGGGCCACGATCGCCGTCTACTTCGCGCCCAACTCGGAGCGCGGCTTCCTGGACGCCATCACGGCGGCCGTGCACGACAAGGTGAACCGGCCATCGGTGCTGTCGATCAGCTGGGGCGCGCCGGAGTCGCGCTGGACCGGGCAGGCGATGACGGCGTTCGAGCAGGCGTTCACGGAGGCGGCGGCGATGGGGGTGACGGTGCTGTGCGCGGCCGGCGACAACGGTTCCACGGACGGCGAGACCGATGGCCGCCAGCACGTCGACTTTCCCGCCTCGGCGCCGCACGCGCTGGCCTGCGGCGGCACCCGGATCGACGTGGCGGCCGACGGCGCGACCACGGAAACCGTGTGGAACGAGGGGCCCAACAGCGCCACCGGCGGCGGCTTCAGCGCGTTCTTCCCGCGCCCCGACTACCAGGGCGTGCTGGGCGAGGACGTGACCATGCGCGGCGTGCCGGATGTGGCCGGCGACGCCGACCCGGCCACCGGCTACCGCGTGCGGGTGGACGGGCGCGAACTGGTGTTCGGCGGCACCAGCGCCGTCGCGCCGCTGTGGGCCGGGCTGTTGGCGCTGGTCAATCAGCAGCTGGGGCAGCCGGTGGGCTTCATCAATCCCTTGCTGTACGGCTCCTTGCGTTGCGAGGGCGTCACCCGCGACGTCACGGTGGGCAACAATGGCGAACAGCAGGCGGGCACCGGCTGGGATGCCTGCACGGGCTGGGGGGGCCCCGATGGACAGAAGTTGTTACAGGGGCTGGCGCGCTAACTGGTTTCCGGGTGGCAAATAAGTGTGGTGTTCCTGCAAGTAACTTCGGGCTTCTTGTCTGGATTCTGGGAAATATGGTAGGAAACGCTGTTACAATGTGTGTTAATTAGTATTCCTTTTGGTTACTATCCGATGCGGGCGCGGTCAGCGGTCCGCACAGCGTGTTTTGCCTCTTTTTCCGGAGTCGACTATGCAGATGAACGGACCGTCCTTCGCGGCCACCGTGACCGCGACTGGCACTTACCCTGAACGTGCGCCCAACACGGACCAGATCGCCGCGCGCCACGCGGCGGCCGCCCACGCCCATCCGGCCATTCCGGCCCAGGATGCGGCCAACGTCGTGCCCGTGCAATACGCGGGCGCCTCGCAGACGGGCGCCGACGTGGCCCGCAAGTCGGCCGACGACGCGGCGCGGCAAGCCAGGGAGCAGTTCGACGCGGGCCTGCAACGGCTGGCCAACCGGCCCGAGACGCAAATCCTGCAAGCCCGCCTGGCGGGCCAGGTGCGTCCGGCGGCGGAGCGGCAAGCCACGCCGGCCGCCAATGACAGCCACGCGGCCGACGCCAAACCGGCGCCCGCCCAGATGGAATCGGGCGATGAGCTGGCGGCCGACACCAACCATGACGGGAAAGTCAGCGACGACGAGCGCATGCGTTTCGTGGCGCCGCTCACCTACCGCAGCAGCGAACGGCTGGCGGCGCTGGCCGACAGCCCGTCCGCCTTCTCGCTGGCCGAAGCCAACCGCGCCTACGGCCAGGTGGCGGCCCAGGCCATCGCGGCCTGACGCGCCGCACGTTGCGACGACAGCGGCGCCGGCGCGCGGCCGCTGCCCCGATGTGGCCGCCTTGCGCGGCCACGTTTATTTGATTCCGGCGCTTCAGTCCTTGAAGCTCGCTTCGCGCTTGGCCATGCCGGCCATCATCGCTTCCTGCAAATCGTTGGACATCAGCATGGCCGCGTTCCAGGTGGCCACGTAGTTGAGGCCGTCGGCCACGCTGTGGTCGCGCGCGTAGCTGATCATCTCCTTGCAGCCGCGCACCGACAGCGGCGACTTGCTGGCGATCACGTTGGCGATCTCGCGCACGCCCGCCTGCAGCGCTTCCTTGCTCTCGAACACGCGGTTGACGAGGCGGATCTCGCGCGCCTCGGCCGCGTCCACCTTGCGCGCCGTGTAGGCCAGTTCGCGCGTGATGCCTTCGCCGATCAGGCGCGGCAGGCGTTGCAGCGTGCCCACGTCGGCCGTCATGCCGATGTCGATCTCCTTGATCGTGAAATAGGCGTCGGCCGAGCAGTAGCGCATGTCGGCGCAGGTGATCAGGTCGATGCCGCCGCCCACGCAGGCGCCGTGGATGGCCGCCAGCACGGGCTTGCGGCAGCGTTCCAGGCTGGTCAGCGTGTCCTGCAGGTCGAGGATCACGCGGCGCAGCGCCTCGCGCGTGCGGCCGTCGCAGTCGTTGCGGATCTGGCCGCCCAGGCCCATCATCATTTGCAGGTCGATGCCGGCCGTGAACAATTTACCTTCCGCCTCCAGGATGGCCACGCGCGCCTCGGGCGTGGCGTCGACCCACTGGAAGGCCTTGCGCAGCTCATGCCACATGGCCAGGTTCATGGCGTTGGCCTTGTCGGTGCGGTTGAGCCTGACGACGGCGACGTGGTCCTCCAGCGTCACGTTCAGGGTTTCATAGGTCATTGCGGTCACTTCGGTCATTGCGGTCCTTTCGTGCCATCTGCATGGCGGTGGAGGTTGGAAATCAGTTCGCCCGGGGCTGGTTTGCACATCAGGGCCAGCACGTCCAGGTAGCCGGGCGGTGCGGCGCACAGGCCCCGTGCGCGCAGCAGCCGGTGGGCCGCCTGCAGGCGGAAGTAGGGCACGGCCGGCATCAGGTGGTGTTCGATGTGGTAGTTCACGCGCAGCGGCGCCACCGTGGCGCGCGCCAGCAGGCCGGCGCGCGTGGTGCGGGTGTTGCGCAGCATGTCCGGCCCCGGTTCCGTGCAGCCGTGTTCGGCCATCGAGCGGATGCGCATGTACAGGCTGTAGGTGGTCAGATAGGCGGCCAGCCAGGCCAGGTAGAGCCAGGCGTGGCCGCTGGCGGCCAGCGCGCCCAGCAACAGGGCGTGGAACAGGAAATATTTCCAGCCATTGCGGGCCAGGTCGCGCAGGCGGTCGCGCCAGGTGCGGCCTTGCTGCGGCAAGCGTTCGATGTCGCTGGCCACGGTCCAGCGCAGCACGCCGGCGTTCATCAGCAGCAGGCCGAGTTCGCGCTTGAGGCCGGCGATGCCCACCAAGTCGCGCAGCAGCTTGCGCGCCAGCGAGGCCGGCGTGGTGGGGAAGGGCGCGGCCAGGCTGCGGTCGGTGTCCTCGGGCGTGCCGGTCTTGGCGTGGTGCTGCAGGTGGTGGCGCCGGTAGCGCCGCAAGTCCACGCCGATGGCGCTGCCGCAGGCGTAGTCGCCCACCAGATCGTTCAGGCGGCGGCTGCGGAACAGCGTGCCGTGCGAGGCGTCGTGCATCAGGATCGCCAGGCTCAGCTGGCGCCCGCCCAGCACCACGATCGCCAGCAGCCAGGTGAGCGGATGCGGCCAGATCGCCAGCGCCACGAAGCACAGCGCGATCACGCCCCAGGTGAACAGCACGGCGCGCCAGCCCATCAGGTCGGAGCGGGCGGTGAGGGCGGCGATCTCGTCGCCGCTGAAAATGTCGCTGAGCTTGCGCCGGGACGGCGCTTGGGTGGGGGTGGTCATGCTGCTGGTCTCCGTGCTGTTGGTTGTCGTTTGTTTTTATGGGGGGCGTCAGGACGCGAAGGCGATGTGCATGATGGCGTCCACGCTGGCCTGGCGCAGACCGTCCAGCTCCGCGTGGGCCGGGCGCTGGCTGGAGACGAAGGTCATCACGCCCACCATCTGGCCCACGATCAGGGCGCTGCGCAGTTCGCACTGGGCGGGCGGCAGGTCGGGCACGATGTCGCGGATCAGGTTGCGCACGGTGCGGCGCGCGCGCGTGAGCACGGCGTCGAACATCTGGGCCGCATACGGATGGCGGTGGGCCAGCGCCGCCACTTCGAAGAACAGGCCGCTGGCGATCTGGTCGCGCAACTCCTCCAGGCACAGGTCGATGATGGATGCGAACAGCGCCATGCGCGGGCTGTCGCCGGCCTGCGCCATGCGCTGCTCGATCACGCGCTGGTAGCGGTCGAGGAAGCGGGTCAGCAGCGCCTCGACCAGGTCGTCGCGGCTCGGGTAGTAGTGCTGGACGGTGGACAGGCTGATGCCGGCCTGCTGGGCCACGCTGCGCATCGACAGCGCCGCGTAGCCATCGCGCGCCAGCGTGGCGCGCGCCACCTCCAGGATGGCGTCGGCCCGCTCCTGGCCCTTGGTGGTGGTGTGCGATTCCTTGCTGCGCAGCGGCTGGATGTGCATGGCCTGATCCATGGTTGGAAAAGGCCATGGTGCGCCATTTTCAAAAATAGGTCAAGTGACCGATTTTATGCGGCGGGGCAAGCGACCGGCGCCAGGGGCGGACCCGCATGGGTACTCCCTCGTCCGTGCTGCACAACGGCCCCGCGCCGGCTGTGCGGCCTATTCGGCCACGCCCACCAGGCCGCGGCGCGCGGCCAGCACCACGGCGTGGGTGCGGGCGGTGGCGCCCAGTTTGTCGAACAGGCCCTTGACGTGGGTCTTGACCGTCCCCACGCCGATGCCCAGTTCGCGCGCGATCGACTTGTTGCAGCGTCCTTGCGCCATCAGTTGCAGCACGTCGGTCTCGCGGTTGGTCAGACCCACGCGCGCGAGGCTGTCGGCCACGCAGCGGCCCAGTTCCGGACTGAGGTAGCGCAGGCCCCGATGCAACGCCCGCACGGCGGCCTCCACCTGGCCGGCGCAGGCCGATTGCAGCAGGTAGCCCTGCACGCCCGCCGTCATGGCCGTGTGCACATGGCATTCGCGGTCGAGCCAGCTGACGATCAGCACCCTTGGCCCGGCCGCTGTCCCGGCCGCGCGCATGCGGGCCACGCCTCGGTGATAGTCGGTGATCAGTACCTGGGCTGGCCCGTCCGTGCCGGGGCCGGCGCCGTCCACGCCGACGGCCACGCCGGGGCAGGCCCGCAGCAGGGCGGCCAGCCCGGCCCGGACGATGGCGTCGTCGTGGTCGATCTGCACGCGGATGGATTCGGCGGCGGCGCCGCCGCGTTGCGTGAGGCAGGGCAGGGGTTCCATGCGCATGGTGTGGCTCCTTCAAAAATCGGTGTGGTAGGGGTCGTCCGGCAGCAGCAGGCGGCGCCGGCCGAACAGGCGCGCGTCGAGCGCGCAGGCGCCGGGACCGAGCAGCAGCAGCGCCAGCGCGCACACGATGCCGATGGCGGCCACCGTGCCGTGCGGGTCGGCCAGCGCCGGCAGTTGGCCGGCCGCCGCCGCGCCGGCCGCCAGCGGCGTGAGCAATCCCAGCAGCAGCAGGCCCGTGGTCAGCGCCAGCAGGGCCAGCCACCAGCACGGCAACGGCCGGCCCGCGTCGAGCGCGGCGTGCAGCAGGTGGGCGGCGACGGCCAGGCGCAGCAGCAGCAGGCCGGCGCCGGCGCCGCCTGCCGGGAAGCTTGAATGGTAGCCATGCATGTGGGGCGGTCCAGTGCTGTCGAACAGTCAGGGCGCCAGCTTAGCGCGGCGGCCCGCGCGCGCCACGCCCCGTTCCGGTGGCGCGCCGCTACCACCATGGAGTGATGGCATAAAAGTCAATGTTGTGGCAGGCTATGCGGATGAGAATGTTGACCAGCGCCGACCCGGCTCCGCCCATCACCGTGATGACGGTGGACGACCATCCCTTGTTCAGGGAGGGCATCGCCAGCGTGCTCGCCGAGGAGGCCGACATGCGGCTGGTGGCGCAGGCATGCGGCGGCCGCGAGGCCATCGAGCTCCACCGCCGGCTGCGGCCGGACGTGACGCTGATGGACATCCAGATGCCGGACATGAACGGCATCGACGCCACCAGCGCCATCCTGGGCGAATGCCCCGCCGCCCGCGTCGTCGTGCTGACCACCTACGACGGTGACGTGCACGCCCAGCGCGCCATCAAGGCCGGCGCCGCCGGCTATCTGCTGAAGAGCATGGTGCGCAAGGAGTTGTTGTCGACGGTGCGCAACGTCCACGCCGGCCTGCGCAGCATCGCGCCGGTCGTGGCCTGCAGCCTGGTCGGGCAATGGCATCTGGAGGCGCTAAGCCGGCGCGAGGTGGAGGTGCTGCGGCTGGCGGCCGGCGGGCAGAGCAACAAGCGCATCGGCGTGCACCTGGTCATCTCGGAGGAGACCGTCAAGGTCCACATGAAAAGCATCCTGGCCAAGCTGGGCGCCAGCGACCGCACCCATGCCGTGACGCTGGCGCTGGCGCGCGGCATCCTCGAACTGGCCGACTGCCGCGCGCCGGTCTGACGCTAGCCGCCACCGCCCGTGCGCCCCAGCCACGCGCCCAGGCGCTGGCGCCAGACGCGCGCGGGCGCGTCCGCGTAGGCGCGCGCGGCCGGCAGCTTGAGCCGGATCTCGGTGCCCTTGCCGGGGGCGCTCCACAACGCCACCGTGCCGTCCAGCTGGCGGGCCCGTTCGCGCATGCCGGCCAGGCCCCAGTGGCCGGGGCGCCGGCCGGCTTGCAGCACCTGCTGGTCCATGCCGCAGCCGTCGTCGCGCACCTGCAGCAGGAAGTGGTCGACGTCGTAGGTCAGCTCGACGGCGACGCTGGCGGCCTGCGCGTGCTGGTAGGCGTTCAGCAGCGCCTCGCGCGCGATGTGGTAGGCCTGCTCGTTGGCGGCCTCGGTCAGCGGCCGGTAGGCGCCCACGGCCGCCAGCGTGAACCGTGGCCCCGGCGGCCCCGGCGGCCCCGGCCGCGCGTCGTGTGCGCTGGCCGGCCGGTCCTGTTGTTCCTGCTCCAGCGCCTGGCCGAAGGCGGCCAGCGAGCCTTGCAGGTCGCCGTCATGCAGGGCGGCCGTGCGCAGGCCGGTGAGCTGGTCGCGGCCCTCGGCCATCACCGCGTCGGCCTGGTCGAGGATGCGCCCGGCCAGCGCGCGCGCGTCGTCGTCGGGCAGGCGCTTGAGCAGCGTGTGGAAGCGCAGCACCAGCCCCTGCACGCTTTGCAGGAAGGTGTCGTGCAGCGCGCGGGCGATACGTTCGCGCTCGTCGAGCCGCGCCTGCATGCGCTGTTGCAGCTGGCGCGTGACCTGGCGCATGCGCAACTGGTACAGCCCGTACAGCAGAAGCGCCCCGGCCAGCAGGCAGAGCACCACGAACCACGGCGTCTGCGTGAACGTGGGCGGGATGCGGAACGGCAGCTGCGCGGCCTGCTCGCTCCACACGCCGTCCTCGTTGGCGGCCAGCACGCGGAAGCGGTAGGCGCCGGGCGCCAGGTTGGTGTAGAAGGCTTGCCGGCGCCGGCCCGGGTCCTGCCAGCTGTGGTCGAAGCCGTCGAGCCGGTAGCGGAAGCGCACGCGCGCGGGCATGGCCAGGCTGAGCGCCGTGAAGTCGATGCGCAGCGCGCGCGTTTGCGCCGGCAAGCGCAGGTCGGGGCGCGGTGGGTAGGCGCGGCCGTCGGCCACCAGCGCGCGCACCTGCACGGTCGGGGCGCGCGTGTTGCGCGCGATGCGGGCCGGGTCGATCCAGCTGACCTTGCTGGCGGTGGCCAGCCACAGGCGGCCATCGTCGGCCTCGATCAGCGAGGGCAGGGGCCGCAACTGCGATGGCATGCCGACCAGGCCGTCGTGCGCGTCGAAGCGTTCGTAGACGGCGCCCTGGCCCGGGTGGCGCATGGCCGTGGCCAGGTCGGCGGCGCCGATGTGGGTCAGGCCGTCGGCGCCGAACAGCCACAGGTCGCCGGCCGCCGTGCGCACGATGCCGGACACACCGGCGAACTCCTGCCCATCCTGGCCGCGCAGCGGTACGAAGCGCTGGCCGTCGAACCAGGCCACGCCCCGTTCGCCGCCGGCCCACAGCTGGCCGTCGCGGTGGAACAGGCTCAGCACCACGCCCAGCGCCACGCCCTGCGCCGGCCCGTAGCGGACGACCCGGCCGCCGGCGATGCGGACGATCTGGCTGCCGCTGTAGCCGGCCCACACGGCGCCGCCGGCCTCACGGGAAAGGCACAGCGGGTAGTCGTCCGGCAGCCCGGTCAGGCCGCCGTCCTTTTGCCAGCGGCCGTCGCGCAGCAGGTACAGGCCGGCGCGCACCACCGACACCCACAGGCCACCATCGGCGGCGCGGCTGAGGGCCTGGGTGTCGTAGCCGCGCAGCCCGGGCGGGTAGGCGATGACGGCGCCGCCGCTGCCGCTGCCGCTGCCGTTGCCGCTATCGCCGCCGATGCCGCTACCGCCGCCGCCGCCGCGTTGGCGCCACAGGCCGTCGCCGTTGCCCAGCCAGAGCACGCCGTCGGGGTCGCGGTAGGCGGTCGAGCCGTAGCGGCGCAGCGCCACCCGGCGCACGCCGTCCGTGCCCAGCTGGCGCACCGGGCCGGCGTGGTCGATGACCCAGATCGCGCCGCCGCCGGCCGGCGCCATGGCGGCGTGGTCGAAGTCGCCGGCTATCGGCAGCGCCATCAGGCGGTTGCGGCGGAAGCGGTCGACCCCGGCCGAGGTGCCGATCCACACGTTGTCCTCGCGGTCCTGGAAGAAGGTTTGCGGCAGCCCGCCGCTCAGGCCATGGTCGGGCGTCAGTTCCTGGCCCGGCGCCAGCGGCTGGCCGGGCTGGCGCCGCTGCACGCTGCTCACGCGCATCAGCCACATGTCGCCGGCGCGGTCGAAATCCATGCCGCTGCCGGGCAGCTCGGGGCGCGGCGCCTGGCCCGGCGGCGGCGCGCTGGTGCGCATGCGGTAGTAGCTGTCGACGGCGTCCGAGGCCCACACGGTGCCGTCGGGCGCCAGCGCCATGCCCATCAGGTCCAGGCGCGGCCAGGCCGGTTCGAAGCGCGCCGCGCCGGCCTTGCGGAAGTAGACGTTGCCCTGCACCGACATCCATTGCGTGCCGTCGTGGTCGAACAGGATCTGGCGCGCGCCGCGCGTGGGCAGGCCCAGTTCGGCCCCGGCCGGCACGAAGCGCTCGCCCAGCAGCCGGGTGAAGCCGTCGCGGGTGGCGGCCCACAGCACGCCGTCGGGCGCGCGCGTGATGCTCATCACGGCGCCGCCGGGCACACCCTCGGCCACGCCGTAGTGGCGCACCCGGCCCTGGTGGAAATGGCTGATGCCGCCGAAGCGGTAGCCCACCCACAGCCCGCCCTCCGGCGGCGCGCACAGGGCCAGCACATTGCTCGACAACAGGGGCTGGCCGTCGATGGCGTCGACCCGTTCGTAGCGCTGGCCGTCGAAGCGGAACAGCCCCGTGGCTGTGCTCAGCCACAGCCAGCCGTCGGCCGTCTGGGCGAATTTCAGCACGTCCACCGGGGCGTCGTCCAGCGCACCCCAGGCCGTGTGGGTGTAGTCGTCCAGCAGGCGCGGACGGGGCGCGGCCGCCACCGTCGTCGCCGCCAGCAGGAGCAGGGCCGCCGCCAGCGGGCGGCGGCGAACGGCGCGGGCGGCCGGCGGCGGGGCGGCGAGGGCGGACGTGGACGGCATGCGTTAAATGGATGTTAATGGTGTCGTGATAGTAACACCGGGCCGACGTTCCCGCAGCCTCAATTCCGGCCGCCGCGCCGCTCTCCGCTCTCCCCAAAGGGGGACGGGCGCTTAGCAGTTTATGGTGATCCGGCGCCGGGCGACATTGCTTAATCTGGTCACACCTGCCGCCGGCGCGCTTGCCGCCGCGCCGACGGTCCACCAGAGGGAGAACCAGATGAGCAAAACTTCACCGCAACCCACCGCGTCCGCACCGGACCGGGGCCGCCGCACCGTGCTGCTGGGCGGCGCGACGGCGGCCGCCAGCCTGCCGCTGGCCGCCATGGCCGTGCACACCGGCGCCGCCCAGGCCGCGCCCCACCAACCGCAACCGAAAGGAAACCAACCCATGGGCACCATCACCACCCGCGACGGCGTCGAACTGTATTACAAGGACTGGGGCCCGCGCACCGGCCAGCCCATCGTGTTCAGCCACGGCTGGCCGCTCAACGCCGACAGCTGGGAATCGCAGATGTTGTTCCTGGCCGCGCAAGGCTACCGCTGCATCGCCCACGACCGCCGCGGCCATGGCCGCTCCAGCCAGCCGTGGGACGGCAACGACATGGACCATTACGCCGACGACCTGGCCCAGCTGATGGACCACCTGGACTTGAAGAACGCCGTGCTGCTGGGCTTTTCCACCGGCGGCGGCGAGGTGGCGCGCTACATCGGCCGCCACGGCGGCAAGCGGGTGGCCAAGGCCGGCCTGATCTCGTCGGTGCCGCCGCAGATGCTGCAGACGCCGGCCAATCCGGGCGGCCTGCCGATGAAGGTGTTCGACGACATCCGCGCCGCCTCGCTGGTCGACCGTTCGCAGTTCTACCTGACGCTGGCCGGCGGCCCGTTCTACGGCTTCAACCGGCCCGGCGCCAAGGTCTCGCAGGGCTTGATCAACGCCTGGTGGGCGCAGGGCATGCAGGCCGGCCACAAGAACACCTACGACTGCATCAAGGCGTTCTCGGAGACGGACTTCAGCGAGGACCTGAAGAAGTTCACCATGCCCACGCTGATCGTGCACGGCGACGACGACCAGATCGTGCCGATCGACGCGGCCGGCCGGGCGGCGGCCAGGCTGGTCAAGCATGCCACGCTGCTGGTGTACGCCGGCGCGCCGCACGGCCTGACCGACACCCACAAGGACAAGCTCAACGCCGACCTGCTGGGCTTCATCAAAGGCTGAGCGGGCGCCGCCCCCCCTCGAAAGAGGGAGTCCGCCGCCGCCCCAAACGGTGATGGCGGCCACGCGGAGCGGCCCCACACTGTCGTCATGGCCCGCCGCCGCGTGGCGGGCCGGTTTCAACCGCCACTTCATCCACTCACGAGGAAAACACCATGTCCATCAAGGCAACCCCAACCCCCGGTTCGCAGCTGGTCTCGCCCAAGGATCACACGCTGATCATGATCGACCACCAGTCGCAGATGGCCTTCGCCACCCACTCGATCGACGCCGTCACGCTGCGCAACAACGCCGCCTTGGTGGCCCACGCGGCGGCCGGCTTCGGCGTCTCCACCATCGTCACCTCGGTGGCCGAGAAGAGCTTCTCGGGCCCCGTGTTCGACGAGATCAAGGCCGCCTTCCCGCGCGCCGAGATCACCGACCGCACCTCGATGAACACCTGGGAGGACGCCAACGTCATCGCCCGCGTCAACGCCATCGGCAAGGACCGCCTGGTGATCTGCGGCCTGTGGACCTCGGTGTGCATCGTCGGCCCCACGCTGTCGGCGCTGGACCAGGGCTATGAGGTCTATGTGATCTCCGATTGCTGCGGCGACGTCTCGACCGAGGCGCACGAGCGCGCGATGGAGCGCATGATCCAGGCCGGCGTGCGTCCGATGACGTCGCTGCAATACATGCTGGAGCTGCAGCGCGACTGGGCCCGCACCGACACCTACGAGCTGACCACCGGCATCGCCAAGAAGTTCGGCGGCGCCTACGGCCTGGGCATCATCTACGCCCAGACCATGTTCAACGCCCACGAGGGCTGATCCACCCGTCGGGCCGGCCGGCGCACGGTCGGCGGGCCCGGCGCCCCTTTCAGGAGCACAATCATGAAAATCTATCTGGTATCGCTGGCGGCCGGCCTGCTGGTGGGCGTCATCTACGGCGTGTTGGAAGTGCGCTCGCCGGCGCCGCCGGTGATCGCGCTGGTCGGCCTGCTGGGCATCCTGCTGGGCGAGCAGGTGCCGCCACTGGTGCGCCAGTGGCGCCAGCCGGAGCACAAGGTGGCGTGGTTGGACGGGCAGGTCAAGCCCCATTGTTTCGGCCAGTTGCCCGGCGCCGAGCGCCCGGCCAAGCCGGCCGCGCCGGAAGGGCGGGCCTGATGGCCCGCGTTGCAATTATTGAGGAGTCAACTATATGAACGCCAACGCCACGCCGGACCTGATCCTGCATCGCGGCCTGTTTACCACGCTGGACCGGAGCAATCCCCATGCCGAGGCGGTCGCCATCAAGGATGGCCGCTTCACCCATGTCGGCCGGGCCGACGAGATCATGGCGCTGGCCGGCCCGGCCACGCGCGTGATCGACCTGGGCGGGCGGCGCGTGCTGCCCGGCCTGATCGACAACCACCTGCACATCATCCGCGGTGGCCTGAACTTCAATCTGGAGCTGCGCTGGGACGGCGTGCGCAGCCTGGCCGACGCCATGGCCATGCTGCGGGCCCAGGTGGCCGTCACGCCCGCGCCGCAATGGGTGCGCGTGGTGGGCGGCTTCAGTGAACACCAGTTCGCCGAGAAACGCCTGCCGACGCTGGAGGAACTGAACGCCGTGGCGCCCGACACGCCGGTGTTCATCCTGCACCTGTACGACCGCGCGCTGCTCAACGGCGCCGCGCTGCGCGCCGTCGGCTACACGCGCGACACGCCCGAGCCGCCGGGCGGCCAGATCCTGCGCGACGGCGCCGGCAATCCCACCGGCCTGCTGCTGGCCAAGCCCAACGCTTCCATCCTGTACGCCACGCTGGCCAAGGGCCCCAAGCTGCCGATGGAATACCAGCTCAATTCGACCCGCCATTTCATGCGCGAGCTGAACCGGCTGGGCGTGACGGGCGCCATCGACGCCGGCGGCGGCTTCCAGAATTATCCCGAGGACTACCAGGTGATCGAGCAGCTGGCCGAGGCCAAGCAGCTGACGGTGCGCCTGGCCTACAACCTGTTCACGCAAAAGCCGCAGCAGGAGAAGGAGGACTTCCTCAACTGGACGCGCAACTCCACCTACCAGCAGGGCGATGACTACTTCCGCCACAACGGCGCCGGCGAGATGCTGACCTTCTCGGCCGCCGACTTCGAGGACTTCCGCCAGCCCCGCCCGGACATGCCGGCCAACATGGAGGATGACCTGGACGGCGTGATCCGCGTGCTGGCGCAGAACCGCTGGCCGTGGCGCATGCACGCCACCTACGACGAGACCATCTCGCGCGCGCTCGACGTGTTCGAGCGGGTCAACCAGGAGATCCCGCTGGCGGGGCTGAACTGGTTCTTCGACCATGCAGAAACCATCTCGGGCCGCTCGATCGAGCGCATCGCCGCGCTGGGCGGCGGCATCGCGGTGCAGCACCGCATGGCCTACCAGGGCGAATACTTCGTCGAACGCTACGGCCACGGCGCGGCCGAGGCCACGCCGCCGGTGGCCAAGATCCTGGCGGCCGGCGTCAAGGTGTCGGCCGGCACCGACGCCACCCGGGTGGCGTCCTACAACCCGTGGGTGTCGCTGGCCTGGCTCATCACCGGCAAGACCGTGGGCGGCATGCAGCTGTACCCGCGCGCCAACTGCCTGGACCGGGAGACGGCGCTGCGCATGTGGACCGAGAACACCACCTGGTTCTCCAACGAGGTGGGCAAGAAGGGCCGCATCGAAGTGGGCCAGCTGGCCGACCTGATCGTGTCGGACCGCGATTTCTTCGCCTGCGCCGAGAGCGACATTGCTGACACCAGCGCGCTGCTGACCATCGTCGGCGGCAAGGTGGTGTACGGGGCCGGCGCGTTCGCCGAGTACGACCAGCCGCCGCCGCCGGCCATGCCGGACTGGTCGCCGGTGCGGCGCTACGGCGGCTATGCGGGCTGGGGCCGCGAACCGGCCAGGGGCGCGGCGGCACGGCGCGAGCAAGAGAAGGCGCGCGAGCAGGAGCAGGCCAACCGCCGGCAGCAGGCCGCCTGCGGCTGCGCCCACCAGTGCAATCTGCACGGCCACCAGCACGCGACGGCGTGGACCAGTTCCCTGCCGGTGTCCGACCTGAAGGGCTTCTGGGGCGCGCTCGGTTGCGCGTGCTGGGCCGTATGACGGGCGAGGGGAGGGACATCACCATGCAAACCACAACCACCACCACGGTGCCCGTACAGGGCTGGCGCGCGCTGGCCGGCGCGCCGCCACTGCGCTGGCTTTGCCTGTTGCTGCTGTGCGGCGCCTACCTGCAGGGAGGCTTGAACAAGCTGACCGACTTCCACGGCGCCATCGGTGAGATGCAGCACTTCGGGCTGGCGCCGGCCGCGCCGCTGGCGGCGCTGGTGATCGCCGGTGAACTGGGCGCCTCGGCGCTGGTGCTGAGCGGCTTTTACCGCTGGCTGGGCGCCACCTTCCTGGCCCTGTTCACGGTCATGGCCACGCTGGTGGCGAACCGCTTCTGGGAACTGGCGGGCATGGAGCGCTTCATGGCCGCCAACAGCTTCTTCGAGCACCTGGGGCTGGCCGGCGCCTTCCTGCTGGTGGCCTGGCACGATCTGCAGCCGCGCAAGCGTGCGGGTGGCGGTTGATGGACGGCGCCGCGACGGAGGCCACGCCGGCGGCGGGCCGCGACGGCCTGCGCGGCGTGGCGCTGGGCTACCTGGCCGGCTATGTCGACACGCTCGGCTTCATCGGCCTGTTCGGCCTGTTCACGGCCCACGTGACGGGTAATTTCGTGCTAATCGGCCGGGGCCTGGTGCGGCCGGCGCCCGACATCGCCATCAAGCTGCTGGTGTTCCCGGTGTTCATCGGCTTCGTCGCGCTGACGCGCATGCTGGTGCTGCGCTGGCAGGGCGACGGCGGGCCGGCCCGGGCCCTGCATCGCTGCCTGCTGCTGCAACTGGCTTTGCTGCTGGCCGGGGCGGGGCTGGGCTGGCTGGCCAGTCCCGTCGAGCGGCCCGACGCGCCGCTGACGCTGGCCACCGGCATGGCGTGCGCGGCGGCGATGGCGGTGCAGAACGCTTATGGGAAGCTGTTGCTGGGGCGCGAGGCCGCCACCACCGTCATGACGGGCAATGTGACGCAACTGGTGATCGAACTGGTGGACGCGGCGCGCGGCGACACGGCCGCGCGGGCGCGCGCCGCCGCCCTGTTGTGGCCCGCGCTGGCCTTCGCCGCGGGCGCCGTCTGCGGCGCCTGGGCCTTCGTGCTGGCCGGCTTCGGCGGTCTGCTCGCGCCCTGCGCGATCCTGCTGGCGCTGGCGCTCAGATACTGATGATGCCGCGCTTGAGCGCGATGGTGACCGCGTGGGTGCGGTCGTTGGCCATCAACTTGGCCAGCACGTTCTTCATGTGCGCCTTGACGGTCTCCTCGGAAATGGCCATCTGCGCCGCGATGCGCTTGTTGGAATGGCCGGTGGCGGCGTAGCGCAGCACCTCCGTCTCGCGCGGGCTGAGCGGCCCCTGGCCCATGTGCTGCGCCAGTTCCATCGCCACCTCGGGTGGAATGCGGCGGGCGCCGGCGTGGACGGCGCGGATGGTGTCGAGCAGTTCCTTGCGCAGGGTGCTCTTGAGCAGGAAGCCGGCCGCGCCGCCCTGCACGGCGCGCAGGATCTGGGCGTCGCCCTTGAAGGTGGTCAGCATGATGATGCGCGCCTGCGGGAACTCGCGACGGATCTCCAGCAGGGCCGAGACGCCGCATTGCTCGGGCATGGCGATGTCCATCACCGTCACGTCCGGCGGGCAGGCGCGGAACTGCTGCACCGCCTCCCGGCCGTTGCCGGCCTCGCCGGCCACCCGCATGTCCGGCTGGCTGGCGATGGCCTCGATCAGGCCGGTCCGCATCAACGGATGATCGTCCACCACCAGCACGCTGATGGGGCGGGGGGCGGGGCTGTCCCGCATGGCGTGGTTTGCGTTCAATGCGGCGTTCCGGTTCGGTGCAGGCGCCTCAATGGCGGCCCAACAGCTTCAGTATAGTGCGGTCCAGCCAGCGGCGCAGCGGGTGCTGGTCGGCGTCCGCGTAGGCCAGCGGCGCGGGCACGGTCAGCGCCACTTCGGTGCCCTGGCCGGGGCGGCTCCATATCTCCAGCTTGCCGCCCAGGCCGTGCGCGCGCTCGCGCATGCCGGTCAGGCCCCAGTGGCCATGGCGCCGGCCGCTGGCCACGGTCTGCTCGTCGATGCCCTGGCCATCATCGTGCACGCGCAGGCGAAAATCGTCGCAGCCGTAGACGATGGTCAGCGTGACCGTGCGCGCACGGGCGTGGCGGAAGGCATTCGAGAGCGCCTCGCGGGCGATGCAGTTCACCTCGTCGGTCAACAACGGCTGCATGCGCCGCTGCGGGCCCTCCACGGTGAACAGGAAGCGCACGCCATATTCGCCACCCATGGCGCAACCGGCGGCGTTGAGCGACTGCGTCAGGTCGCTGCCGATCTCCAGGCTCCCGCGCAAGTCCATCACCTGGTCGCGGCCGGCCGCCACCACCTGGTCGGCACTGTCGAGGATCTGCTCCATGGTCGCGCGCGCGGCGGCCGCCTCCGGCGGCAGCTGGTCGATGGCGGTCTGGAAGCGCAGCGTGAGGCTTTGCACGCCTTGCAGCAAGGTGTCGTGCAGGGCGCGGGCGATGCGTTCGCGCTCAAGCTGGCGCGCCTTGAGCTGGGCCTGGACGCGCTCGGTGATTTGCCGGATGCGCCACAAATAGGCCAGGTACAGCAGGCCGGCCACCATGATGGGGAACAGCAGGTGGAACCAGCCCATGTGCAGCCATGCCGACAGCGATGGGATGTCGGTGTTCATGTCCGTCCTTTGCTGGCGTAGTAGTCGCGTTAATGTTGGAATTTTCGATATTTTGCCTGACTTCGCGCGATGATGCGGCGCGCCGACCAAAAATGATGAGCGCCGCCTCCCCCAAAAGGGGAGGTGGCCGGACTCTTAGAAACGCGCAGCGGGACGGACTCCGGCAAAAAGGGGGGCATGCCCTTGTTGGTCCCCTTTTTGCGGCGCTTATTTCGCGGCGGTGGCCGGCACCGCGCCGCTGCGCTCGGCGCCGTAGGTCTTGACCAGATAGTCGACCATGGCCGGGATGTCGGCCTCCGGGAACGGCGCGCCGAACGGCTTCTTCATTTTCTTGACGGTCGCTTCCCAGTAGGCGCGCGTCATTTGCGGGGGCTGGGTCTGGATGTAATGGACCGAGTGGCACAGCATGCAGTTGCGCTGGGCCAGCGCGTAGCCGGGCAGGGTGCTGGGCTTGAACACGGCCGTTTCCGGGGGCAGGTCGATCTGCGCGGCGCGCGCGGCCGGCCCGGCCAGCACGGCCGCGCCCAGGATGGCGATCAGGGCTTCGATACGCATGGCGTTCTCCTTAAACGGCGACGACGCGCACGGTTTCAACCACATTGCGCATGTAGCCGGGCGCGTTCCACAGCGCCGTCATGGGCTGGCTCTGGCCGATGCGGTTGACGGCGCGTACCTTCAGTTCGTAGCTGCCCTTGCGCGGCGGGGTGAAGGCGATGCTCCAGCGCCGGAACGAGTAGCGTCCCAGGTCCGGCCCCAGCCGCGCGGCCTGCCAGTTGCGCCCGCCGTCGGCCGAAAACGCCACTTCCGCGATGCCGTAGCCGCCGTCGAACGCGATGCCGCGCACCTCGAGCGCGCGGCCGCGCTGGATGGGCGCGCCATCGGTCACGCTGGTGATGAACGAGCGCACGTTGAAGCGGCTGATCGGCACCGTTTTCGCGGGCGCCACGCCGGGCGCCGTGCAGGCGCAGGCGTTGTCGGGGATGCGGTAGGCGGGGTTCATCCAGAAGCCGTCGAACGGCCGGTCCAGCACCGTGATGTCGGACAGGTGCTTGACCCAGTAGGTGCCGTAATGGCCCGGCACCACCAGCCGCAACGGATAGCCGTTCAGCAACGGCAGGTCGGCGCCGTTCATCTGCCAGGCCAGCATCACTTCGCCGTCCATGGCCTGGTCCACGCTGAGCGCCTTGATGAAGTCGGGGCCGTCGCCGGTGGGCGGGGTATCGAGTCCGTTGAAGCTGACCTGCACCGAACCGGCCTTCACGCCGGCCTTCTCCAGCACCGTCCGGAGCGCGATGCCGGTCCAGCGCGCGTTGCCCATGGCGCCGTTGGCCAGCTGGCCGCCATTCACGCGCGGCGTGAACAGGCCGCGGCTGTTGCCCGAGCACTGGTTGACGGCCACCACTTCCACCGCGTCGCCCAGCTGGCGCAACTCGGTCAGCGACAGCGACAGCGGATGCTGGACATTGCCGCCCACGTTCAGCCGGTAGTCCTGCGGTTCAATCGAGGTGGGGATGCCGCTCCAGTGATAGCGCACGAAGAACGCGTCGTTGGGCGTGATGTCGCTCTCGTTGAACAGGGCGAACGGGGTTTCGAGCTGGGGCGGGCGGGCCGAAAGCAGGATCAGCGGCCGCTTTTGCGGATAGGCCACCAGTTCGCGCTCGCCGTTTTCGAACGGCAGCGTCACCGTGCCCGGCGCGGCGGCCCACGCCGTCAGGGCGTTGCCGCCCAGGGCGGCTGCGCCCAGGGTGCCGGCCTGTTTAAGGAAGGCGCGCCGCCGTGCCGTGGCCGCCGTGGGGGACTTGGGGATGGGTGCCATGCTGGTCTCCGTGATCGTTATGGGATCGGACAACAGTGCTGCACCGGCAAGTATCGCAAAAATGCCGGCCCGGCAGGTGATTTCCTGTGCCGGGCCGTTGAAAAGAAGGGGGGAGTGTTGCGTGGCGCGCGGATCGGTGGCGCGGGGTGGGGCTGGCGGCGCGCGGACGGCGCCGCCGGAACGGGGATCACCAGTCGTCGCCGCCGCCGCCGCTGTTGTCATCCCACGAGCCGCTGTCGCTCACGCCGAAGTCGGTGCCGCCCATGTCGTCGCCGGCCAGGTTGTTGCGCTGGGTGGGGTCGTCGTAGATGATGTCGTTGCGGGTGTCGCTGTGGCCGCGTTCGCGGTTGGCGTTGTCACCGTCCGTGAAGTGGCGCATCAGCGCTTCGCCGGCCACCACGCCGGCACCCACCGCCGCGCCCGTGGCCAGGCCGCCCATGATGCGCGAGCCCATGCCCGGACCTTGCTGCTGGCCCATGCCTTGCTGGCCCCAGCCCTGCGGCTGGCCATAGCCGGGGTTGTAGCCGGGGTTGTAGCCTTGGGGCGCGCCCGGCGCGTACGGCGCCATGCCGGCCGGGCCTTGCGCCGCCTGGCGGCGCGCCATGAAGCGGCTGGCCAGCACGATGAAGCCGACCAGACCGGCGCCGAGGATCAGCAGCATGCCCCAGGGCAGGCCGCTATTGGCGGGGCGCGGTGCCGACTGCTGCTGGCCATAGTTCGGATGCGTGATGGGGGCGGCGGCCGCACGCTGGGCCGGCGTGGGGGTGGACAGCACCAGGCGCAGCTTCTCCACCGTGCCCGGTTTGGCGAACGGCAGGCCGGGCGCCAGTTGCTCGGCCTTGCTCAGTTCAGCCTGGGCCTGGCTCATCTTGCCTTGTTTGGCCAGCAGTTCCGCTTCCACGAAGTGGGCCTTGCCGCTGTTGGGGTGGTCGCGCAGCACCTGGTCCATCATCGCTTGCGCTTCCGTGAATTTACCCGCTTCGGCGGCCAGATAGACCTCGTGCATGGTGGGATCGGCCGCGAACACGGGCGCGCTCAGCGCCAGCGCCGAAGCGATCAGGGTGGTGCGGACGAGTTTCAGTGCAGTCATGGTTAAAGCCTCCGTGAGAGATGGGCACCAGATAGGGGCGGCGGTGGATTTTACAAGAGTCGCCGCATGGCGTAATTTTTTCTCCACATTAACATTTGCATACGGCAATATTTGGGCCGCTTTGATATGGATCAAGTTTATTTTTGTTTAGAGTCCATACACTGTTCGGCATCCCCAGTTTACCCTCGTAGCCGTTAACATGACCACACCTTTGCTGCCATCGGATTTGTCCACGATGGCAGATGCCTCGCCCGGCCACGGCGCCCTGCAGCGCCGTCATGCCCAGGCCGATACCCCATGCGACCCTGATTTCAGCCCGCGTTCCCATCATTGCGACTGGCAGCAGTCGGCCGGCGCCTTGCCCGGCGGCGGCGCGACCGACGCGCCGGCCGGGCGGCCCGATTTCTGTTGGGCCGTGTTCGATGCCCTCGACGAGCGCATGGCCGTGCTCGACGGCAACGGCATGGTGGTGGCCGTCAACGCCGCCTGGCGCCTTGGCGCCGCGCCGGCGGCCGGCTGCGGCGCGGCCATCCAGGCCGCCGTGGGCAGCGACTTTCCCGGCCTGTGCCGCGCGGGCCTGGGCGACGGCGGGCACGGCGCCGGCCAGGCGCAGGCCGCCCATGACGGCGTGCTCGATGTGCTGGCGGGACGGCGCCCAAGCTACAGCGTCGAATACCGCAGCGCGCATCCGCGCCAGGACAGCTGGTGGCGCTTGCGCGCCGTGCCGGTGCGTCATGGCTGGCCCGGCGCCGTCATCACGCTCACCGACGTCACGGCCAGCCACCGCACCGAGGAAGCGCTGCGTGTGGCCGCCGTCGCGTTCGAGACCACGGAGGGCATGCTGGTGACGGACGCCAACGGCGTGATCCTGCGCGTCAACAAGGCCTTCACCGCCATCACCGGCTATGGCTCGGACGAGGTGGCGGGCAAGACCCCGGCCGTGCTCAGCTCGGGCCGCCACGGCCCCGATTTTTACAAGACCATGTGGCACTGCCTGCGCGTGCGCGGGCGCTGGGATGGCGAGATCTGGAACCGCCGCAAGAACGGCGAGGTGTATCCGGAACGGCTGACCGTGACGGCCGTGCGCAACGCCGACCAGCTGGCCACGCACTACGTGGCCTCGCTGAGCGACATCTCGCTCAGCAAGGCCGCCACCGACGAGATCAAGAACCTGGCGTTCTACGATCCGCTCACGCGCCTGCCCAACCGCCGCCTGCTGCTCGAACGCCTCAAGCAAGCGTTGCACGTGCTGTCGCGCAGCCACAGCATCAACGCGCTGATGTTCATCGACCTCGATAACTTCAAGACCCTCAACGACACGCTGGGCCACAACGTGGGCGACCTGCTGCTGCAGCAGGTGGCCGAGCGGCTGCAGGACTGCCTGCGCGAGTGCGACACGGTGGCGCGGCTGGGCGGCGACGAGTTCGTGGTGCTGATCGAAGGGCTGGACATCGACCCCATGGGCGCGGCCACCAAGGCCGAGATGGTGGCGCACAAGATCCTGACCAGCCTGAACCAGCCTTACCAGCTGGCCCACCACAACTGCCGCAGCACGCCCAGCATCGGCATCACCCTGTTCGCCGATCCCCGCCAGCAGCCCGACGAGGTGCTGGTGCAGGCCGACATCGCCATGTACCAGGCCAAGAAGGCGGGCCGCAACGCGATGCGTTTCTTCGACCAGCAGATGCAGGACAACATCACGGCCCGCGCCCACCTGGAGGAGCAGATGTGCCAGGCGCTGGAGGACGACCAGTTCCGGCTGTACTACCAGGTGCAGGTCGACCAGCAGGGCCGGGCGCTGGGCGCCGAGGCGTTGATCCGGTGGGAGCGGGTCGACGGCAGCTTCGTGTCGCCGGCCCAGTTCATTCCGCTGGCCGAGGAGACGGGGCTGATCCTGCCGATCGGCGACTGGGTGCTCGAAACGGCGTGCGCGCAACTGCACGCGTGGCAGCGCGACGCGGGCACGCGCGATCTGGCGTTGGCCATCAACGTGAGCGCGCGCCAGTTCCGCCAGCACCAGTTCGTCGAGCATGTGCGGAACGCGCTGGCGCGCTATCACCTGCCGCCCGGTCTGCTCAAGCTGGAGCTGACCGAGAGCATCCTGGTCGACAACATCGAGGAAACCATCGCCACCATGAAGGAGCTCAAGGCGCTGGGCATCAAGTTCTCGCTCGACGATTTCGGCACCGGCTATTCGTCGCTGCAGTACCTGAAGCGGCTGCCGCTGGACCAGCTCAAGATCGACCAGTCCTTCGTGCGCGACCTGGCCACCGATGGCAGCGACCAGGCCATCGTCAGCACCATCACGGGCATGGCGGCCAGCCTGCATCTGGACGTGATCGCCGAAGGGGTGGAGACGGAGCTGCAACGCCAGCGGCTGGAGGCGGCCGGCTGCCGGCATTACCAGGGATATCTGTACGGCCGGCCCTTGCCGCTGGAGGAGTTCGAGCAACTGGTGCGGCGCTGCGGCGTGGCGGCGGCCTGACGTTCGGGTCAACCAGGGCAAACCCGGACGCCAGCCGGGACCTGCCCCAATTCAAATGGCTTACGTTCCGAACTGTTGGGTGTCGAGGCGGGGCGCGCCCAGCGTCCGGACGATCTCCTCGGCCACCATGTCGGCCGTGGCGGCCGACAGCGTCCAGCCCAGGTGGCCGTGGCCCGTGTTGTAGAACACGCACGGCGCCTTGCCCCTGCCCACGCGCGGCATCAGGTCCGGCAGCATGGGCCGCAGGCCGGCCCACGGCGTCACGTCGCGCGTGCTCACGCCGGGGAAGCATTGCCGCACCCAGTCCACCAGCGGGCGGATGCGGTCGGCGCGGATGTCGCGGTTGTCGCCGTTGAATTCGGCCGTTCCCGCCACCCGCAGCCGCTGTTCGCCCAGCCGCGACGACACCAGCTTGGTGGCGTCGTCGAGCAGGCTGACGGTGGGCGCGGCGGCCTGGCTGGCCGCGTCGTCCAGCCGCACCGTGATCGAATAGCCCTTGACCGGATAGACGTTGACATGGTCGCCCACCATGGCCGCCAGCGCGCGGCTGGCGGTGCCGGCGCAGATCACCATGCCGTCGTAATCGCTGGTGCGGCCTTCGCCGTCCTGATGCACGGTGACGAGGGCGGTGGCGCCATCGGTCGCCACGGCGCGCACATCCTGCTCGTAGCGGAACTCCACGCCCAGCCGCGCCGCCGCCCGCGCCAGGCCGGTGGTGAACAGGTGGATATCGCCCGTGCTGTCGCTCTCGGTGAAGTAGCCGCCGTAGTAGCTGCCGGCCAGCGCCGGTTCGATGGCGCGCATCTCGTCCGGCGTGACGGCGCGCCGTTCCAGCCCGCCGCGCGCCAGCAATCGCGAGACGCCGGCCGCGTGCTCGAAGCCGGCCCGGTCGCGGTAGACATGCAGGATGCCTTCGCGCCGGTGGTCGAACGCGATGCCTTCCTCCTCGGCCCAGGCGAACAGGTGGCGGCGCGCGGCGATGGCCAGCTGCGCCAGGGCGATGGTGTTGCGCTCGTAGCGCGGCATGGCGGCGAGGAACTGGGCGAACCACGACAGCTTGTGCCAGCTGGGCCGTGGGTTGAGCAGCAAGGGCGCGTCGCCGCGCCGCATCCATTTCAGGGCCTTGGCGATGGTGCCCCAGTGGTTCCATACCTCGGCGTGGCAGGCCGACAACTGGCCGCCGTTGGCGTACGAGGTTTCCATGGCCGCGTAGCGGTGGCGTTCGAACACGGTGACCTGGTAGCCGCGCTTGGCCAGCGCGTAGGCCGTGGTGACGCCGGTGATGCCGCCGCCGATAACTGCGATAGTCGTCATGATGTGTGAGGTTGGCGCGCGCGGCGGTTGCAGCGGGTGCGATGCCTGTGGTGGTGCGCGCATACTGTACCCGAAGCCAGCCCCCGGCTCAATGGCTTTCTGGCCCGGCCAGCCCGGCCCGCGCGGAAAACGCCCGGTGGTGTCGCGGATTTCACCGTCCGGCCGCGTGTTGGTGGGGGATCGATTTATCCAGGACAAATTTGTGTTGCGATTCAACTACTTTATGTTGTGATCGGGGGCGGAGGTGCTAACCTTGTAACGGTTGGCACCAGATGCGTCGGCGCGGTAGGGCGCCGGCGCAGCCGACTTTTCTTCTCCGGCCCTACGTGCTCCCAGGCCACGCCAGCGTGCCCACCAGGCCGGACGGCAGCGCCAGCGGCGCCACGCGGCAGGCCAGCGCGGGTGGCCGCCCCCATTCCTCCAGTCCCAAGCCCATGCATTTGAGGCCCGCCTCGCGCGCCGTCCACGCCTGCGCCAGCGCGCGCGCGCGGGCGGCCGGGGCGCGCGCGGCCAGATCGCGCGCCACGTCCGGCCCCAGATAGTCGCGCGCCAGCGCGGCCCAATCGTCGATCTCCAGCGGCGCCATCACGTCGATGCCGACCGGCCCGGCGAGGCTGATGGCCACGTGCGTCCATCCCGTCTCGTGGCTGATCGAGCAGCAGGGCGTGGCCAGCGGGCCGCCGGCCGGCGCGGCATCGAGCGTGATGCGCTGCGGCTGGCCCGGTGTGGCGGGCAGGCCGATTTCGTCCGGGTCGATCGACAGCAGCGCGGCCAGCACCTCGCGGATCGCCTGCCGCGCCAGCTGGCGCGCCTGCGGGCGCGTGCGGCCGGCCGTCGCCAACGCGATCACGCAGCGCCCGTCATGCAGCACCGGCGTGGGGCCGGGCCACGGCTGCACGGGCGGCGCGGCGCCGTTGGTCATGCTTCCCCTCCGTCCGTCCGCCGCCCGTCAGCCGCGCGTCGGCGCGGCCGGGCAGCCGACCCAGCGGCTGCCGGCAGGGATGTGCTCACCCTTCATCACCAGCGTGAGCGGGCCGAGGTGGGCATCGTCGGCCACCTTGGCGCTGTACAGCACGGCGCTGCGCGGACCCAGGTAGACGCGGGCGCCGATGTCGACATGGTCGATCTTCATCACCCGGTCCTCGAACAGGTGGGTCTGCGGGCAGCACAGCGCATTGAGCTCGCTGTAGTCGCCGATGTGGACGCAGTCGAATTCCGTGATGTCGGTGGTGTCGAGGTAGACGCCGCGGCCGATGCGGCTGCCCAGCAGGTTGAACGCCAGCGGCAGCCACGGCGTGCCGCGCAGGTAGCGCATGAAGTTGGGCACGGCGATGCCCTCGTACATATTGGTCACGCCCTCGGACAGCCACACGAACGGGGTCCACATCGGTTCCGACTGTTTGCGGTAGCGGCCCAGCAGCAGCCACTTGAAGCCGACCACGAAGAAGTAGTTGCCGATGCCGTAGGCCAGGCCGGCCAGGGTCAGGTCCCACGTCACTTCGGCCCAGCGGCCGGCGCCGGCCACCGGCATCACCGACAGCACCAGCGTGTAGCCGACGGCGATCACCAGCGCGTGCGGGGCGACGATGCGGAACGCCTCGATCAGGCCGCGCCCCAGCCGGCGCAGCGGCGACGGGTGGAAGGTCAGCCATTCGGGATAGCCGCTGGTGGTCTCGCGCGCGGGCAGGTTGATGGGCGGGGAGCCGAGCCAGGTGTCGCCGCTCCGCATCTGGTCGTTGTCCGGCGCGCGCGAGTGCACGCCGATCAGCACGTGCTCGGGCAGCACGGTGCCGTCCGGGATGTAGGCGCCGTTGCCGACGAAGCTGCGGTGCGAGATGACGGTCGGCTGCATGGTCATCCAGCCGCCGTCGATCTCCTCGTCGCCCAGCATCACGGCGTCGGCGATGAAGGTCTCGTCGCCCAGCGTGAGCATGTCGGGCACCACGCCCAGCGCGGTGGAGATCTCGGCGTCGCGCCCGACCTTGGCGCCCAGCAGGCGGTACCAGAACGGCGCGTAGATGGTGGCGTAGATCCCGTGCAGCACGTTCAGGCTCGATTCCTGGATCTGGCTGACCAGCCACTTGGCGCAGTAGGTGTTGCCGTGGACGGCGAAGCGGCCCGGCGTGAGGCGCGGCAGCACGCTCCAGCGGATGCCGGCCGACAGCAGCGCCGTCAGCACGATCAGCACGGTGCTGGCGGGGAAGGCCAGCAGGAAGTAGCGCAGCAGATGGATGCGCACGTCGTCGCCCTGCACCCAGCGCAGCCAGCCGGCCTCGTCGAACCAGTCGATCAGCACGAAGCTGGGGAACACGGGCATGAAGAACAGCGTGACGATGAGCAGGATGCCGAACACGAAGAAGACGCCCTCGCCGAGCCGGCGCGCGTCGCTGACCGCGGGGCGCGGCGGCAGGCGGTTGGCGTCGTGCGGACCGGCGTCGCGCGCGGGCGAGCCGCTCCACACGCGCCCGGCCGGCACGGCCATGCCGTCGCCCAGCGCCGACTGGCCCTCCAGGTGGCCGGCCACGCCGACGTGGGTGTTGCCCTCCAGGACCGCGAACGAGCCGACGCAGGCGTCGTCGTCGAGGCGGATGCGGCCCAGCCGCAGCCGGCCCCGCTCCACCCGCGCGTTCTCCAGGTTGACGGCGTTGCCGATGCTGACGCCGTCGCCGATGGTCAGCAGGTCGGCCGCGCGCAGCGTGAACGAGCCGACGATGACGTCCCTGCCGATGCGCGCGCCGAGCGCGCGCAGCCACCACGCGTTGAGCGAGGAGCCGCTCAGCAGGTAGGCCGGCGCCGCCTCCACCAGCCGGTCGGCCAGCCACCAGCGGTAGTAGGTCAGGCCCCACAGCGGATAGTCGCCGGCCTTGAGGCGGCCCGCGATCAGCCACTTGCCGCCGATGGCGATGGCGAATTCCATCACCGTGGCCAGCAGGAACACGCCGACCGAGGCGGCGATGGCGCGCGCCACCGAGTCGCCCGGGTCGCCGGTGAAGAAGTGGTAGGTGAAGAACGGCGCCAGCCACTGCGCCATGCGCAACGCCACCAGGCCCGGCATGGCGGCCGCCTGGGCCAGGCCGCAGGTCCAGCGCTTGAGCGCGGACGGCGGCGTCCACGGCGCCTGGGCCGCCACGGCGGCCGGCGCGTCGGCCAGCACGGCGGCGATCCTGCCCACCTGGCGCTGCTGGTAGATGTCGCGCACGGTCACGTGGGCGAAGCGCGGGTCGGCGCGCAGGGCCGAGGCCAGGCGCGCGGCGAAGAACGAGTGGCCGCCAAGGTCGGTGAAGAAATCGGCCTGGCGCAGTATCGGCTGGCCGGGGAACAGCGTGGCCAGCGCCGTGAACAGGGCCGCCTCGGCCGGCGTTTCGGGCAGGTCGGAGTCGGCCGCCTCGCCGGCGGCCGGCGCGCTCAGGGGCGTGGCCTTGAGCGCCTTGCGGTCGATCTTGCCCGAGGTCAGGCGCGGCATGGCCGCCAGCAGTTCGTAGCGGCCCGGCACCATGTAGGGCGGCAGCACGGCGGCCAGCGCCTGGCGCAGCGCGCGCGCCTCCAGCGCGGCGCCGGCCTCGGGCACCAGGTAGGCCACCAACTGGTCGATGCCGTCGTCCTTGCGCAGCAGGACGGCGGCCGTGCCCACGCCCGGCTGCTGGGCCAGCAGCGCTTCGATCTCGCCCAGTTCGACGCGGAAGCCGCGGATCTTGACCTGGTCGTCGGCCCGGCCCAGGCACAGCACCTCGCCGTCGTCGGCTATGCGGGCCAGGTCGCCGGTGCGGTACAGGCGCGCGTCGTGCTCGCCGGCGCGCCACGGGTTGGCCAGGAATTTTTCGGCCGTCAGGTCGGGCCGGCCCAGGTAGCCCTCGGCCAGGCCGGGGCCGATGATGCACAACTCACCCGTCTCGCCGCGCGGCAGCAGGCGCAAGGGGGCGCCGGCCTGCGCCGCCTCCGCGTCCACCACCAGCAGGCCGTAGTTGGGCAGCGGGGTGCCGATGGTGACGGGGCGGTTCGGCGCCAGCGACGCCAGGCTGGCCGACACGGTCGCCTCGGTGGGGCCGTAGGTGTTGAACATCTGGCGCCCGGCGCGCGACCAGCGCGCGACCAGCGATTCCGGGCACATCTCGCCGCCCAGGTTGATGATGCGCAGCGTCGGCACTTCCTGGTTGAACAGGGCCAGCAGGGTGGGCACGGCGTGCAGCACGGTCACGCCGTTGTCGGCCAGCAGTTGGGGCAGGGCGTCCGGGTCGGCGCTCACTTCGCGCGGGCCGAGGAACAGCGTGGCGCCCACCAGGTAGGCGATCCAGATCTCCTCGAACGACATGTCGAACGCCACCGAGAAGCCCTGGTAGACGGTGTCGTCGGCGCGCACGCCGAGCACCGCGTTCTCGCTGCGCAGGAAGTGGCAGATGCTGCGCTGGCTGATCAGGATGCCCTTCGGCTTGCCGGTCGAACCCGAGGTGTAGATCACGTAGGCCGGCGCGTCGGGCGAGACGGCGCCGCGCCGGGTCAGCGTTTCGCCGGGCGCCGGCGCGGCCAGCATGGCCTCGGCCGTCCACACCGGGCGGCCCAGCTGGGCCAGGCGCGGCGCGAACGCGGCGCTGGTCAGCACGCCGGCCGCCTGGGCGTCGTCCAGGCACACCTGCAGGCGCTCGACGGGCGTGTCCTCGTCCACCGGCAGCCAGGCCGCGCCGGCCTTGGCGATGCCCGCTTGCATGACGAGCAGCTCGACGCCGCGCGCCAGCCACAAGCCCACGATCCGGCCCGGCCCCACGCCGGCCGCGATCAGCCGCGCCGCCACCAGCTCGGCCTGGGCGTCGAGCTCGCCGTAGCTGAGGCGGCGGCCACCGCACACCATGGCCGTGTGGGCCGGCGCGCGGGCCGCGCTCGCTTCGAGCAGGTCGGCCAGGATCTCCTCGCGTAGCAGCTCGTCCCGACGGGGACCGTACAGGATGTCGGGATGCAGTTGTGCGAGGGGCTGTGGGGTCAGATCGTTCATGCGGTGGTTTTCAGTGTCGAATTGCCCTGCACCGACAGACTGTGCGGAGGGGCTGTCATTGTACGGCAAGCATAGTCCGCACCATAGGGAAAGCGGGGCGCGGTGCGCGCTTTTCTTAATTTTTTTAATTACAACTTTTAAAGATGGATTGTGAATCTTTGATAAGGATCATATTTTTTTGTCTACGGCCTCATTAGACTGGCGCCTTTCAACCGCCCCCGGCCTTCCGCCGCTACCCCTTTCACCTCCTGGAACTGAACGAGATGCGCAACCGCCCCTACGTGACCGACATCGAATACATCTTGCAACCCCATGAGACGGTCGTCTCCAAGACCGATCTGCGGGGCAATATCACCTATGTCAACCAGGACTTCATCAACATCAGCGGTTATTCCGAACAGGAATTGATGGGAGCGCCGCAAAACATCGTGCGCCACCCGGACATGCCGGCCGCCGCGTTCGAGGATTTCTGGCGCACGCTCAAAAGCGGCAAGGCGTGGAGCGGGCTGGTGAAGAACCGCTGCAAGAACGGCGACTTCTACTGGGTGGACGTGAGCGCGGCGCCGCTGTTCGAGCGGGGCCAGGTGGTGGGCTACACGTCGATCCGCATCCGGCCCGAGCGCGCGGCCGTGGCGGCGGCCGACGCGGCCTACCGGGCGCTGGCGGCCAGCGACGGCAAACTGGCCGTGCGCGAAGGCGCCGTGGTCCAGCGCGCCCGCCATGGCGTGCGCGACCGGGTGGCCGGACTGTCGATCCGGCACGGCATGCTGGGCGCCGGCCTGCTGCTGGTGGCGCTGTTCGCGCTGACGGCGACCGGCAGCCCGGCCGTGGCCGACGCCAGCGCGGCGGCCGGCGCCACCCTGACCATGGTGGGCGGCTGGCTCACCTACCGGCGCGCCGTGGAACCGCTGGCGGGCATGCGGCGCGACCTGGAGCGCATGAGCACGGGCGACCTGAGCGGCCGGCTCGACGCGCACGGCGCGGCCGAGGTGAGCCAGGTGCGGCAATCGCTGCGGGTGCTGCAGGTCAACCTCAAGCTGCTGGTCGGACAGATCAAGGAGGTGACGGGGATCGTGAACCGCGGCGCGCACGCGATGGCGTCCGGCAACGCCGACCTGTCGCAGCGCACGGTGGCGCAGGCCAGTTCGCTGCAGCAGACGGCCGCCTCCATCGCCCAGCTCACCAGCGCCGTGCAGCACAACGCGGCCGAGGCCCAGCACGCGGCCCGGCTGGCGGAGGAAAGTTCGGGCATCGCGGCCCGTGGCGGGCAGGCGGTGGGGCAGGTGGTGCAGACCATGGGCTCGATCCGCGACAGCTCGCGCCGCATCGCCGACATCATCGGCGTGATCGACAGCATCGCGTTCCAGACCAACATTCTGGCCTTGAACGCGGCCGTGGAGGCGGCCCGGGCCGGCGAGCAGGGCCGCGGCTTCGCGGTGGTGGCATCGGAAGTGCGCAGCCTGGCGCAGCGCTCGGCCGGCGCGGCGCAGGAGATCGCCACCCTGATCGGCGACGCGGTGGCGCAGGTGGAGGCGGGCGCCGCGCTGGTCGACCAGGCCGGCAAGACCATGGGCGAGATCGTGGCGGCGGTGGACCAGGCCACCGGCATCATGGGCGAGATCAAGCGCGCCAGCGGCGAGCAGAGCGAAGGCATCGAACAGGTGCGCGGCGCCATCGCCGAGATGGACAGCGTGACGCGCCAGGACGCGGCGCTGGTCGAGCAGGCGGCCGAGTCGGCGGCCAGCATGCGCCAGCAGGCGCACAAGCTGGAGGAACTGGTGGCCAGTTTCACCCTGGTCTCGGCGGCGCCGCCGCGCGCGGGACGGGCGTGATCCGGGCGGCTTGAGGTGGATGGGCGCGGGCGGCGGATCGCGCTTGCGTGATCCGGCGGCCTGTTGCCAACAGGGAAAATGTGACATCATGCTCACTGTGGACGCGGTGTTGGCGCGTCCGCCTTGGGATGTCCATCGCGCCCGGCGCGTTGCGACTCTTATCTGATTTCAAGGAAAAGAGGTTTGCGATGAAAACTGTTCATGCCACCGTCCAGCAATACGATGCCCAGACGATACGCCTGCACTGGCTGACAGCGGGTCTCGTCATCGCGTTGTGGTGCCTGGGCGAAACAATCGACTGGTTCCCGCGCGGCACGGCGCGGGTGTTCGCACGCAGCGTGCACATCAGCCTGGGAGTGCTGCTCGGCCTGGTGGTGCTGGTGCGCATCCGGTGGCGCGTCACGCAAGGCAAAAAGTTGCCGGGCGTGGGCAGCGATGCGATGCAAATGCTGGCCAAAGTCGGTCACATCGTTCTGTACGCGTGCCTGCTGGCGGCCGTCGTGCTGGGCGTGGCCAACGTCTGGGTGCGCGGCGACACGCTGTTCAACCTGTTCAAGGTGCCGGCCTACGATCCCGGCAACAAGGCCCTGCGCTCCGCGTTCGAGGAATACCATGAGTTCGCCGCCAATCTGTTGCTGATCCTGGCCGGTCTGCATGCGGTGGCCGGCTTGGCGCACCAGTACCTGCTCAAGGATGGCGTGTTGGCGCGCATGATGCCGGGGTTGGGGCGCCGCTGAACGCGTGCGGGCTACAGCCAGATCGCGATGGCGGAATAAGCGGTCAGCAACATCATCACGGCGCAGAAGGTGATGCGCCATGCCGGCCGGGCGAGGCAGTGTCGCAGCAGCGCGCCCGCGCCGGCCCAGACCGAGATGCAAGGCAGGTTGACGACGCAGAACACCAGGCAGTACACCGCCACCGCCAGCCAGGTCGGCACGATATGCGGCAGGAAGGCCGAGCCGCCCGTGATCGCCATCACCCAGGCTTTCGGATTCAGGAACTGGAACGCCGCCGCGCCCATGAAGCTGAGCGGCTGTTGCGTCTGCTCCGCCTTGCGGTCGAAGCGCATATTGCGCATCTGCCACGCGAGGTGGAGCAGATAGACTGAACCCGCGACACGCAGCCCCGTCTGCGCCGACGGCGCCGCCATCACCAGCGCGCCGATGCCCGCCGCGCATATCCCCAGCAGCACGCCGAAGCCCACCGTGACCCCCAGCATGTGTGGAATGGAGCGACGGAAGCCGAACCAGATGCCCGACGAGGTGAGCATGATGTTGTTCGGCCCCGGCGTGATCGAGGAAACGAAGGCGAAGGTCGCCAGCGGTGCGAAAGTGATCAGTGCGTCCATGTAAGCTCCCGTTGATGAGCTGCCATACTAGAGCACAAGACCAGTACAGTACCTATACAGTTTATCAATCGCTTAGCATGACTGTGCTGGTCATTGGACCGTTACGGCATAGAACGGCCGCCGCCGGCCATCGTAGCGCGACACATGCTGCCCAGCATTTGTTGTTGCTGAGATTTGCATTGCAGGCAACTCTTGGTTAGAGTGCTTGCGGCGCTGTTACCGCCGATTCCAATTTCCATTACGAAAGAAGTTCGCATGGTCCGACGAGTGTTTCGCATGGGTGGCGTGCTCGCGTTGCTTGGTGCTGTGCTGGCCGGCGCCACATCCGCGCGCGCCGCGCCGGAGGAAATCAAAGTCTATACGGACGATATTGCCGAGTTGGGCGAACATGCGCTCGAATGGCAGACAACCTTCGCCCGAGCGCCCAAGCGGAATATCCCGCAAGGCACGACGGTCAATACGATGGGCGAATATGCCTATGGCTGGCGTGATGACATCGAACTCGGCGTTCAGTTGCCGCTTGCCCGCCGGGCTGGCGCGTGGCAAGTGACGGGGCTGTTCGCCGAAGCGCAATACATCGCGCCGCACGACGCCGACGCTGGCGCTTACTGGGGCGTGCGCGCGGAAGCCGGCTATGCGGCGCCTATCGACGAGGACAAGGCCTGGCACGCGCAACTGGTGGGCATATTCGGTTGGCGCAACGGGCCACTGAATCTGGCGCTCAATCCGGGCCTCGACATTCCCCTGACCGGCGATGACCGTGAGGTACGGTTTGAGCCTGCGGCCGGCTTGGCCTGGCATGTCGACCAACGTCACGCGCTCGGACTGGAATACTTTGTCGAGGCGGGGCCACTGAAAAAGCTGCTGCCAAGAAGCCAGCGCAGTGAGTTGCTGTTTTTGACGGCGGACATCAAAATCGATGAGGTCGGCTTGCATGTCGGGGTAGGTAGAGCCATGACGGATGGCTCGAGCCGTCGGGTCGTTAAGTTCATCGCCGAGTTTCCTCTGTGAGCCGTAATGCCAGTGTTCCCCACCGTGCACGCGCACGCCCGGGTGGTACGGTCGTATTCCTCCCTCCGGCATTCGTACTCGTTTCCCCTGTTAGAGTTGTCTGGTCTTGTCTCGTTCTGTCTATTTAGACAGGGAAATTCGGGCCGAGTCCAAACCAGACAAAACGAGACAAAACGAGACAGGCGAACGAGACACGTTGCCGGAGGGAGCCGCATGGCCTTACCCCACTCCCCATGCCCACAGTTTTCGGCAGGAAAAACGAAGGAAATGTGAGATAGGGGAGTTGCGACCTCAGCGGAATCTAGCCAACCGCATTGAACGACGCGACGACGTCGACCAGTTGCTGCCTGACCCAGACATGCGCCGGGTCGCGATGGAAGCGCTCGTGCCAGATCATGGCTGGTGACAAGGGCGCGACTTGCAGCGGCAAGTCCAGCAGCTTGAGCGGGAGCCTTTCCGCAAGCCGGCGCGCCAACCGGCTGGGCAGCGTGAGGATCATGTCGCTGTCGGCCACCAGCATCGCACCGGCCAGAAAGTGGGGAACGCGCAGCGCGACGTGGCGGGTCAGCCCTAATGCTGACAGGGCGGTGTCGACCGCGCTTTCACCCACGCCGGAAATCGTCACGGCCACGTGGCGCAAGGTCACATAGCGCTCCAGGCTCAGACCTCCCGCCACGCCGGGGTGATCGAATCGCACCGCGCACACCATGCTGTCCGTGTAGAGGCCGCGTTGATGGAGGCTGCCGGGCAGCGCCTGGAAAATGCCCAGTGCCAGATCCGCGCCGCCTTGCTCGATGAGCCGCACGTTGTCGCCAACTGGTTGCGCGATATGGAGACTTAGCGCGGGCGCATGGCGCTCCAGGCGGGCCATCAAGCCGGCAAGGACCACCACGCTCAAATGATCGTGCGCGGCGATGGCGATGCGCCCCGTCGCGGTGGCGGGATCGAAGACGGCGGGCGAGACGATGCTGCGGGCGTCTTCCAGCAAGCTGACCACCGGCCCGGCCAACATCTCCCCACGTGGCGTCAGTTCCAGCCCGAGTTTGCCGCGCACGACCAGACGGTCGCCCAGCATCGCGCGCAGTCGTCCCAGTGCGCGGCTGGCGGCCGGCTGGCTCAAACCCAGGCGCAGGCCCGCCTGGGTGACACTGCGCTCCCGGACGAGCGCGGCGAATAGTTTTAACAGGTTGAGGTCAACGGCCGCTAAATCCACTTGCTGCATTTTGATTATGTCTTTCATGGCATTGATGCATATAAGGCAATCATGCACGCTTCTGTTTCAACTTAACAGGAGATTTTTGTATGACTGCTACTTCTCAACGTCCTTACGTGGTGTTCGGTGCGACCGGCCGTACCGGGGCTGCGGCGGCCGATGCGCTGTTGCGCGCCGGGCAGCCGGTGCGCGTTGTCGTGCGCGACCCGGCCTCGGGCCGCGCGTGGGCCGAACGCGGCGCGCAGATCGCGGTGGCCGACCTGACCGAGCTGGCCGCGATGATCGGGGCGCTCCGGCATGCCCGGGGCGCCTACGTCATCTGCCCGCAGCACTACGACCGTGAAGATTTGTTCGAGCGGGCTGACCTGATTGCCGAGACCACGGCGCGCGCCGCGGTCGCGGCGGAGGTGCCCAAGCTGGTGGCCCTGTCCTCGGTGGGCGCCGACCGCGCCAGCGGAACGGGGTGGATAGGCATGAACCGCAGGTTCGAGCAGCGTCTGGTCGCGGCCGGTGTGCCCACCGTCTTCCTGCGCGCGGCCTATTTCATGGAGAACTGGACGCCGATGGTCGGACTGGCTATGCGCGACGGCGTCCTGCCAACGTTCCTGGCGCCGCCGCAGCGCCCGATGCCGATGGTGGCAACGGTGGATGTGGGGCGCACGGCGGCCGCCATGTTGCAGGAAGAAACGGCCGGCACGCGCGCAGTCACGCTCTCGGGACCGCAGGACTATGCCCCGGACGATGTCGCGGCGATCATTGCCGCCATGCGCGGAACACCGGTCAGCGTGGCAGTCGTGCCGGAAGTGGCGTGGCCCAAGGCGCTGGCCGATGCCCATTTCTCGGCAGCGGCGCTGGCCGGATTCACGGAAATGACGCGCGGCCTCAATAACGCGCATATCAATATCGACAGCGATGGCGACGCGGCCGTGCGGACAGGTGCGACGCCGCTGGAACGGGTCATCCTCGAACTGGCGCAGCGTCCGCGCTAAAAGCCCGGGATAGGTGGCCGGCTGCGGCATATGCCGGCCAGTTCATCTTCTTGTCGCAGTGATTATTTGATGATATTTATTGCAATATTGCATGTTATGCTTTGTTTGCGATCAACGCACCGATCGTTGGCCGACTTTCCAACATTCTTATCCCTCAAATATCATGAAAAAACAAATCAAAGTTCTGATGATCGGTGCAGGACTGTGTGCGGCCTCCATGGCCCAGGCAGAATCGCTCGACATCCCCGGCTTTAGCCTTGGTTACGATGCGTGGCTGCAGCCGGTAATCGTTTCGCAAGATCATGGCACTACCCAGATTCTGCTCACGGGCCTATGGGATGAGATGTTCCCCATTTCCACCACATCGGGGTCGCCGCCGAATGCAAATTACACGGACGCGCTTGTTGCTGGCACGGTCCGAAATGGATATCGGATCGAGTCGTTGACCCTGAGCGCCACGCTAGTCGGCACGATGGGTTATGCGCCGTTGCCTGACGGGTGCGCATCGGACCCTATCGATTACCTGTGCTCCGCGGGCCATGTGAACAACACGACCCTGTTGGGCTTGACCGCGACCCCGAACGGCGGCGCCCCGGTAGAGGCGTCTTTGACAAAGAGTAACGTGAACGGCACCGAATCGGCGGCGGTGAAGATGACGGAAAAACTGGTGGGTAATTTCAGCCTCGGCCTCAAAGCGTACTACAGCACGTTTGCCGAATCGGGGTATGTCTACTACCATATCCCGGGCCAGGATTGGGACAATTACCGGACTTTGGATACCTCCGCTTCGATTGGCTTCAGCGGGCCGTTGCTGCTGACCGTACAGGTCGCCGCAGTACCCGAACCGGGCACCTATGCGATGCTGCTCGCGGGACTGGGCCTGCTGGGCGCGGTGGCGCGCAAACGACGCCAATAGGGCACGGTTGAGTCCTTGCCGGAACAAAAAAGTTCGTCGCGCTGTCTGACGGCTTGCCGGCTGTTGCCGTAGGGGGGAGCGGCGCTCGCGCGCCCGCATCCGCCCGCCGTGCATGGACTTCTTATTGCGCCAACAACGCCGCCGCGTCGCCGGCCGCCACGCGGCCTTCGTCGGTGGGCACGACCCAGATTTCCACGCTGCTGTCGTCGGCGTGGATGGCCATGATCTGGCTGCCGTCGGCCGCCTGGTTGCGCGCGGTGTCGATGCGCACGCCCAGGTACAGCAACTGGTCGCACGCGGCCATGCGCAGCGCGGCGTCGTGCTCGCCGATGCCGCCCGTGAAGGCCAGCAGATCGAGCCCGCCCAGGCAGGCGCTCAACGCGCCGCATTCGCGCACCAGCCGGTGCGTGAACAGGTCGATGGCGATGCGGGCCTCGGGCCGGTCGCTGGCGCGCAGCGTGCGCATGTCGGCCGACAGGCCCGATACGCCCAACAGGCCCGATTGACGGTATAGCAGTTTTTCGATGCGGTCCGCATCCCAGCCCTGGCGCATCAGGTGCAGCAGCACGCCGGGGTCCAGGGCGCCGCAGCGGCTGCCCATCATCAGCCCGTCCAGCGCGGAGAAGCCCATGCTGGTGGCCACGCTCACGCCGCTGCGCATGGCGCACACGCTGGCGCCGTTGCCCAGGTGGGCCATCAGCACCTTGCGGCCGCTGCGGCCGCTGCGTTCGGCCAGCCGCGCAGCCAGGTAGCGGTACGACAGGCCGTGGAAGCCGTAGCGGCGGATGCCTTCGCCGTGCATGGCTTGCGGCAGGGCGAAGCGCTGCTCCAGCGGGTCCATCGTGGTGTGGAACGAGGTGTCGAAGCAGCCCACTTGCGGCAGCTCGGGGAAGGCGCGCATGAACAACTCCACGCCTTCCAGATTGTGCGGCTGGTGCAGCGGCGCCAGCGGTTCGAGCGTGCGCAGGTAGGCCATCGCGGCATCGTCCAGCACCACGGACCGGGCATAGCGCTCGCCGCCGTGGACGATGCGGTGCGCCACGGCCATCAGCCGGGCCGGGGCCGCGTAGCGCGCCAGCAGCGCACGCATGGCGTCGAGCGCGCGCTCGAAGCTGTCGCCGGGGCCGGGCGCCAACGTTTCGCTCAGCTTGACGCCGTCGTCCGTGCTGAACGCCACGCATGGCTCGCCGTCCGGCTCCAGGCCGGCGATGGTGCCCGTCAGCAGGGCCGCGCCGGTGGCGCCGGCGTGGCACGGGTAGAGCGCGAACTTGATCGAGGAGGAGCCGACATTGACGGCGACGATGGCGTGCTGTCCGTTGTTCATGGGCGTTCCTTGCGGTAGCGGTGGGCCAGCAGCAGCGCCAGCGCGGCCGAGGCCACGCGCGCGTCGGCCGCGTCGGCGCGGCTGGTGAGGGCGATCGGCAGCGCGGCGCCCAGCACCACGCCGCAGGTGGCGGCGCCGGCCAGGTATTCGAGCTGCTTGGCCAGCATGTTGCCCGCTTCGAGGTCGGGCGCGATCAGGATGTCGGCGTGGCCGGCCACAGGCGAGTCGATGCCCTTGATGCGGGCCGCCTGCGGCGAGATGGCGTTGTCGAAGGCGAGCGGGCCATCGAGCACGCCGCCCGTGATCTGGCGCCGTTCGGCCATCTTGCACAGGGCCGCCGCGTCCAGCGTGGAGGCGATCTTGGGCGTGACCGTTTCCACGGCCGACAGGATGGCGACCTTCGGTTCGGGCGTGCCCAGCGCGTGCGCCAGGTCGATGGCGTTCTGCACGATGTCGGCCTTCTCCATCAGCGTGGGCTGGATGTTGAGGGCGGCGTCGGAGATCAGCAGCACCTTGTCGTACATCGGCACTTCCAGCCGGAACACGTGCGAGAAGCGGCGTTTGGTGCGCAGCGAAGGCTGCGCCAGCACGGCCTGCATCATCTCGTCCGTGTGCAGGCTGCCTTTCATCAGCATCTCCACTTCTCCGGCGGCGGCCATGGCGGCCGCTTTCTCGGCCGCCGCGTGGCTGTGCGCCACATCGACGATCTCGATGCCGTCCAGCGATTCACGCGCTTCGTCGGCCACCGCGCGCAGGCGGGCGGCCGGAGCGATCAGCACGGGCACGATCAGCTTGCGGCGGGCCGCGTCCAGCGCGCCCTTGAGCGATTCGGCGTCGCACGGGTGGATCACGGCGCAGCGCACCGGCTCCAGCGAGGCCACGCTGGCCAGCAGCATGCCGAAGCGGTCGCTCGGGTCCACCAGCCGCAGCAGCGGCAACTGGGCGCGCGGGCGGCGCACCTTTTCCACGGGGGCGATCACGGTGGCCACGCCGGCCAGCACCAGCGCGCCGGTCTGGTTCTTCACTTCGCAGTTGAGGGTGACGTGGTGGTTGGCGTCTTCCTTGGTCAGCACGGTGGCCGTGATGCGCAGCGTGTCGCCGATGCGCACCGGCTTCAGGAAGCGCAGCGACTGCTCCAGGTAGATGGTGCCGGGGCCGGGCAGGGCGGTGCCCAGCAGCTTGGAGATCAGGGCCGCGCCCCACATGCCGTGCGCGATCACGCCGTGGAACAGGGTGGCGTCGGCGTAGTCGGTGTCGAGGTGGGCCGGGTTGACGTCGCCCGAGACGGCGGCGAAGGCGGCGATGTCGTCGGCCGTCAGGGTGCGCGTCTGGCGCGCGCTCTGGCCCACCTGCAGCTCGGCGTAGGTCACGTTCTCTATGATCTCGGGCAGGTCGTCGTGGATATGGTCGTTCATGTCGGGGGCTCGTTCGCGGGTTGCGGAGTGGGGTTCAAAGGATGTCAGTTGACGATATGGTAACCGCCATCGACGTAGATGGTCTGGCCGGTCATGCCGGAGGCGGCGTCGCCGGCCAGGAAGGCGGCCAGCCGACCCACCTCGTCGAGCGTGACGAGGCGGCGCAGCGGCGCCCGTTCCACGGCGCGCGCCATCAGGCCGTCGAAGTCCTCCAGCCCCGAAGCGGCGCGGGTGGGGATGGGGCCGGGCGAGACGGCGTGCACGCGCAAGCCCTGCGGCCCCAGCTCGGCCGCCAGGTAGCGCACCAGCGATTCGAGGGCGGCCTTCACGGGGCCCATCACGCCGTAATGGGGCACGGCTTCGTCGGCGCCCAGGTAGCTCATCGTCATCAGGCTGCCGCCGCTGGCCATGTGCGGTTCGCACAGGCGCGCCAGCCGCGCGAACGAGTGGCACGAGATGTTCATCGCGCGCAGGAAGCCTTCCGCCGAGCTGTCGGCCACGCGCCCGCGCAGGTCCGCCAGCGGCGCCCAGGCGATCGAGTGGATCACGAAATCGAGGCCGCCCAGTTGGGTCACGGCCTGTTGCACCAGGCTTTCCAGCGCGCCGTCCTGCTCCACGTCGCACACCAGCAGCGGCGCGTCCAGCGCGCTGGCAACGGGGCCGGCGTAGCTGACGGCCTTGTCGTTCAGGCAGGACAGCACCAGCCTGGCGCCCAGCGCGTGCGCGGCGCGCGCGCAGCCGGCCGCGATGCTGTGCTCATTGGCCAGGCCGACGATCAGGCCGCGCTTGCCGGCCAGCGAGAAGGGGGAGGCGTCAGTGTTTGCGTTCGTGTTCATGGTGGCTTGGTCGATGGTTGGTGGATGGGGGGGGCGAGCGGTCAGCCGAACTGGCGGGTGAAACGCAGCGTGCAGGCCACGCCCACGGCCAGGCCCAGCCCCAGTATGCCGGCGATCATGGGCCACAGGCTGAGCAAACCGGCACCCTTGAGCAGGATGCCGTAGCTGGCGTTGATGAAATAGTACAGCGGCGAGATGTACATCAGCGCCCGCATCACGGCCGGCATGGCCTCGGGCGGGGTCCAGGCGCCGGACAGGAACATCATCGGCGCCAGGATCAGGATCACCATCATGCCCGCCTGCGCCATGTTGCGCGTGACGGTGGCGATCAGGATGCCGATGCCGGCCAGCGTGCAGATGTAGGCCGTGCACACGGCCAGGAACAGCAGCAGGCTGCCTTGCACGGGAACGCCGAAAACGGGGATCAGCAAGCCGAACAGGCCGAGCGCCGTGCCGCACAGGATCACGGCCACCATGGCCACGATCTTGGGCAGCATGATCTGCAATGGCCCCAGCGGCGACACCAGCAACTGCTCGATGGTGCCGCGCTCCTTCTCGCGCACCATGGCCGCCGCCGGCAGCAGCATGGAGAACAGCGTGATCACGTTGAGCAGCTCGGAGATGCCCATGAACCAGGCGTCGTTCTGGTTGGGGTTGAACCACACGCGCACGCGGTTGTCGATCAGCGGGCCGTCCAGCGTGGCGCCGCTTGGATTGAGGCCGAGCCGGGCGGCGGCCGATTCCAGGCCGAAGCGGGCCACGATCTGGGCCGCGTCCACCGACGTGAGGAAACCCTGCACCGAGTTGGACGCGTCGATCTGCATCTGCACGGCGGCCGGTTCGCCGCGCGAGAGCGCCGCGCCGAAGCCGGGCGGCACGTCGAGCAGGGCCATGGCTCCGCCCTTGTCGAGCAGGGCCTGGCCCGTGCTGGCGTGGCCGGCGCTGCCGATCTGGCGGAACTCGGGCGGCAGGAAGCGGCCGGCCAGCTCGCGCGAGGCGGCGCTGCGGTCCATGTCCAGCACGGCCAGCGCCGCGTTGTTCAGTTGCAGTGTCACGCCGGCGGCGGCGTTGTAGATGTCGGCCGAGAAGGCGTAGACGACGAACAGCAGCAGCAGCGGATCGCGCATCAGTTGCACCAGCTCCTTCCACGTCATCACGCGCAGGCGGCGCCACCAGGTTGCATTTGCGTTGTTAGCAGGCCAGAGTCGTATCATCATCGTCATTCAGTTGGCGGGACGCTTGTGGAAGCCGAGGAAGCCGGCCGTGAACAGGGCCGCCGCGTACAGGGCCAGGATCAGCAAGTCCTGCCACAGCGCGGCCAGCCCGGCGCCCTTGAGGAAGCTGCCGGTGGCGATGTCGGCGTAGTACATGCCCGGCAGCAGGTGGGCGATCAGCGCCGCCTCGGCCGACAGCGACGGGATGGGGATGATCATGCCCGAGTACAGCACGGCCGGCACCACCGTCACGATGGCCGTGCCCACCATGGCCGCCACTTGCGTGTTGACCAGCACCGACACCAGCAGGCCGATGCCGGTGGTGCAGATCACGTACAGCACGGTGGCGAACAGGAACAGCAGCGGGTTGCCTTTGAACGGCGCCTCGAACAGCAGCACGGCCATGGCCGTCAGCAGCGTGGCGTTGATGATGGAGATGCCCACGTAGGGCGTGAGCTTGCCGACCAGGTATTCGCCGCGCGACAGGGTGGACGCGTACACGTTGTAGATGGCGCCCGACTCCTTCTCGCGCACCACGCCCAGCGCCGTCAGGAACGGCGGCGACAGCATCAGGATCACCATGATCAGCTTGGGCGCGATCGACCAGATGCTTTTCACTTCCTGGTTGTACAGGTAGCGCGTCTCCAGCCGCACCGGCTGCAGCAGGGCGCGCACGCTGGCGGCCGGCACGCCGTTGGCGTCGCCCAGCCAGCGGGCCATGTGGTCGAGCGTGGCGGCCGCGTTGATGGCGGTCACGTAGCCCTTGGCCGTCAGCGCGCGGAACGGGAAGGTGCCGTCGATCCAGGTCTGCGCCTCGGCCGGGTGGCCGCTGGCCAGCCGGGCTCCGAACTGCGGCGGGATCACGATCACGGCGCGCAGCGTGTTGTTGACCACCAGCTTGCGCAATGCTTCCTCGTTCTGGCCGTAGCCGTGGAATTCGAAATAGCGCGAGTCGGTGAAGCGGTGCGCGTAGTCGCGCGATTGCACGCTCTGGTCGTAATCGACGACGGCCAGCGGGATGTTCTCCACGTCCAGCGACAGGCCGTAGCCGAACAGCAGCATCAGCAGCGAGGGCACGATGAAGGCCAGCGCGAAGAATAGACGGTCGCGCACGATTTCGCGCCACTCCTTGTAGGCGACGACGGCGATGCGGTGCAGGTTCATGCGGATGCTCCCTGTGCGGACAGCGCGGCCTTCGCGGCCGTGCGCGCGGCCGCGGCTGCGCTGGCGCGGGCCTGGTCGGCCGCCTCCAGCTTGGTGACGAGGTGGACGAACACGTCCTCCATCGACAGCCGGCGTGGCGTGATGGCGTCCACCTGCATGCCGTGTTTGGCCAGCAGGGTATCGAGCTGCGCCAGCCCCGCCTGCGGATCGGGCAGCAGCAGGTGGATGTGCGAGCCGAACAGGGCGGCCTGGCCCAGCGCCTCGGCGCGCAGCATCTCCAGCAGCGGTTGCGGCGCGCTGGTGGTCAGTTCGTACAGCTTGCCGCCGTCGCGTTCCACGTCGGCCTTGAGCTGCTCGGGCGACGCGTCGGCCACCACGCGGCCCGCGTACATCAGGGCGATGTGGTCGCAGTGCTCGGCTTCGGACATGTAGTGGGTGGTGACGAGGATGGTCACCTTGTCCTCGCGCGACAGGCGGAACAGGATGTCCCAGAACGCGCGCCGGCCCACCGGGTCCACGCCGGACGTGGGCTCGTCGAGGAACAGCACCTGCGGCCGGTGCAGCAGCGCGCAGCCGAGCGCCAGGCGCTGGCGCAGGCCCATGGGCAGGCTGGCCGCCAGCGCGCCCGCGAACGGGTGCAGGCCGGCCATGTCGAGCACCCAGGCGATGCGCTCGGCCTCCAGATGGCGCGGCACGGCGTAGATGCCGGCGTACAGGCGGATGTTCTCCATCACCGTCAGGTCCAGGTACAGCGAGAACGCCTGCGACATATAGCCGATGCGCTCGCGAATCTGGCGGCCGGCGTCGCGCATGTCGGCGCCGGCCACGCGGCCACGCCCGTCGCTGGGGCGCAATATCCCCGTCAGCATCTTGATGACGGTGCTCTTGCCGGCGCCGTTGGCGCCCAGCAGGCCGAAGATTTCGCCTTGCGGCACGCGGAAGCTGACGGCGTCGGCGGCCTTGAAGGCGCCGAAGGTGCGGGTCAGCTGGTCGGCCTCGATGGCGGGGGTGGCGTCGGTCGCGCGCGCGGGCGCGGAGCCGGGTGCGGGAGCGGACGCGGGGGCAGACGTTGGCGCGGGCGTCGGCGATGGCGCGGCGCCGGCCGACCTGGCCGCTGCGTTGGCGGACGCTGATGAGGCGGCATTTGCGTCTGTGTTCGCGACGCCGGTCGCCTGCGCGTCGCGACCGGGTCCGGCAATTGCGCCCCCCGCCGGTGCGCCGCGCTGGCGCAGCAGGGCGATGAACACGTCCTCCAGTTCCGGCTCCAGCACTTCGCACGGGTCGTGCGGCAGGCCGTCCAGCGTCTGTTCGACTTGCACCAGCGCCGCGCCGGCGTCGTCGCCGTCCACGAACACGCGCAGTTCGCGGCCCAGCGCCTCCGCCTGCGGATAGCTGCGCTTCAGCCGTTCCAGCGCCTCGGCCTGGCGGCCGTCGGCCGCGCTGCGTACGATGCGTCCGGCGCTCAGCGCGCGCATGCGCTCGGGCGTGCCGCTGGCCAGCATGCGGCCCTCGTGCATCATGGAGACGCGGTGGAAGCGGCTCGCCTCGTCCATGTAGGCGGTCGATACGAGGGCCGTGGTGCCGTTTTCGGCCAGCAGCCGGTCCAGGATGGCCCAGAATTCGCGGCGCGACACGGGATCGACGCCGGTGGTCGGCTCGTCCAGGATCACCAGTTGCGGCTGGTGGATCAGCGTGCACACGAGGCCCAGCTTCTGCTTCATGCCGCCCGACAGGTTCTTCATGGGCCGGTCGCGGAACGCGTCCAGCCGCGTGCTGCGCAGCAGGCTGTCCTTGCGCTTGGCCAGCTCGTCGCGGCCCAGCAGGCGCAGGCCGCCGAAGTAATCGATGTTCTCCTCGACCGACAGATCGCCGTACAGATTCTGGCCCAGGCCCTGCGGCATCAGGCCGATGCGGTCCTTGATGCGTTCGCACGCGCGCTCGCTATCGAGGCGCACGCCGAACACGTCCAGCGTGCCGCTGTCGAAGCGCAGGATGCCGGCGACGGCCTTGAGCAGGCTGCTCTTGCCGGCGCCGTCCGGGCCGATCAGGCCGTAGATCTCGCCGGGCCGCACTTCCAGCTCCACCGCGTCCACGGCGCACACGGCGCCATAGCGCTTGCCCAGGCCGCGCGCTTCAACCAGCAGGGAAGGCGCGCTCACCACGTTGGCTTCTGCCATGCCACATGCTCGTCCCAGCGGATCACGGCGTCGGCCGGCAGGCCGGGCGTGAGCCGGTGCTCGGGGTTGGCCACGATGGCCAGCTTGACGGCGTACACCAGCTTGACCCGTTCATCGGCCGTCTGCACCTCCTTGGGCGTGAATTCGGCGCGCGAGGCGATGTAGCTGACCTTGGCCTCGTAGGCCTTGCCCGGCTGCGAATCGACGTACAGCCGCACGGGCTGGCCCAGCTTGACCTTGCCGATCTGCGCTTCGGGGACGTAGACCTTCAAATGCAGCGCGTCCAGGTCGGCCAGTTCCGCGATGGCGCTGCCGGCCTGGATCACTTCACCGGGTTCGCGCAGGCGCGCCACCACCACGCCGGCGGCGGGCGCCACCACCAGCTGATCGCCGTTGACGGACTGCGCCTCGGCCACGGCACCGGCCGCGCGGGCCAGTTGCGCCTTGAGCGCGGCCAGTTCCTGCTCGCGGGCCTTGACCTTGTCGCCGCCCAGCCCCGCCTCGCTCGCGCCCTGGCGCGCGCGCACCAGCGTCTCGCGCGCGGCGGCCACGTCGGCCTGGGCCACGCGCCAGGCCAGGTCGGCCTGCTCGGCGCGGTGGCGCTCGATGCTGCCGTGTTCAAACAATTCGCGGTGGCGCTGCGCATCGCGCGCCGCCTGCGCCTCCACCGCCTGCGCCTTGGCCAGCACGGCTTCGGCCTGGCTCACGCCGGCATTGGCGCTGGCCTGGGCCAGCGGCACCTCGCGCCGCGCGATGGCGAGGTTGGCCTCGGCCGACTGCACCTGCGCCTGCACCGCGTTGTAGGCCTGGCGCGCCTGTTCGAGGCGGGTGGCGATCTGCTGGTCGTCGAGCTGGGCCACGCCGGCGCCGGCCTTCACGCTGTCGCCTTCGTGCACCAGCATGGTGGCGATCCGGCCCGGGAATTTGCTGGCCGCGACGATGCGGTCGCCCTCGATGCGGCCGCTGGCGGCGATCAGGCCGTCGGGCAGGCTGCGCGCGTGCAGCAGGTAGTAGGCCAGGCCGCCGCCCACGGCGCACAGCACCAGCGTGATCACGGCGGGGCCCAGGTATTTGCGTTTGTCAGTCATGGTTGGCTTTCGGAATTGGGGGGAAGGGCGGCGCTCACAGGCTGCCGCTCGCGTATTGCAGGCGCAGGCGGGCCAGCGCGCGGTCGTACCAGGCGTTGTCGCGGTTGGCGTAGGCGCCGGCGCGGCGCGTTTCCGCGTCCAGCACCTCGCTGTTGGGCGCCAGACCGGCGCGGTAGCGTTCGCGCGACAGGTCCAGCGTCTCGTCGGCCTGGGCCAGCGCGGCGCGCGCCACGTCGATACGGGCCGTCGCCTCCTGCCAGCGCAGCCAGGCCTGGCGCACCTGCAGCTCGATCTTGTCGGCCGCGTCGGCGCGCAGTTCGGCCACGGCGCGCGCGTTCGACGCCAGCTGGGCCGATTCGCGCTTGACCAGACCGCCGTCGAACACGTCCCACTTGAGGGCCACGCCTATCCACCAGCCCTTGTCCTCGACCAGGTAGCGGTTCTGCAGCTTGCCCCAGCCGCCGTTCACGCCCACTTGCGGCGCGCGCTGGGCCGCCACGCTGTCGGACTGGCGGCGCAGCGCCGTCTCCTGCGCGCCGAGCTGGGTCAGTTCGTGGCGCTGGGCGCGGCCGGCCGCGATCAGGCTGGCCAGCTGGCCGGCCGAGGGCTGTTCCGCATCGTTCAACTCGGCCAGATCGGTCGGCGCGTCCTGGGCCCGGCCCAGCAGACGGTTGTAGGCGGCGCCGGCCAGCGCCACGGCGTTGGCCGCCTGCAGCGCCTGCTGGCGCGCGTCGGCCAGCGCCACCTGCGAGGCCAGCACGTCGTGCTTGGCCGCGTAGCCTTGCTTGAACAACTGTTCGACGTCGTCCGCGTGGCGGGTGATGGCCGTCACGTGGCTGGCCGCCACGCCGTTCAGGTGCTGGGCGCGCAGCACGTTGACGTAGGCTTCGGCCACGGCCAGCTTCAGTTCCTGTTTGCTCAGCGCGCTGGCGGCGCGGGCCGCGTCCGTCATGGCGCCGGCGGCCGCGATGCCGTGGCTGATGCGGCCGGCCGTGAACAGCGGCGCGCTGAAACTGACGGCGGCGGAGTAGGCTTCATCCTGGGCGAACGGCAGGCCGTTGATGCGCAGGGCGGGGATGGCGACGGCGGCGGCCGGCTCCGATTGCAGCCGGGTGTAGCCGGCCGACAGGCTCACGCTGGGCAGCCGGTGCGCCTCGGCGGCGGCCAGGCCGTCGCGGGCCGCCGTCTCGCGTTCGGCGGCGGCGGCCACCGTGTGGTCGACCTGCTGCGCGCTGGCCCAGGCCTGGGCCAGCGTTTCGGATGCTATGCTGCGGTTGCACAAGGCACCGATCAAACAGGCGGCGATCGCCTGGCAGCACCTGAGGCGCTGAATATTCTTGTTCTTCATGGATACCGATAAGGTTGGTATTGATGCAGCGCAGTGTAGGGGACGGATCATGCAGCTGTATTTGATCTAGATCAAATACATCAACGTTCGGCACTTGTCATAATGAAAATCAATTCTTGTAGGAGCAATCGTGAACCTGAACGACGTGACCACCCAGACCGAACCCCTGACCGCCGCCAAGGCCGAGCAGCATCCGGCCTGCTACATCGACGACCATGGCGTCTCCACCAACCCGCTCGACTTGCGCCTGCAAAGCGCGGTGGCCAAGATCACCGGCGGGGTATCGCCGATCGCCATGTCGCTGGCGTTCCAGGACTGGCTGCTGCACCTGGCCACGTCGCCGGGCAAGCAGATGGAATTGCTGGACCTGGCCATCAAGATGGCCGGCGACGTCGCCCCCGTCGCGCCCGAGCGGCGCGAAGGCGAGAACCGCTTCTCGGCGCCGGAATGGGCCGCGTGGCCGTTCAATGCCATGTCGCACGCGTTCCTGCAGAGCGAGCAGTTCTGGCGCGAGGCCACCACCGGCGTGCGCGGCGTGTCGGCCCACCACGCGGACGTGGTGGGCTTCACGGCGCGCCAGCTGCTGGACGTGGTGTCGCCGTCGAACTACTTCTGGACCAATCCCGAGGTGCTGCACAAGGCCTATGAGACGCAGGGCCAGAGCGTGCTCAAAGGGTGGGCCAACTGGCTGCAGGACCTGGGCGGCGGCGGGCAGGCGTCCAAGGACGAGCACAGCGCCTACGAGGTGGGCCGCAACGTGGCCGTCACGCCGGGCAAGGTGGTGTACCGCAACGAGCTGGTGGAGTTGATCCAGTACGCGCCGCAGACGGCCAAGGTGTACCGCGAGCCGGTGCTGATCATCCCGTCGTGGATCATGAAGTACTACATCCTCGACCTGTCGCCGCACAACTCCATGGTGCGCTACCTGGTCGAGCAGGGCCACACGGTGTTCATGGCCTCGTGGCGCAACCCGGTGGCGGCCGACCGCGACCTGGGCATGAACGACTACCTGCAGCACGGCGTGTTCGACACGGTGCGCGAGGTGGACCGCCTGACGGGCCAGCCGATCCACGCCGTCGGCTACTGCCTGGGCGGCACGCTGCTGTCGATCGCGGCGGCCGTGTACGGGTCGGGCCGGCACCGCCACGCGGGCAAGCTGAAAAGCGTGTCGCTGCTGGCCGCGCAGACCGATTTCAGCGACCCGGGCGAACTGGGGCTGTTCATCGACCACAGCGAACTGGCCTTCCTGGACGCCATGATGTGGCAGCACGGCTACCTGGACGGCTCGCAGATGGCCGGCTCGTTCCGCCTGCTCAATTCGCGCGACATGATCTGGTCGCGCATCATGCGCGAGTACCTGATGGGGCAGCGCAACATCCCCAACGACCTGATGGCGTGGAACGCCGACACCACCCGCATGCCGTACCGCATGCACAGCGAATACCTGAAGCACCTGTTCCTCGACAACGACCTGGCCGAAGGGCGCTACTGCGTGGACGGCAAGGCGGCCGCCATCTCCGACATCAAGGCGCCGATGTACGTGGTGGGCACGGGGCGCGACCACGTCTCGCCGTGGAAGTCGGTCTACAAGATCCACCTGATGGCCGACGCGCCGGTGGACTTCGTGCTGGCCTCGGGCGGCCACAACGCCGGCATCGTCAGCGAGCCGGGGCACGCCAACCGCAGCTTCAAGTCGATGGAGCACCGGCCGCCCGGCTCGCACTTCCTGAGTCCCGACGAATGGCAGCAGACGGCGCAGGTGACGGACGGTTCGTGGTGGCCGCACTGGCACGCCTGGCTGGCGCGCCACTCCGCGCCCGAACTGGTGGCCCCGCCCAAGATGCCTAAAGCCCTGTGCGCCGCGCCGGGCCAGTACGTGCTCGGCAAATAATAACGGGGGTCAAGAACCGGGGTCAGTGCCGGCATTCATACACGGCCTCGGCCGTAGCCGGCTGAGCTCGTGTACGAATGTTGGCACTGACCCCGCGGTTCGCATACACTGGCGATAATTGCCTTGCGTTATCACCGTGGAAGGAGCCGCCATGCACCACCGTCCGTTCATCGCCCCCATGCTGTTCGACGATCCGGTCGCCGCGTGGGAGCAGGTCAAGACCATTTACGATGGCAGCATCGCCCATCTGCGCGAGGCCATGCGCCGCTTCGTGGCCGGCGAGGACGTGGGCGAGCGGGTGCGCGCCTGCTACCCGTTCGTGCGCGTGCACACGGACACGGTGGCGCGCGCCGATTCGCGCCTGTCGTTCGGCTTCGTGGCCGGCCCCGGCACCTACGAGACCACGCTGACCCGGCCCGACCTGTACGAGCGCTACTACCAGCAGCAATTCCGCCTGCTGCTGAAGAACCACGGCAGCCGCCAGTCCGTGCATCTGCAGGTGGGCATCAGCACCCAGCCCATCCCCATCCATTTCTCGTTCGCCGAGCATGAGCACATCGAGGGCAACCTGAGCGCCGAGCGGCGCCTGCTGATGCGCGACGTGTTCGACTTGCCGGACCTGGGCGCGATGGACGACGGCATCGCCAACGGCACCCACGAGACGCCGCCGGGCAAGGCCGAGCCGCTGGCCCTGTTCACGGCCCCGCGCGTCGATTATTCGCTGCAGCGGCTGCGCCACTACACGGGCACCTCGCCCGAGCACTTCCAGAAGTTCGTGCTGTTCACGAACTACCAGTTCTACATCGACGAATTCGTCAAGCTGGGACTGGACCTGATGCGCGAGCCGCTCAAGGACGGGCAGGACGACTACATCGCCTTCATCGAGCCGGGCAACCTGGTCACGCGCCGGGCCGGCACGGCCGCCGAGCCGGGCGACGCGCTGGGCGCGCCGTTGCCACGGCTGCCGCAGATGCCCGGCTACCACCTGATCCGGGCCGACGGCAGCGGCATCAGCATGGTCAACATCGGCGTGGGGCCGGCCAACGCCAAGACCATCACCGACCACGTGGCCGTGCTGCGGCCGCACGCGTGGCTGATGCTGGGCCACTGCGCCGGCTTGCGCAACACCCAGCAACTGGGCGACTACGTGCTGGCGCACGGCTACGTGCGCGAGGACCACGTGCTGGACGAGGACTTGCCGCTGTGGGTGCCGATCCCGCCGCTGGCCGAGGTGCAGGTGGCGATCGAGGCCGCCGTGGCCGAGGTGACGCAGCTGACCGGCCATGACCTCAAGCGCGTGATGCGCACCGGGACCGTGGCCAGCACCGACAACCGCAACTGGGAGCTGCTGCCGCAGCGCACCCCGGAGCGCCGCTTCAGCCAGAGCCGCGCCGTGGCGCTGGACATGGAGAGCGCCACCATCGCCGCCAACGGCTTCCGCTTCCGCGTCCCGTACGGCACCTTGCTGTGCGTGAGCGACAAGCCGATGCACGGCGAGATCAAACTGCCCGGCATGGCCAACCACTTCTACCGCGAGCGGGTCGACCAGCACCTGCGCATCGGCATCCGCGCCATGGAGATGCTGCGCGCGCTGGGCGTGGATAAACTGCACAGCCGCAAACTGCGCAGCTTCACGGAGGTGGCGTTCCAGTAGGACGGCGGCGCGGCGCGCCGGTTCAGGCGCCGGCCGCGCCCAGTTCCGCGAACGCGTCGAGCAGCACCCGGGCGCGGAACGGTTTGAGGATCACGCGCTTGACGTCGCGCTCGCGCAGGTCGTGCAGCATGGACGCGGTGGCGTTGTCGGCCAGCACGGCGATCGGTATCGTCGGCGCGCTGGCCGAGCGGCCATGGCGCACCAGGTCCAGCAGGCCCAGGTCGTAGGGCGTGTTGGCGCAGCTTTCGCAGTCGATGGCGATCATGGCGCCGTCGAACGGCAATTCGCGCAGCAGGCGGCGCGCTTCGGCCAGGCTGGCCGCCTCGTGCACCTCGCCCAGCCCCAGCGTGCGCGCCGTCAGCGACACGGTGCGCCGCAGCAGCGTCTCCGGTTCCACCAGCAGCAGGGTTCTCGCGGCGCGTTCAGCCATGGGACGCCTCCGTTGGCCGGTACAGTTCCTGCACCACCAGGTCGCGCAGGGTGGCCAGGATGGACAGTTCCACCGCGTCGAGCCGGCGCGGGCGGTGGTCGATCAGGCACAGGGTGCCGAGCGCGTGGCCCGACGGCGCGATCAGCGGCGCGCCGGCGTAAAAGCGCACGTGCGGCTCGCCCGTCACCAGCGGATTGTCGGCGAAGCGCGGATCGGCCAGCGCGTCGGGCACCTGCATGATGTCGGGACGCAGGATGGCGTGGCCGCAGAACGAGATGTCGCGCGCCGTCTGGCACACGGGCAGGCCGGCGTTGGACTTGAACCATTGGCGGTCGCTGTCGATCAGCGAGATTAGCGCCACCGGCACATCGAATTCCGTCTGGGCGAACGCCACCACCTTGTCGAAACGCTCCTCGGGCGGGGTGTCGAGGATCAGCAGCGCGCGCAGCGCGGCCAGGCGTTGGGCTTCGTCGTCGGGTATGGGGGCGGTGAGCATGGCGGCTAGTCGGTTGAAAGCGAGTCGATGGTGCGTTCAATGTAGCAGATGCGGGCGCGCTTGCGGTCACTTTTGTGCGGTCCGTGCGCTATGCCGGCGCGCCGAATTCTGGCACACTTCCCCGCTGGTTGCCGCCGGCGCCGGTCGTTGACGAGAGGGGAATGCATGCGGAAGAGCAGAGTGGGGGTGTGGACGGGCCGCGTCGCGCTGGGCGCGGCGGGGCTGGTGGCGGCGAGTGCGCTGGGCGGCTGGTTGTACCTGCGCGCCAGCATGGCGCAGCTGGACGGCGAACTGCATGCGCCGGCCTTGCACGCCCAGGTCAGCGTGGCGCGCGACGCGCATGGCGTGCCGCTCATCAGCGGCGCCGACCGGCTCGACGTGGCCTACGCCACCGGCTTTGTGCACGCCCAGGACCGCTACTTCCAGATGGACTTGCTGCGTCGGGTGGCGGCCGGCGAATTGTCCGAACTGTTCGGCGCCCGCGCGCTGGGCCTGGACCGCGCCCACCGGCTGCACCGTTTCCGCGCCCGCGCGGCGCTGGCGCTGCGGGGCATGCCGGCCGACCAGCGCGCGCTGCTGGAGCGCTATGTGGGCGGCGTCAACGCCGGCTTGCAGGCGCTGAAGGCGCGGCCGTTCGAATACGCGCTGATCGGCATGGCGCCCCGTCCGTGGTCGCCCGAGGACACGCTGCTGGTGATCTGGGCCATGTATTTCGACCTGCAGGGCGGCCAGGAGCCGCGCGAGCTGGCGCGCGGCTGGCTGATGGAGCACACCGACGCCGCGCAGCGCGCCTTCCTGGCGCCGGCGGCCAGCCAGTGGGATGCGCCGCTGGACGCCGATCAACTGCCCTTGGCAGACACGCCCATCCCCGCCGCGCCGCCCGCGTGGTGGGGCAGGCCGCGCGCGCAGGGCGCCGCGCACGCACCGCAAACGGCGTCCGTCGCCTTCCTCGACATGGTGGGCAGTAACAACTGGGCCGTGGCGGGCAGCCGCAGCGCCGACGGCGGCGCCATCGTGTCCGACGATATGCACCTGGGCATACAGCTGCCCAACACGTGGTACCGGGCCGCGCTGCAATTCCCGGACGCGGGCGGCGGCCAGCGCCGCGTGGTGGGCGTGACCCTGCCCGGCACGCCGGCCGTGGTGGTGGGCAGCAATGGCCGCGTGGCCTGGGGCTTCACCAACAGCTACGGCGACTACCTGGATCTGATCGCCCTCGACACGGACGGCGCCCACCGCGGCCAGGTGCGCACCCAGGCCGGCTGGGAGACGCCGGCGTCGCATGAGGAAACCATCCTCGTCAAAGGCGCGCCGGCCGACAAGCTGCTGGTGCGCGAGACGTCGCTGGGGCCGATCCGCGAAGTGGCCGGCCGCCAGTACGCGGTGCACTGGACGGCCCACACGGCCGCCGCCATCAACTTCAACGCCATGCAGCTGGAAGCGGCCAACTCGGTGCAGCAGGCGCTGACGATCGCGCCCACGCTGGGCATCCCGGCCCAGAATTTCGTGGCCGGCGACGACCGGGGCAACATCGGCTGGACCATCGCCGGCCCGCTGCCGCGCCGCGCCGCCACCGGCGAGGCGGCCACCTACCCGCTGACGGCGGACGACGCGGCCGGCGTGTGGCAAGGCTGGCTGGCGCCGGCCGACTATCCGCGCGTGTTCAATCCGGCCGGCGGCCAACTGGCCACGGCCAACAGCCGCCAGCTGGCCGGCGCCGGCGCGCAGCTGATCGGCGACGGCGGCTTCGACCTCGGCGCGCGCACGCGCCAGGTGCGCGACGACCTGCGCGCGCTGGGCGCCAGGACCGGCGTGCCGCAAGTGTATGCGGTGGGGCTGGATGACCGGGCCGTGTTCATGGAAGGCTGGCGCGAGCGCGCCATCAAGGCGCTGATGGCGGACGACGGCAAGGCCGTGGCCGGCCACGCGCAGCGCGCCGAGGCGCTGCGGCTGCTGAAGGACAACTGGACCGGCCATGCGAGCGTCGACTCGGCCGGCTACCGCATCGCGCGCGGCTACATGCACGCGCTGTACGACATCATGTTCGAGCATGCCAACGACGAACTGGCCAGGCTCGATCCGAAAGCCAACATGGCCGCCGTCACGCAGCGCTGGCCGGTGGCGCTGGCGCGGTTGCTGGATGCGCAGCCGGCCGCGTGGCTGCCGGCGCCGTACGCCAGCTGGCAGGACGTGCAGCTGGCGGCGATCGACCGCGTGACGGCCGACCTGACCAAGGACGGCCAGCCGCTGGCGGCGGCCACCTGGGGCCAGCGCAACACGGCCGCCAGCGCCCATCCGTTCGCCAGCGCCGTGCCGCTGCTGGGCCGCTGGCTCAAGGTGCCGGCCGACATGCTGCCCGGCGACAGCAACATGCCGCGCGTGGCGGGACCGACCTTCGGCCAGTCGGAACGCCTGACGGTCACGCCGGGCAAGGAGGAGCAGGGCATCTTCAACATGCCGGGCGGGCAGAGCGGTCATCCGCTGTCGCCGTACTTCCTCGACGGCCGGGAGGACTGGGTGGCGGGCCGCCAGACGCCGCTGCTGCCCGGCCCCGCCGCGCACACGCTGACCTTCGTGCGCTGACGGGGGGAGTCCGGTACCGGCTTACTTCTTGACGAAGCGGATGGCGAACTTGTCGTCCGGCTTGCCGTCCATCTTGAAGAACGGCTGCTCGCGCGGGTCGGAAGGCGCGCGCAGGTAGTCGCTGGTCGCCTCCACAGTGAAGCCGGCCTTGCTCACCTCGTCCACCAGCGTCGCCTCGTCGATGCGGTGCAGGGTGTTGGTGGCGCTCAGGCCGGCGCCGGCCTTGGCCGCATTGTCGATCACGACGAAGTGGCCGCCCGGTTTGAGCGCGTCGTAAATGCGCTTGTTCATGGCCGCGCGGTCGGTCGGCAGGTTGACGATGTCATGGTAGTTCATGATCAGCGTGACCAGGTCCAGCGGCGGCGCGCCGGCCGGCACGGGATTGTCGAAACTTTGCAGCACCGGGTGCAGGTTCGATTGCGGATGTTCGGCCAGACGTTTCTCCATGCCGGGATTGGCCTTCTGGCTCTGCGCCCAGACTTCGCCCGTGCCGCCCACGGCCAGCGCCAGCAACTGCGAGGTGGCGCCGCCGCCGGCGGCCACGTCCAGCACCTTCATGCCCGGCTGCACGCCGGTGAAGGCCAGGAACACGGCCGGCTTGCGCTTGGCGTCGCCCTTGACATCGTCGGCCGTGCGCAGCGGACTGGCGATGACGGGCGCGTACTGGGGCGCGGTGGCCGTGGTGTCGGCCAGCGCCGTGGCCGGCGCGATCAGGGCGGCCAGGCTCAGGGCGAGCGCGGCTCGGGTCAGGCGTTGCGAAAAGCGTGGTTGGTGGTGCATGTGGACGTCCCCTTCAGGTTAGGTTGAGTGGCGCGGCTCGTGGCGGCGCCGACCCATAAAATACCCGAAAAGCCAGCGCTGTTGTTAAGTTAATCTTAACTGAACGCTAAAAGTCAGTTGATGCGCTTGAGGCGCTGGCCGTGGATGCCCCACTGGCAGGCCTCGCCATCGACGGTGCCGCACAGGGCCCAGCCGGTGCCGATCTTCTGCACGGTGATCTCGGTTTCCAGTTCCTTCGCCAGTTTTTCGGCCCAGCCCTTGGCGGCGCCCTGGCCCTTGAATAATTCCTTGTCCTGGAAAATGACGGTGGCGTCGAATACGGGGGCGGCAAAAATGGTCATCATGGTGTGCTTGTGCGTGGAGTGACGAAAACGGCCATTGTAGCGCGGCGCCCGGAGGTCAGTGATAGCGCGCTTCGACCAGGTCGATCTCGCGCACCAGCTTGCGCGTCACGTCGTCGGGCAGCAGGTCGTGGCGTGCCAGGCGGAAGATGGCGTCGCGCTCGGCGGCCAGCGCGGCCAGGCGCAGCGCCTGTTCCGCTCCGGCCAGCTCGCGCAGGGCGGCGCGGCTGCCGCTGTCGTTCTCGCCCTCGCCGTCGGCCTCGTGCAGCCGGTGCCGGTACAGCGCGATCACGCGCGCGGCCGCCTGCGGCCACGCCTGCGCGTCGGCGGTGCGCGGCATCAGCGTCGCCTGCGCCGTTTCGACGGCGATGATGGCGGCCGTGGCCGCCTCGCGCCGGGCCCGGTCCTCGGCCAGCTGCTCGGCCGGTTCGTGCGGGAAGTGCATGCCGTTCAGCAGACGCGGCAGGACGATGCTGGCCGCCAGCAGCGAGATCAGGATCACGGCGCTGGCCAGGAACACGGTCAGGTCGCGCGCGGGGAAGGGCGTGCCGTCGGGCAGGGCCAGCGGCAGCGTCAGCACGCCGGCCAGCGTGATGGTGCCGCGCACGCCGGCCAGCGACATGGCCAGCAGCAGGCGCGGTTTGATCCTGATGCGCGGCTGGCCGCGCATGTGCTGCTTGAAGATGCTGAGCCGCAGCGACGCCCACACCCAGCCGCAGCGCAGCACCAGCAGGCCGGCGCTGATGGCCAGCGCGTACGCGGCCAGCCACCATGGGGTGTCGTGGCCACCCTGGGCGATGGACTCGCGCGCGCCGTGGAAGATGTCGGGCAGTTGTTCGCCCAGCAGCACGAACATGATGCCGTTCAACGCGAACTGCACGGTGTCCCACACGGCGGCGCGCTGGATGCGGGTGGCCGCCAGCGCGCTGCCGCTCAGCTCCACGTAGCTCATGGTGACGCCGGCCGCCACGGCGGCCAGGATGCCGGACGCGTGCAGGTGTTCGGCCCCCAGGTAGGCGCCGAACGGCAGCAGCAGGTTGACCAGGATGGGCGAGCCGGCTGGCTCGCCGAAGCGGGCCGTGAGCCAGCGCTGGGCGCCCGTCACCAGCAGTGTGATGGCCACGCCGGCGGCCAGTCCGCCCAGGGCCAGCCACAGGAAGGTGAGGGCGGCCGAACCAAGCGAGAAATGGCCGGTGAGGGCGGCGGCCACGGCGAAGCGGAAGCAGACCAGGCCGCTGGCGTCGTTGAGCAGCGATTCGCCTTCGAGGATGTGCATCAGGCGCTTGGGGATGGGCGCGCGCGCGGCGATGGCCGACACGGCCACCGGGTCGGTGGGCGAAACGATGGCGGCCAGCGCGAACGCCACCGGCAGCGGCATGGCAGGGATCATCCAGTGGATCAGGAAGCCGGCGCCCACCACGGTGAACACCACCAGGCCCAGCGCCAGTTCCAGGATCGTGCCCTTGTCGCGCAGCAGGCCGCTTTTGGGGATGCGCCAGCCATCGAGGAACAGCAGCGGCGGCAGGAAGGTGAGGAAGAACAGTTCCGGCTCCAGGTCCACGCCGTGGCTGGACTTGGCCGCGATCACGGCGCCCAGCCCGATCTGCACCAGCGGCAGCGGCGCGCGCGGCATCACGCGCACGATGAAGGCGCTGGCCACCACGGCCAGCAACATGGCCAGCACCACTTCGATCGCATCCATTCCCGTCCCTTGTCCTGTTCAGTGTTGAGCCGCCAGATTATAGGGGATGGGTGGCAATCATGGTTTTTGAGAAACTCGGCAACGACTCTGGTCAAGCGGAAATCTTTCTGTCATAATTCGGGCTCTCCGCGGGAGTAGCTCAGTTGGTAGAGCGCAACCTTGCCAAGGTTGAGGTCGAGAGTTCGAGACTCTTCTCCCGCTCCAGATTCGAAGAAAGGAAGCCCGATGGCTTCCTTTTTTTACGTCCACCCGCATCGCCGGCCACACCGCTGTGGCTTCCGCGTCAATCTTTGTTCAAGCAGTCCATCGCGCCCGGCGCGAACGTTGTATAACATCGCGTGAATAACGGCGCCGTCCTCCCAAAACTGTCGCCATTGCATGCTTATTGGCTATACTTGCAACGCAATGTTAGGATTGCTTGGGCAGGGCTTTACCCTGCGCGCCAGTGACCGGCCACGGCCGGGTCGCCACTATGACCGAACACGGAGATGAGAAATGAAATCAGTTCAACAGGAAGTTGACGAACGCAGTAACCTGACCAACTCCAATAAATTCGAACTGCTGCTGTTCCGCCTCGGTGGCGACGCCAACGGCGAACACTCCGAGCTGTTTGGCATCAACGTCTTCAAGATCCGTGAAATCGTCGCCATGCCGGAAGTGACGGCCGTGGCGGGCTCCTCGCCGCACATGCTGGGCGTGGTCAACCTGCGCGGCCAGATCATCACCGTGCTGGACCTGCCGTCCATCGTCGGCGTGATCCCCAAGACGGGCCTGAACATCATGCTGGTGACGGAATTCGCCCGCACCACCCAGGCCTTCGCCGTGGAATCGGTGGACGAGATCGTGCGCCTGGACTGGAGCCAGGTGCTGACGGCCGAAGGCACGGCCGGCGGCCGCGTGACCAGCATCGCGCGCGTGGACGGCGACGTGCAGAACACCCGCCTGGCCCAGGTGCTGGACGTGGAGACCATCCTGCGCGAACTGGTGCCGCCCGAAGGCAAGGACGTGGACCCGGAAACCATCGGCCCGCAACTGCTGCTCAAGCCGGGCCAGATCATCCTGGCGGCGGACGACTCGGTGGTGGCGCGCAGCCTGATCGAGAAGGGCCTGACGGCCATGGGCGCGCACTTCATCATGACCAAGTCCGGCAAGGAGGCGTGGGAACGCCTGCAGCACATCGCCGACGGCGCCAAGGCCGAGGGCGTGCCGGTCGACGAGCGCGTGGGGCTGGTGCTGACCGACTTGGAGATGCCGGAGATGGACGGCTTCACGCTGACCCGCCTGATCAAGCAGGACGCCCGCTTCGCCAAGATCCCCGTGGTGATCCACTCCTCGCTGTCGGGCAAGACCAACGAGGACCACGTCAAGGGCGTGGGCGCGGACGCCTACGTGGCCAAGTTCGTGGCCGAGGACCTGGCCGCCACCATCCGTCAGGTGCTGCAAAAATAAGGCGCCGCGGCGCGCCGTTTCGAATCGGGTTACACTGCGAGGGTCGTGGTGGTCTGGCTAACATTGCCGGGCTGGCACGGCCCTCAACCTTTTCGACAAGGAGTTATCGTGGCAGCTAAGAAGATACTGTTCCTGACGGGCGATTTCGCGGAAGACTACGAGACCATGGTGCCGTTCCAGGCGCTGCAGATGGTCGGGCATGTGGTGCATGCCGTGTGCCCCGGCAAGCAGCCGGGCGACACCATCAAGACCGCCATCCACGATTTTGAAGGCGACCAGACCTACACCGAAAAGCCGGGCCACCGCTTCACCATCAACGCCGCCTTCGACGGCGTGGACGCGGCCAACTACGACGCCCTGATGATCGCCGGCGGCCGCGCGCCCGAGTACCTGCGCCTGAACGCGCGCGTGATCGAGATCGTGCAGCAGATGGCGGCGGCCGGCAAACCGATCGCCGCCGTCTGCCACGGCGCCCAGTTGCTGACGGCGGCCGACGTCATCCGCGGCAAGCGCATCTCGGCCTATCCGGCCTGCGCGCCGGAAGTGCGGCAGGCCGGCGCCGAATACGCGGACATCCCCGTCGACCAGGCCGTGACGGACGGCCAGTTCGTCACCGCGCCGGCCTGGCCCGCCCATCCGGCCTGGCTGGGCCAGTTCCTGCAGCGGCTGGGAACCGAGATCAAGCTGTGAGCGTCACACGCCCGTCGCCGCACCCAGGTTGCGGGCGTGGAAGCGCAGGTGCTCCTCCATGAAGGTGGCGATGAAGTAGTAGCCGTGGTCGTAACCTTCGTGGCGGCGCAGCCGCAGCGGCTGGGCGGCCGCGCGGCAGGCCGCTTCGAATTGTTCCGGGTGCAGCTGCTGTTCCAGGAATTTGTCGGCCAGCCCCTGGTCGATCAGTATCCCGTCCGGGAACGGCGTATGCAGTTCCGCCATCAGGGCGCTGGCGTCGTGCTGGCGCCAGCTTGCCTCGTCGTCGCCCAGGTAGGCGCTGAACGCCTTGCGTCCCCACGGGCATTGCGTGGGCGCGGCGATGGGCGCGAAGGCCGACACGGAACGGAACAGCTGCGGCCGGCGCAAGGCCTGCGTGAGCGCGCCATGGCCGCCCATCGAATGGCCGAAGATGCCCACCCGCGCCGCATCCACGGGCAGCGCGGCGCACACCAGCGCATGCAGTTCCAGCAGATAGCTGTCCATCCGGTAGTGGCCGGCCCATGGCTGCTCGGTGGCGTCCACGTAAAAACCGGCGCCCGCGCCCAGGTCCCAATCGGCGGTCTCGCCGGGCACGTTGGCGCCGCGCGGGCTGGTGTCGGGCGCGATCAGCACCAGTCCCAGTTCGGCCGCCACGCGCTGCGCGCCGGCCTTGATCATGAACGTCTCCTCGGTGCAGGTCAGGCCGGCAAGGTAGAACAGGGCCGGCAGCCTGGCGCCCGGCGCATGGGGCGGGAGGAAGACGGAAAACCGCATCGGCAGGCCGATGGCCCGCGACGCATGGCGGTAGAAGCGCTGGGTGCCGCCGAAGCAGGCGTGTTCGCTGATGAGTTCTGGCATCTGCTGTCCTTATGTTCAGTACCGCACGGTGGGGGGAGGCGTTGATGGGCAGAATTGTACTAGGACCACAACAATAGGGAGGCGCATGCCGAATCTTGATCTCGTCTTGACTGAACTGGGCTGGCCGCTCGCGATCGCGCTGGCGTGGCTGGCGGGGGAGTGCGCTTATCGCTGGTGCCGCGTGCCCCGCATCAGCGTGTATGGGCTGGTGGGCTTCGGCCTGGCGCAGGTGTGGCCGGGTGCGCTGGCCAGCGGCGCCTCCAGCACCGTCACGCTGCTGGCCAACCTCGGTTTCGGCTTGATCCTGTTCGAATTCGGTTACCGCATCAACCTGCACTGGCTGCGCATCAATCCGTGGATCGCCGTCAGCGGGCTGGCCGAGGCGGCCGCCACGTTCGGCGCCGTGTACGCGATCTCGCAGCTGACGGCGATGCCGCCGCTGACGTCGCTGCTGCTGGCCTCGCTGGCCATGTCCACCTCGCCGGCCGGCGTGCTGCGGGTGGTCAACGAGCAGAACAGCTCCGGCCAGGTGACGGAGCGCTTGCTGCACCTGGTGGCCATCAATTGCGTGCTGTCCGTGTTCGTGTTCAAGGTGATCGTCGGCGTGTGGGTGTTCCAGACCTCGGGCAACCTGTGGCAGGCGGTGTCGCACAGCCTGATCGAATTGCTGGCGTCGGCCGCGCTGGGTGCGCTGTTCGGCTACGGCGCGCCGGCCTTGCTGCGCCGCCTGGGCGCCTTGTCGCAGGACGGCACGGTCGGCTTCGCGCTGGGCGTGGTGCTGCTGGTGGCGCTGACCCATGCGACCGCCCTGTCGCCCGTGCTGGCGACGCTGGCCTTCGGGCTGGTGGCGCGCCACCGGCGCGTTGCCTTCGCCCGCACCGAGCGCAATTTCGGCAGCATCGGCGAGCTGCTGACGGTGCTGCTGTTCGTGTTCGCCGTCACCGTGCTGCCGTGGGAGCGGGTGGTGGAGGGCGCGGCGCTGGGCGCGGTGCTGGTGGGCGCGCGCTTCGTCGTCAAGACGGCGGCCGTGGCGCTGTTCTCGCATCCGGGCGGCACCTCGTGGCGCAAGGGGATGCTGACGGGGATCGCGCTGTCGCCCATGTCGGTGTTCATCACGCTGCTGCTGGAGCAGACCCGCCAGATGGGCGTGGTGCTGGTGGACGAGCTGGCGGCGCTGGCCGCTATGATCCTGCTGCTGGAAGTGGCGGGTCCCATCCTCACCCAGCGCGCGCTGGTGTGGGCCAACGAAACCCTGCGACCGGAGGCCTGACATGGCATTGGAACCGTTCAAGAACTCCACGCCCCTGACCATGGGCGTGGAACTGGAGCTGCAACTGGTCAGCCTGTCGGACTTCGACCTGTCGGCGTCGAGCCCGGACCTGCTGCACCTGTTGGCCCGCAAGCCTTTCCCCGGCAACGTGACGCCGGAAATCACCGAGAGCATGATCGAGATTAACTCGGACGTGCACACCAATCACACGGAGTTGCTGGCGCAGCTGGAACAGGTGCGCGACACGCTGGTGCAGGCCGGCGAGATGCTCAACATCGGCCTGTGCGGCGGCGGCACCCACCCGTTCCAGAAATGGTCCGAGCAGCGCATCTTCGCCAAGCCCCGCTTCCAGCAGGTGTCGGCCCTGTACGGCTACCTGGCCAAGCAGTTCACCGTGTTCGGCCAGCACGTGCACATCGGCTGCGCCAACGGCGACGACGCGCTGTACCTGCTGCACGCGCTGGGCCGCTACGTGCCGCATTTCATCGCGCTGTCTGCCTCGTCGCCCTTCGTGCAGGGTAACGACACGCTGTTCCATTCGGCCCGCCTGAACTCCGTGTTCGCCTTCCCCATGAGCGGGCGGGCGCCGTTCATGCTGCGCTGGAGCCAGTTCACGGACGACTACTTCGCCAAGATGGAGCACACGGGCGTCATCAAGAGCATGAAGGACTTTTACTGGGATATCCGGCCCAAGCCCGAATACGGCACCATCGAACTGCGCGTGTGCGACACGCCGCTGACGGTGCAGCGGGCCGCTGCGCTGGCCGCCTATTTGCAGGCGTTATGTGGCTACCTGCTCGAACATCGGCACGAGCAGCCGGGCGAGGATGACTACCTGGTCTACAACTACAACCGCTTCCAGGCCTGCCGCTTCGGGCTGGACGGCACGCTCGTGCATCCGCGCAGCTACGAGAACCTGGCCCTGCGCGACGACATCCTGGCCACGCTGGAGGCGATGGCGCCGCAAGGCGATGCGCTGGGCGGCAGCGCGGCGCTGGCGCATCTGGAGCAGGTGGTGCGCGAGGGCGGCGACGCGCAGCTTCTGCGCACGGCGTTCCAGGCGCGCGGCAGCGCCGAGGGCATGGTCGAGGAGGCCATCGCCCGCTTCCGGGGCTGAGCGCCGAAAAGGCCCGACGCCGGCAAGCCAGGCCGGTAGATTTAATCACCCACGTCCATCAGAACCGCGTCTCGCGCGCCACGCGCAGGAAGTTGTCGAGGATGGGCGTGCAGTCGAGCAGTTCGATCCCGCCCGCGCGGTGGAATTCGGGATGCCACTGCAATCCCATCACGAAGGGCGCCTTGCGGTAGCGGATCGCCTCCACCATCTGGTCCGGCTCGGACAGCGCCTCGATCATCATGTCGCGCCCCAGCGTCTTGACGGCCTGGTGGTGGATGGAGTTCACCAGACCCGACGCCTGCCCCGTGAACAGCCGCGCCAGCGACGAGCCGCGCGGGAAGGTGACGGCATGGCGGTGGCGGTCGTAGTCTTCGTGGACGTGGGCCTGGGCCGTGGGCACGTCGGACGCGATGTCCTGGTACAGCGTGCCGCCGAAGGCCACATTGATCAGCTGGCAGCCGCGGCACACGCCTAGCACCGGCTTGCCCGCCTCGACGAATTCATGCAGCAGTTCCAGCTCGTACATGTCGCGTGCGCGGTCGCCGCTCCATTCGGGCCGGGTCGGCGCTTCCGAGTAGCTTTGCGGCGAGACGTCGGCGCCGCCCTGCAGCACCAGCCCGTCCAGGTGGCGCGCGTAGTCGCGCAGGCGGATGTTGCTGGGGTGGAGCAGGCCGTCCGTGTTGACGGTGGGGATCATGAACACCAGCACGTCGCGCGACATCACCCACTGCGCGATCGACTCCTCCAGGTATTGCAGCTTCTTGCTGCGCAGGCCGCGCGCGCCCGGCTCCGGGTGGAAGATGCGCGCCGAGATCCCGATGTGCAGCGGGCGCTGGATGATGTGGCGGGTGACGGCGGCGGCCAGGTGCTGGTAGCGGGCGCGCAGCACGCGGCCCCACAGGCTGAACACGGTGTCACCCGGATCGAGATAGCGCGGCATGGCGTCGTCCGCGTCTTCCTTGCGGCGGCGCCGTGGTTGCTGATCGCTGCCACCTTGGTTGCCACCTTGGTTGCCGCCCTTGTTGCCACCGTGGTTGTCACCTTGGTCCATGCCGGGGCCCTTGCGTGCAAAGATGCTAGTGTGCCACAGCCGGGGGCGGAATGGCGCACCGCAAGCGCACGGGCTGTCTCCTAGCGGGCAAAATACAGCGCATGCAGGCTGGCCAGGTCCACCTCGCGCGCGGGCCGGGACAGGGCCACTGTTCCGCTGCGCAGCAGGTACACATGGTCGGCGATGGCCAGCGCCCGCTCCGTGTTCTGCTCGACGAGGACGATGGTGCGGCCCGCCGCCTTCAGGCCGGCCAGGATCTCGAACAACTCGTTCACCACCAGCGGCGCCAGTCCCAGCGACGGTTCATCCACGATCAGCAGGCGCGGTTCGGACATCAGGCCGCGCGCCAGTGCCAGCATCTGCGCCTCGCCGCCCGACAACGCGCCGGCCGCCTGCCTGCGCCGCTCGCGCAGGCGCGGGAAGGTGGCGTATGCCTGCTCCAGCCGTTGCCGCACATGCGGCCGGTGGGCCGGCAGGAAGGCGCCCATGACGAGGTTTTCCTCCACACTCATGTCGCGGAACACCAGGCGCCCCTCGGGCACCATGGCCACCCCCAGTTCGGCCATGCGCCAGGCCGGCGCGCCATGCAGCGGCTGGCCGTCCAGCGCCACCTGGCCCGCGCCAAGCGGCAGCAGGCCCATGATGGCGCGCAGCAGCGTGGTCTTGCCGGCGCCGTTGGGGCCGATGATGGCCGTCAGCTGGCCGGCGGCGGCCGTCAGCGACACGTCCCACAACACGTTGATGGCGCCGTAGCCGGCCCGCACGCCGCGCACTTCAAGCATGGGAAGCTCCCGCCGATGTGCCGGTATAGCTGCGCATGACGGCCGGGTCGCGGAACACGGCGTCCGGCGTGCCGTCCGCGATCAGGCGCCCGAAATCGAGCACGGCCACGCGCTGGCACAGCGTGCTGATGGTTTCGATGTCGTGCTCGATGATCACCATGGCCACGCCGAAGCGCGCGTGCAGCTCGCCCAGCATGGCCATGAAGCGGCGCTTGCCCACCGTCTCCAGCCCGGCCAGCACTTCGTCCAGCAGCAGCAGGCGCGGCGCGGTGGCCAGCGCCTTGGCCACTTCCAGCGCCTTCAGCTCCGTCAGCGCCAGGCCGGTGGCGGCGTCGCTGCCGGCCTTGGCCGCCAGGCCCGTGAAGTCGAGGATCTCGGCGATGCGGCCGTCGTCCACGCGGCCCGTGCCGAAGCGCTGCGCGACGATCAGGTTTTCGCGCACCGTCAGCTCGTGCATCGGCTGCGGAATCTGGAAGGTGCGGCCGATGCCGAGCCGCGCGCGGCGGAACAGGGCGCTGCGCACGATGTTGGCGCCGTTGAAGCGGATGGCGCCGGCGGCCGGCCGCACCAGGCCGGAGATGGCGTTGAACAGCGTGGTCTTGCCGGCGCCGTTGGGGCCGACCAGGCCCAGCACCTCGTGGCTGTCCACGCGCAGCGACACGCCGTCCACGGCGGCCAGGCCGCCGAAGCGCACGCTCAGCTGGTCCAGTTCAAGCATGGCGCGCTCCCCGGCGGCGCAGCAGCGGCAGCAGGCCGGACGGACTGGCCACCATCATCGCCACCAGCAGCGCGCCCAGCACCAGCTGGTGCCCGGTGGGCATCAGCGCCTTGAACAGCAGCTGGTCGAGCAGGTACACGACCAGCGCGCCGAGCACCGGCCCGGCGATGGTGCGGTAGCCGCCGAAGATGGCGGCCACGATGGGCACCGTGATCCACACGCTGTTGAACGCGTAATCGGGTTCCAGGAAATTGATGTAGTGGACGTTGAAGGCGCCCGCCACGCCGGCCATGAAGGCCGACAGCAGCAGCATGGCGCCCTTGAGCAGCGTGCTGTTGACGCCCACCACGCGGGTGGCGTCTTCGCTGTCGTGCATGGCGCGCAGGGCCAGGCCGTAGTGGCTGGCGCGGACGCGCTGGTAGGTCCACGCGAACAGCAGCACGATGGTGAGTATGATCAGGTAGGCGCCGGTCTTGTCGCCGGCGGCGATGCCGAACACGGAAGGTAGCACGGGGATGCCGGCGATGCCGGCCGCGCCGCCCGTCACCGTGCTCCATTCCGTGGCCACGATGCGCAGGATGTGGGCGCAGGCCAGGATGGCCAGCGCGAAGTAGGGCCCGCGCAGCCGCAGCACGGGCAGCATGACGACGGCGGCCAGCACGGCGCCGACGCCGCCCAGCGCCATCGCCAGCGGCACGCCCAGCCCCGCCTTGGTGGTCAGCAGCGCCGACACATAAGCGCCCACGCCGACGAACGCGCTGTGGCCGAAGCTGACCATGCCGCCCAGATTGCCGAGCAGGGCCCACGACAGCGCCACGCAGGCGATCACCAGCGCCGCCACCACGAGGCTCATGACGTAGTGGTTGGCGCCCAGCAGCAGCGGCACCAGCAGGTAGACCGCCGCCAGGCCGGCGACCAGCGCGGGCGCGCGGCGCATGCCCAGCCGGCGGGCCGTCATCCGCGCCTCCGGGCCGTGCCCAGCAGACCGTTGGGCAGCACGAACAGCACCAGCAGGAACAGCACCATGCCGGCCAGTTCCTGCAGCGCGGAGCTGGCCAGGGTGACGGTGAGCGCCTCGCACACGCCCAGCAGCACGGCGCCCAGCAGCACCCCGGGGATGGAGCCGACGCCGGCCAGCACGGTGATGACGAACGCCTTGATGGTGAGCGCGCCGCCGTAGGCCGGCTGGATCACGCCGTAGCAGTACAGCGCCACGCCGGCGAACGCGGCCAGCGCGCCCGAGACGAGGAAGGACAGCAGTTCCACGCGGCCCGGCCGGATGCCCATCAGCGCGGCCGCGTCGCGGTTGCTGGCCACCGCGCGCAGCGCCCGGCCCTGCCAGCTGCGCGCCAGCCACCACCACAGGGCGGCCAGCAGCACCACGGCCAGCACGGCGAACAGCAGTTCGCTGTGCATGCTGTAGAACGGTCCCAGCACCACGGCATCCTGCAGCCAGCTGGAACTGGTGGAGCGCACGTCGGCCTTCCACACCAGCAGCATCACATTGGTGAGGATCACGCCGATGCCGAAGGTGAGGATGAGGGAGTTGATTTCGCGGTCGTGGCGGATGCGGCGCACCACGCCATACACGCCGGCCGAGGCCAGGCAGGTGACGAGCAGCGCGGCCGGAATGGCGGCCACGGGGCCCAGCCCGAAGCCCGACTCCAGCGTGTAGGCCACGTAGGCCGCCAGCAGCACCAGCTCGCCGTGCGCGAGGTTGATCACCCTGGTGCTGCCGAACACCAGCGCCAGGCCGAGCGCGACCAGCGCATACGAGCAGCCTTGCAGCAGGCCCGAATACAGGGCCTGGAGCAGCAGTTCCGTCATGCCGGCCTTACCACGGCAGGCCCGGATAGACCGGCTTGCCGGTGGCGTGGTCCTTCGGCCACACGATGACGATCTTCTTGTCCTGGTGCTGGCCCATGCGGTGCACGAAGTTGGGGTTGTCGCCGTTGGCGTTGAACTGCACGCGGCCGATCAGGGTGTCGCGGTCGGTCTTGCGCAGTTCCTCCGCGATGCCGCCTTTCTTGATCGTGCCCTTGTCGGCCGCGCGCGCGATGGCGTCGAACAGCAGCGAGGCCTGCACGTAGCCGAACTGGCCGAGGTAATCGGGCTCCTTCTTGTACAGCTGGCGGTAGCCGTCGGCGAAGGCCTTGCCGTCGGCCGTCTCGAACGTGGCGGGGAAGGGCAGCAGGGCGGTGCCGTACACATTGGGCATCAGGTCCGGGAACTCGGCCGCCATCTTGGGCGTGGCCAGCGACCACACGCCGACCATGGCCTTGACGCCGGGCTTGAGCACGCGCGCGGCGCGCAGGATGCCCACGTAGTCGTTCTCGTAGCCGACCATCAGGATCACGTCGGACTTGTCCTGCAGCTTGATCTTGTTGACGATGGGCTTGAAGTCGGTGATGGCCGGATCGAACGCGTGGCCGTTGACCTTCACGCCGCGCGCGCCCAGCGCCTTGGTGACGGAGGCGGTCAGGTCGGACGTGGCCTCCTTGGTCGAGTAGATGATGGAGACGGACTTGGCGCCCAGGTCGCTCAGCAGGCCCAGCACGGCGCGCTCGTAGCCGGCCGTGTTATTGATGCGGAAGAAGTTCTTGCGGCCGCTGTTGACCAGGCTGTCGTCCACGCCGCCCGAGGTGATGTAGACCAGATTGAGCTTGTTGGCCGCGTCCGACGCGGGCGAGATGTTGTTCGAGCCGTAGCCGCCGGTGATGGCCACGACGCCCTGGCTGGCCAGCTTTTCCACCGCCGCGATGGCCTTGGCCGGCGCCGATTCGTCGTCCACGGTGGTCAGTTTGATCTTGTGCTTGCCGTTGGTCTTGTTGAACACCTCGGCCGCCACCGCCACGCCTTCCTGCATGCCGTTGCCCACGCGGGCCAGGCTGCCCGTCAGCGGCAGCTCCACGCCGACCAGGAATTCCTCGGCCCGCGCCGCGCCCGTGGCGCACGCTCCCAAAACCAGTGCCGCCAGTGTGGCGCGCTTCAATGTCGTTCGCATAGGATCACTCTCTCCCTTGGTTGTTATTGTTCGGCCGGATGCGCGGCCGCCCGTTGCGCCATCTGGCGCAGCTGGTTTTTCAGTATCTTGCCGCTGGCCGCCGCCGGTAGCGCCGCCATCGCGATGATCTCGGCCGGCCGCTTGTACGGCGCTAGCGCGCCGGCCAGGTGGCGGTGCAGTTCGTCCAGCGCCACGTCGCGGCGCGGGTCCAGTTCCACGTAGGCCACCACTTCCTCGTTGCCGTCGGCCGCGTTGCGGCCCACCACGGCCGACTGGGTCACGCCCGGATGGGCGTTGAGCACCGTCTCCACCTCCAGCGGGTAGACGTTGAAGCCGGAACGGATGATCAGCTCCTTGGTGCGGCCGGCGATGAACAGCGCGCCGTCGGCGTCGCGGCGGGCGATGTCGCCCGTGTCGAGCCAGCCATCGGCCCGCATGACGGCCGCGCTCAGGGCCGGCTCGCGGTAGTAGCCGAGCATCACGTTGGGGCCGCGCACCCACAGTTCGCCGGGCGCGCCGGGCGCCACCTCGGCGCCGGCGGCATCGACGATGCGCGCTTCCACGCCGGGGATCACCATGCCCACCGAGGTGTCGGCGCGCGGCTGGTCGAGGCGGGTCTGGCTGACGGTGGGCGACGATTCCGTCAGGCCGTAGCCGTTGTGCAGGGGCAGGCCGAACAACTGTTCCACGTCCGCCTTCAGGCTGGGCGTGAGCGGCGAGCCGCCGGCGTAGATGAAGCGCAGTTCGGTGCGCAGCCGTTGACCGGGCGTGGCCAGCGTTTCGAGCAGGCGCGCGTACATGCCGGGCACGCCCTGCAGGATGGTGAGCCGGTCGCGTTCGAGCGCCTGCAGCAGCAGCGCGGGCTGGAAGCGCGGGCACAGGTACAGGCAGGCGCCCGCGTACAGGGTGCCCAGCATGACCGACGCCAGGCCGTACACATGCGAGATGGGCAGCACGCCCCAGGCCCGGTCGCTTGGCACCAGGCCGCGCAGGCGGCTGGAGACGGCGGCGATGAACAGCAGGTTGCGGTGGCTTAGCATCACGCCCTTGGGCTGGCCCGTGGTGCCGGTCGTGTACAGCAGGGCCGCCGTCTGCGCGGCGCCGTCGGCGCGCACGGGTTCGGGCAGGCAGGTCGCGTTGAGCGGGCCGATCATCCACTGGCCGAACGGCGTGTCGGCCGCGCGCGCGCCGTGGCGCCGGCCGTGGGCCGCCGCTTCCGGCGAACACCCCGAGGTGTAGAACACGCGCCGCGCGCCGCTGTGGTCGCGGATCACGTCCACCTCGCGCGGCGACAGGCGGCTGTTCACGTGCACCACCCAGGCATCGACGGCGGCGCAGGCGAAGGTCAGCACCACCTGCGCCACGCAGTTCTCGGCCACCACCATCACGCGGTCGCCGCCGCGCACCTTCAGTTCGCGCAGCCGGGCGGCCGTGTCGTCCACGGCCCGCGCCAGTTCGGCGTAGGTCCAGTGGCGCTGGCCGTCATGCAGCGCGGGGTCGTGCGGGGCGCGGGCGGCGCCGGCATGCACGATGGCGCACAGGCGGGCCGGCAGGGTGTCCACCGGCGAGGCGGACACGTCGCGGGGCGCACTGTCGGGCAGCGGTAGCGTTTCCTGGTCGCGTATCAAGGGCGTCCTTTCGTGGGAATGGCCGGCGGTTGAATTGCAGTATTGCGGGCATGGCTGCCATGCGCGCGCGGGTGCCGGGCGCGTGCTGGCCCTGATCGTGGTGGAGGTGGAGGTGCCTGGCCGGGGGTGGGGAACGCCGCAGGGGCACACTGCGCCGGGCCGGGAACGGCGCTGCGCCACGCCAGTCCGGCGCAGTGTGCCCCTGCGGGGCCGCCGCTGTCAATGTTTTTTCGGAAACCTTGCCGCGCGCGGGCGGTCATTCCGGCCGATTCAGGCTTTGATGTTGATGAGCGAACCGAGCGTCTGGTCGGTGCTCTTGACGACCTTGGCCGACAGGTCGAACTGGGCCTTGTAGACCAGCGCGTTGCTCGTCTCCTTGGCCAGGTCGGTGCCGCTGCCTTGCAGGGCGCCCGAGGTGGCCGCCGGCGTGGCCGCCGCCTGGGCGCGCGCCTGTTGCGACAGTGTCACGCCGCTGCCGGCCGGGCTGGCTTCCTGGAATTGCGCCTGCCGGGGCTGGAAACCCTGGGTGCTGGCGTTGGCGACATTGTGGGCGGCGGTGTCCAGCGCGCGCTGGCTGGCGATCATACCGGACTGGCCGGCGTTGAGGGCGGCGATGCTCATGTAATTTCCCTTCAGCAAGAAACCATAGTGTACACCGCATTCGCTTTGCGCGCGCGGCGGCTGCTGAAAATTTGGGCAGGCCGTCGCGGGGGCGGGCGGACCGGCCGCCGAGTACGGCGTGGCCCGTTCGGCGATAAAATAGTTGTGTGATCAACTATCTGGCCGGTGCCATCATGTGCGGACGATTCGATCAGAACGACATTGCGCGTCGTTACGTGGCCGCCTTCGGCTGGGCCGACGCGGCCTACCGTGGCCAGGCCGAGCCCACCCGCAACGCCACCCCGGGGACGGCGCGGCTGATTTTCCACCAGCACCGGGGCGCGCCGGCGGCCGAGGACGTGTACTGGGGCTACCGTCCGGCCTGGGCCGTGGGCAAGTTGCCCGTCGCCTATCAGGCGCGGCTGGAGAAAATCCACGGCAATTACTGGCGCCGGCTGTTGCAGACGGGCCGCGCCGTGGTGCCGGCCCACGGCTGGTACGAATGGACGGGCGAGAAGGGCAAGCGGCAGGCCTGGCACATCCACCGCAAGGACCGCGCGCCGCTGTTCATGCTGGCGCTGGCCAGCTTCGCGCCCGCGCGCGACCATCCGGCCGAAGCGGGCTTCGTGCTGCTGACCACGGAATCCCAGGGCGGCATGGTGGACGTGCACGACCGCAGCCCGCTGGTGCTGGAGGCGGCCGACGCGGCCACCTGGCTGGACCCGGACCTGTCGCCCGAACAGGCGGCCGCGCTGGCCCGCGCCCTGGCGCTGGGGGCCGACCGCTTCGCCTGGGAGCCGGCCACGCTGACGCCGGACGCGACGCCGAAAGTGACGCAGGAGTTGGCGTCGGAAACCGCGCCGCAATTGTCGTTGCCGCTGTGAACGCTGGGGGCGGCTGGCGCTGGTGAAAGGGTCGCACGTTTGATCCAGATCATGCTTCGATGGTGCTGCTAACGTAGCCTTGGACTCGCGCTTCAACCGCGTATCGGCTATCCCACCGATCGCCGATCACCCCGTCGCAACGGGGTATTCCGCCATCCAATCACGCACCATCTTCACCAATCGAGGCATCCATGTACCCATTTCAGCAAACCGTAACGCCCGCCGCCAAAACGCACCTGGAGGCGCAGTTGTCGTACTTTAACGACATGTCCAAATCGCTGTTCCGCACCATGCAGCAGTACACCGACCTGAACTTGCAACTGGCCCAAACCATGCTTGAGGAAAGCAGTGTGGCCGGCCAGCAAATGCTGACGGCCAACCGGCCGGCCGAAGTGCTGGCCGCCGCCGCCGCCCATGCCCAGCCGGCCGCCGAGAAGCTGCGCGCCTACCAGCAGCATGTGTCGCGCATCGCCGCCGACACCCATGTGGACCTGGCCAAGGTGGCCGAGGAGCATGTGGCCGAAACGACGCGCACCGCCAAGGCCCTGGCCGACGAGGTGGCGCGCGTGGCCACGGAGGAGACGGAAAAGACCATGCGCGACCAGCAGGACGCGATGCGCAAGTTCACCGATCCGTTCGAGCGCCTGGCCGAGCAGGGCATGCGCCAGGCCGCGCGGGGCAACGAGATGCGGGGCACGTCCACGCTGCAGAGCGCCCACGGCGACGGCATGGAAGGCCGCGAGAACCCGTCCGGCATGCAGGGCGGATCGGCCGGGACGAGCATGCACCAGGGCAGTTCGTCGACCCAGGGCATGCACCAGAGCAATCAGTCCGCGACGACGGGCAAGCCGGGCGCGCGCAAGGAAACCTGATCGCCCGTGGGCTGGCGCTCAGGGCATTTCGCGCAGCCAGTCCATGATGTGACCGGCCACGGCCTCCGGTTGTTCGCGCTGGGGAAAGTGGCCGGCGCCGGCCAGTACGATGCGCTTGTACGGGCCGGAGAACAGGTGTTCCTTGTCGGCGGAGGTGGCGATGCCGTTCGCGCCATCCTGATCGCCATGCAGCAGCAGCGTGGGCACGGTGATCACGCTGCTGCTGCGCAGGGCCGCCTCCTGCTGCGCGTAGTAGGGGTCGCCGGCCGCGAAACCCCAGCGGTGGCGGTACGAGTGCACGGTGATGGCCGGCCAGTCCGGATTGTCGAACGAATGTGCCGTGCTGCGGAATTCGGCCTGGGTGAACTGCCAGTCCGGCGCCCACGTCTGCCACAGCAGGCAGGCCAGTTCGCGCCGCTCCTTGCGCACGGCCTCCGCGCCCCGTTCCGTGGCCATGTACCAGTGATACCAGTAGTTGCGCGCCTGCTCCAGGCTCAGCGCCTGGCTCGCGTCGTTGGTGCCCCAGCCGACCGACAGCGCGATGCAGCGCCGCACCCGCTGCGGCGCCAGCAGGGCCGCGTTGTAGGCGGCGCGGGCGCCCCAGTCATGGCCGATGATGGTGAACGGTGCCAGCCGCAGGGCGTCGGCCAGGTCCAGCGCATCCTGCGCCAGCGCGCTCAGTTGCCCGCTGCGCGGTGTGTGGGGATCGAGAAAACGCGTCTCGCCCGCGCCGCGCAGGAACGGCACGATGATGCGGTAGCCCACGCTGGCCAGCGAAGGGATCAGCGCGTCCCAGGTATGGAGGTCGTCCGGCCAGCCGTGCAACAGCATCAGCGGTTCGCCGTCGGGCATGCCGTGTTCGCGGTAGCCGATGCGCAGTCGTTCCGTGTTGATGAATTCCATCGTGTTCTCCACCGGGGGGCTGACCGGGCCAGCGCTGGCCCTTGGAATCTGACATATCGGCCACATCATACCTGTACGCGCACCCGCTTCATAGCTTCGTCGCCGCCCGGCCGTATGGGCGCTGGCGCGGGAGCGCGGGTATTTCCGCTACGTTTGCTATCGCCACCTGACCATTTTTACAAGGCACTGCCCATGACCGCCGACTCCAGCCCATCGCTGCACATCGTTTGCCCCCATTGCGACGCCGTCAACCGCGTGCCCGCGGCGCGGTTGCAGCAGCAGCCCGTGTGCGGCAAGTGCCAGGCCGCCCTGTTCACGGGCCAGCCGCTGGAACTGCCGGCGGCCCGCTTCCTCAAGCACATCGAACGCAGCGACATTCCCGTGCTGGTCGATTTCTGGGCCCCGTGGTGCGGGCCGTGCCGCGCCATGGCGCCGCACTACGCACAGGCGGCGCAGCGGCTGGAGCCGGCCTTCCGCGTCGTCAAGCTCAACACGGAGGAGGCGCAGGAGCTGGCCGCGCGCTATGCGATCCGCAGCATCCCCACGCTGGCGCTGTTCCAGCAAGGGCGCGAAGTGGCGCGCCAACCCGGCGCCATGGACGCGAGCAACATTGTGAACTGGGCCGTGCAGCACCAGCGCCGCTAGCGCTCTGATCGCCGGGCGGCCGCTCAGGCCGGGCCGGCGCCGTCATCACCCAGCACGGTCGCCAGCACCGGATAAGCGCTGGTCCTGCCGCCGCGCGCCAGGCCAAGCGCGGCGCGGTCGTCGGTGGACTGCGCCCGGGCCAGCGCGCCGGCCAGCGCGGCGGCCAGGTCGCCGTGCCAGATGGCTTCCAGACCACCCATGCGCCAAAAATTGTCCGGCCCCGGCGCGAACACGGGATGGTCGCGCGCCAGTTCCGACAACACCGCCTCCGGCACTTTGGCGATGCGCGCCATCGCGGCCAGCCCCATGACGCGGATGGCGGCGTCGGGCAGGGCGTAGCAGGCGTCGGCCATCAGGCCACTGCTGACGAAGCCGCCCGACAGCGCCTGGTCATACACCAGCGCGACGATGCGGTGCCCGTGCCGGCGCGCCAGTTCCAGGCATTTGCCCAGGTGCGCCATGTAGCGCTGGATGCCCAGCATTTCGTCGCGGTGGCGCAGGCGCTGGCCCTGGGTGTCCACCAGCAGCACGATGGGACGGCCCGGCGCCTCGCGCACCGTGCGCAGCACGGTTTGCGCTTGCGCCAGCGCGATCTCGACCCCGATCTCCGCGTGGCGCGTGGTGCCGATCACGGCCACCGTCCGGCCGTCCACTTGCGCCGTGCCGCTCAGGAAGTCGTCCTGTTCCGTGATCGCGTGGCCTTGCGGGAACAGGGCCGCCGCCAGATCGCTCCACGCCATCATGGCGCCTCCCGGCGGTGCGGCGCGGCGACGTCGTTCAAGGCTTGCGGTTCGCCGGTGGGGAACGGCTGCGCATCGCCCATGCCGAGCGCCCGCCAGATGTCCAAAGGATCGCGCAGCTGGCCGTAGCGCTCGATGCGGCCGGCCAGCAGCCGCTGTTCCTGTTCCAGCGCGTCCAGCGTCAATGCCACCGGCCCGCCCGCGCACATGGCGATGGCCTCGTGCGCGGCCTGGCGGAACGCCGCCATGTCGTCGGCCACCAATCGCTGGCAGTCGCCCAACAGTTGGCGGTGCTTGCCGCCCGTGGTGCGCCACACCAGGGCGCGGTCGCGCGGGTCGAATTCCGCGACGCCGTTGGTGCTCGCGATCACCTCGGGGCCGGACATGGCCAGCCGCGCCTGCGCCGACATCACCACCACATTGGCGCAGCAGGCGATGATGCCCATGCCGCCGAACGCGCCGTTCGCGCCGCCCACCAGTGCCACCACCGGCACGCCGGCGGCGCGCGCGTCGAACAGCGCGCGCATCACTTCGGACACGGCGATCAGACCCGCGTTGGCTTCCTGCAGGCGCACGCCGCCCGATTCGATCAGCAGCACGACGGCCGCCACCCGGTCGCGGGCGGCGCGCCGCAGCAGGCCGGTCAGCCGCGCGCCATGCACCTCCCCCACGGCGCCGCCCATGAAGCGGCCGTCCTGCGCGGCCACGTAGACTGTCGCGCCGTTCAGCGTCGCCCGGCCCACGGCCACGCCGTCGTCGGGCACGGCGGGCAGGTTGAACAGGGCCAGGTGCGGGCTGGCCATCTGCGCACCGGGCGCGTCGAAGGGCGCGAAACTGCCGGCGTCGAATACGCTGTGCAGGCGCTCCTGCGCTGTGGCCGTCAGATAGCTGCTCACGGCGTCGCTCCCGGCAGGGCAGGCGCCGTCATGCGAGGGCGGCCGGCGCGGCGGATTGGCGGCAGCTCGTGTCGGTGGTGCTGGTGGTGCTGGTAGCGCAGACTGGGCCGGCGGCGCTGATGGCCTTGGCGCCGCTGGTGCTGCGGGTGGTCGATGTTTGGTGCGTGCATGCAGTGCGGATTCCGGTTGGGTTGGCCGATCGCGGCGCGGTCGTATCTGTGGCGTGCCTGCGCCGGGACGTTCAGCGTTCAACGCTCAACATTCAGCGCTCAACGTTCAACGCTCAACATTCAGCGCTCAACGCTCAACGTTCAACGCTCAACGCTCAACGCTCAGGATAATCGAAAACGGCTGGGCGGCGTGAGCGGTTCGCGGCGTGGCTATAATGAGGCGACGCGGCCGGCGTCTGTGGCGGCGGTTGCGCGCGCGCCGGCGCCATCCGGCGGACAGGAGGCAAGATGAGCCGCATTCCCTTGTACGGCGTGGCCCTGCTGGTGGCGCTGGGCGCCGTGTTGCTGGCGCCGTTGCCGCTGCCGCCAGGCACCGTGCGCACCAGCGCCGTGATCGCCCGCAGTCCGGGCGCCGTGTTCGACTATGTGACCACGCCGGCCAACTGGCCGCGCTGGCATCCGTCGTCGCTGGCTGTCGCGGGCGCGACCGACCATGCGTTGCGGGTGGGCGAGGTGGTGGATGAGGATTTCATCGTGGCCGGCTACCAGGGACGGGTGCGCTGGACGGTGGTGCAACGCCAGGTGCCGCTGCGCTGGGCCATCACCGGCAAGATCGAGGATGGCGGCAGCGGCAAGGTCAGCTACCGGCTCACGGCGGTCGAGGGCGGCACGCTGTTCGAGCGCCAGTTCGATTATGCGCGGCCCAACCTGTTGTTCCTGCTGGCGGACCAGTTGCGGGTGCGGCGCCAGGTGACGGCCGAATCGGCCGAGGCGCTGCGGCGCCTGAAGGCGGTGCTGGAAGGACTGGCGCCGGCGCCGCGCATGGCCGGACCGGAGCGGCGGACGCGCGCCGCCGGCTTGGCGTCGCTGGCGTCGCCGGGGCGGGCGCTCAGGGGCGGCGCTGCAGGATGACGGGCACGCCTTCGGCCGGTGGGGCGGCGCCGGGCAGCATGTCCTGCAGGGTGAGGCGGTCGAGCACGTCGAGGTAGGCGCGGGTGGCCTGGCCCAGCGCGGATTTGAGGCGGCATTCGCCCGTCAGCGGGCAGGTGTTATGGTCACGGTCGAAGCATTCGGCCATGTAGAAGTCGGTTTCCGTTTCCCGGATCAGCTTGCCGATGTTGATCTCGGCCGGTTCGCGGCCCAGCCGCAGGCCGCCGTTGCGCCCGCGCACCGTTTCCACCAGGCCGGACTGGCCCAGTTGGTACACCACCTTCATCAGGTGGTTCTTGGAGATCGCGTGCACGTCGGCGATATCCTGGATGGTGACCAGGCGATCCCGATGGGCGCTCAAATAGAGCAGTGTGCGCAGCGTGTAATCGGTGAAAGAAGTCAGTCGCATCGTCGGTTCCGTGGTGGCGGGGCGGGCGGCAGTGCCCCTTGCATATTGCTATTTTACTTGCTGGCCGGCACGCAAGGGAAATTGCGCCCGCCGTCGCTGGCGCCGCGCGCGATTGCGTTATGATGGTCGCATCGGTGTCCCGCGCGCGGTCGCGTGCCGTCGTGAGGACAGTTTGCCACATATTGAGCCGTAATTAAGCCGTCATCACAAGCGGAGGAATGATGGATAACAGTGACCAGCGCCGGCAGTTCGTCGGCGAATTGTGGCGCCGCTTCGAGGCGCTGCAGCAGTGGGCCATCGACAACTGGCCCGATGCGCAACACCCGCTGTCGAGCGCCGATTTCGTGGAGGCGCGCAAGGAAATCCTGGCCCTGGCCGACGCCCGCCATCCGGTGCCCGGCCAGCAGGTGCCCGAGCCGTCCGAAGGCGGACCGCAGTACGAGGACGTGACGCCGACGCCGTGGCCCTGAACGGTCTTAGTGCGCGGCGCGCGTGGGCCGGCCCAGCATCCATGCGGCCAGGCTGGCCACCAGCCCCGCCAGCACGCCGCAGGCGAGCTTGAAGGCGCTGTCGAACAGCAGCGGCGCCACCAGGCCGGACACCAGCGCGAACAGCAGCATCTGGATGAACGATTGCATGGACGACGCCAGCCCGCGGTGGTCGGGGAAATGGTTGAGCGCCATCATGGTCAGCGGCGGCATGGCCAGCGCCAGCGCGAACGAATAGACGAACAGCGGCAGCACGGCCCACGGCACGGCGGCCGGGTAGTAATAGTTGTAGCCGACGTTGGCCAGCGCCGACAGCGCCATCAGCGCGTAGCCGAGCCAGACCAGCGTGCGCGGCGCGTAGCGGTGGGCAAATTTGGCGGCCAGCGCCGAGCCGACCACCATGCCGCTGATGAGTGGAACGAACAGCCACGCGAAGGCCGTCTCGGGCAAATGCAGGATGTCGATGACGAAATAGGCGGCCGAGCCGATGTAGAGCGCGAAGCCGCCAAAGCTCAGGCCGATGGCCACCGACAGCAGCAGGAACTGGCCGTGGCACAGCACTTTCCAGTAGTTGGCCGCGATCGCGCCCAGGTGGAACGGGTGGCGCGACTGGCGCGGCAGGCTTTCCGGCAGCGCGCGCTGCACGGCCACGAACATCAGCGCCCCGAAGCCGGCCAGGAACCAGAAGATGGCGCGCCAGCCCAGGCCCACCTGCAGCCAGCCGCCCAGCACGGGCGCGATGGCCGGCGCCAGGCCGAACACCATCATCACGTGCGACAGGATCTTTTGCGCCTCCGCGCCTTCGAAACGGTCCTGCACGATGGCCCGGCCCACCACGGAACCGGCGCCGGCCGCCAGTCCCTGCAATGCGCGGCACACCAGCAGCACGCCCAGCGACGGCGCCAGCGCGCCGCCGATGGAGGCGCCGATGTACAGCAGCAGCGACGCCAGGATCACGGGGCGGCGGCCGAAGGAGTCCGACAACGTGCCGTAGAACAGCATCATGGCCGCGAAGCAGAACATGAACAGGCTCAGCGTCTGCTGGATGGCCAGCGGCGTGGCGTCGAAGTCGCGGGTGATGGCGGGGAAAGAGGGGAGATAGGTGTCGATCGCCAATGGCCCGACCATTGTGAGGCCGGCCAGAAGCAAGGTGAGCAGGATATGCATGGCGTGTTTCTTGTTCGTTGGAGCGGTATTTTACGTCAGCCGGGCTGAGCCGGTAGCTTGCCGGGCGATTCCGTCAATTGATCGATTTTTTCGATAATAAGTCGCCATATTTTGCGTTTTACATCGAAACGCCAGGAACGCATAATTGCTGTCACACTTGAGCTGCGCCATCCGGACCGCTCACCACCGCTTACCTGGAGTTTGGAATGAAAAAGTTAGTCGCCCTGTTGTTCGCCGCCGGTTTCAGCCTGGCCGCGTCGGCCACCCCGGAAACGTTCGTCATGGACAGCACCCACACGTTCTCGCGCTTCGAATACAGCCACTTCGGTTATTCGACGCAGTTGAGCCGTTTTGATAGCACCACGGGCAAGATCGTGCTGGACCGCGCCGCTAAGACGGGCTCGGTGGACGTGACGATCGACGCCAAAACCGTCGACACCGGCTATCCGACCTTCAACGGCCACCTGCAAGGCGAGGACTTCCTCGACACGGCCAAGTACCCAACCATCACCTACAAGTCGACCAAGTTCAACTTCGACGGCGACAAGCTGGCCTCGGTCGACGGCAACCTGACCATCAAGGGCGTGACCAAGCCCGTCACGCTGACGGTGACGTCGTTCATGTGCATGCCGCACCCGATGCTGAAGAAGGAAGCGTGCGGCGCCAACGCCGTCGCCAAAATCAAGCGCACCGAGTTCAACGCCGGCAAATACGCGCCTTACGTCGGCGATGACGTGACGCTGACCTTCGCCGTCGAAGCCGTCAAGGAGTAAGCGCGGCCCGCGCCGGCGCCTCACACCAGCTGGAACCAGCCCAGCACGGCGCCGGCGGCCAGCAGCCACAGCAAGTGTATCCGCGTGCGCCAGATGATCAGTCCGGCCACCACCGACAGCAGCCACAGCGACCAGTCCAGCGCCAGGTCGCCATGGGCGCTGCCCAGGATGATGCCCACCGATATCATCAAGCCCACCACGACCGGCGCCATGCCTTGCTTGAAGGCGCGCACGCCCAGCAATTCGCGGTTCTGGTGGCCCCAGCGTGCCGCCAGGTAGGTGATGGTGGTGCTGGGCACCATGATGCCCGTCATCGTGACGAGCACCCCGGCCAGCGCCGCCAGGTAGCTGCCGGCGTTCAGGCCCACGTTCCAGCCCATCAGCGCCACGAACAGCACATTGGGCCCCGGCGCCGCCTGGGCGATGGCGATCGAGTCGTTGAATTGCGACTGCGTGAGCCAGTGATGTTCCTCGACCAGGAAGCGGTGCATTTCGGCGGTGGTGGAAATCGCGCCGCCGATCGACATCAGCGACAGCATCAGGTAATGGCCGAACAGATTGAGCCAGTCGGCCCAGTCCAGGGTCAGGTGCAGCGGCGCGTTCATGCGCGCAGCTTCCTGTAGGTGAGCCAGCAACCGAGGCCGCCCAGCAAGGCCAGCGTGTAGATCAGCGGCCAGTGCAGCACCACCACGCACACCACGCCCAGCGCGGCGATCGTCAGCGACCACATCAGCGGCAACGGGTGGCGCCGCAGCGCCGACGTCAGCTTCAGGCCGGTGGCCGCGATCATGCCGGCCGACACGGCCGCCATGCCGCGCAACGCGCCGGCCACGCCCGGATGGTTGGCGAAATGGGAATGGAGCAGGGCCAGCAGCAACACCAGCAGCAAGGGCAGCGTCAGCATGCCGGCCAGCGCGGCCATGGCGCCCGGCAGGCCGAAATAGCGCCCGCCTATCATCATGGACAGGTTGACCACATTGGGGCCGGGCATGATCTGGGCCACGGCCCATTCTTCGATGAATTCTTCCTGGCTCAACCAGCGCTTGCGATCGACCAGCTCGCGCTGCACGACGGCCAGCACGCCGCCAAAGCCCTGCAGGGCCAGCATGGTAAACGACACGAACAGGTCAGTCAGCGATGTGGGGCGGGGCCGTTGCGGCACAGGTGGAGCGCTCATTGCGCCATTATGGCATGGCGGTTGAATTGCCGTGTGGCACAGGCGACCGGGCGCCGCGCGGCACGCCATGGAGCATCTTTGATGTAGCACAAAACGGCGTCGTTGGCGCATGCTGCCGGAAAAACATTTTATTCGATGACGATAGAAAGCTGCCATTGACTTTGGCGCATCCTGGCCAATACTCGTTGGTGGCAGCCGGCCAGGCGCCCGGTCAGATGAGGAGCTGGCCGCCATTCAACAATCGAGTAGAGGATTGCGATGAACGTGCTAAGCATGCAACCCACAGATTCGTCCGTGCCTGCTGACCTGTATCAAGCGAGAACCGACGAGCACTGCCGCGATGTCGTCGACCGCGGCATCCTGGTGCAAGCCAGTTTCAACACCATGTGCGCGATCGAGTACCTGAAGTCCAACAATGTCCAGTCCCATATCATCGAACGTGTGCTATTGCACCCCGAACAGCGACGAAAATCCCGCCATTGATCCTGCATCGACCTTTCCCGCCATTCCCGCCGCCAACCTTTCCGCCGGGCCGGGGCCGACAGTCCCGGACCCCGCTCCCGGGCGGCCGGCCGCAGCGTCAGTTATACACAAAACAGCCGCAAAAGATTTTTTACGGTAACTTTCACTGTGACAATCGGTGAGATTGTAAGTACTTGATTTTATTGATGTAATTTTTTGCCTGCTGGATAGGCAGTTTGTTGAAAGGCCCGTCACTACAGGCTGTTCGGGCTGTCAAGAGGGGTTTGTCCACAAAGATATCCACAGTCATTGTGGATATCCGAAAAAGTGCTTAACAATCCGCGACTTAGCGCGGGCCGCTGTGACGATGCCGGCAAGATGCGGGCAAGTACAGGGAAAATTGAACGAAAATGAAAGCAATTCACTACTGTATGCCCGAACAGTGGTTATCGCGCGCCGTCCCGGTCAGATCAGGCTGGCGACGACGACATAGGCTTCCGTCCTGCCCCCCGCGTCGAGGGCCGGCATGACGGTGGTGCGCAGGCGCAGCGGCTGGCCTTCGCTCGTGTAGGCCGTCACCACATCGCTCCATGCTTCGCCATCTTTGAGTGCCTGCAGCGCGTCGTCCAGCTGGTCCTGGGGGAAGGGCGCGGCGTGCAGGATGCGCGGCGACTGGCCCAGCAGCTGTTCCGGCGCGAAGTGCAGCGCGGCGCACAATTTGTCGTTGACGTCGGCGATCTTGCCGGCCGCGTTGACCGTCATGATCAGCGCATGCTGGTCCACCGCCGCCAGCAGGCGGCGCGCCTGGCTCAGTTCCGATTGCAGTGCGCGGTTGCGCTGCTCGGCCGCTTCCAGACCCGCGTAGGCCCGCAGCGACGAGATCACCGTCGTGAACAGCTTGCGCGTGGTCAGGTCGGTCTTGCACCAGAAATCGTTGATGTCGTAATCGAGGATGATGCTGTGCTCGAGCGCCTGGCCCGGCTGGCCCGTGCGCAGCACGATGCGCACCAGGTGGTTGCCGAGGGCGTCGCGGATCTGGCGCGCCACGCGCAGGCCGGCGTCGCTGGTCTCCATGATGACATCGAGCAACACCAACGCCACGTCGGGATTGGCGCGCAACACGCTCAACGCTTCCTCGCCGCTGTAGGCGTGCAGGAAGCTGATGCGCCGGCCCATGAAGCAGGCATTACTGAGAGAAAACTTGGTCACCACATGCACATCGACGTCGTCGTCCACGATCAGCACGCGCCACGGCGCAGGCGCCTGGGCGGCGGCCGGCTTGGCTGGCGCCACCTCGTCCTCGATCATCCAGTTCGTCGAGTCGTCGTTATTCACGTCCATGCAATTTCTCACGGCAAGTCTAGGAGGGGCGCGTAGTGTACTGCAACGCCTGTGAACTGCGGCAGTTAGAGTGACACTATTCCTGCCCCGGCGTTTTGTCAAAGGATTCCCGGCGGCGTCGCAAAAGTTTTCCGGTTGGCATTAAAAATATTTTCCGGTGACTTGAAAATTGCCGGCTAGCCCCGATTTAACAATGCATAAGCCATTGATTATATTGATTATTTTTTCTGCCTGTGGAACGGGCATTTTGTTGAAACCCGCGCCAATACTGGCCTTGCGGCCTGTCAAGGGGCGGTTACCCACAACGTTATCCACAGTTGGTGTGGATATCTGCGAAAAACGCTTGCGAAACACCCGCTTAGACGCCAAAGCTGAGAAAACAGGTGCGTCCTGTGGTATTCCCGTCACCCGCAGGCGGCGACCAGCCGATGCAATTCCGCCAGGAAACGTTGTTGCGCCAGCCGCGGCGGCCACGGCTCCCAGGCCACGCCGCCGTACTGGGCCAGCAGCGGATCGTCGTGCAGCGGCCGCTCGTTGATCCTGAGCGTGCGTTTGACCTCCTGTTCCGACCAGCCCACCACGTGCACGGCCTCGCTGGCGGCGGCCACCCGGTCGGCCCGCTTGTGGGCGATGAATTCCTGGGCCGTCCACCGTTGCAGGCCGTAGCGCTGGAACACGGCGTCCTGCAGCCGCTGGCTCAGCTGCTGGAAGTGCTCGCCCAGGAAGGGTTTGAGCGGGCTCAGGCAGTCAAAGCCGATCAGGCCTTCGTCGCCATCGTGGATCAGCTCGCGCAGTTCCACTTCCGGCGGCAACGGCGCCGGCGACATGGCCCGCCGCAGCAGCATCACGGTGATCGAGTGCTGGGCCACCGACAGCGGCAGCTCCCAGCGTGAATGGCCGCCCCAGCGGTAGGTGCGGGCCAGGCCCAGCGCCAGGTCCGTATCGTCCCAGTCCAGTGGCGTGGGGTCCAGCAAATCAAGGCGCTTGCCCGATGGCATGCGTACCCAGGCGCGCGTGTCGCGACCCATTTTTCCATCCTTTCCCGTGTTGCCTTGTCGGTGCCGGCGCGCCGTCAGCGCTTGCGCGCCAGCGTCAGACCATCGCTGAGCGGCAGCAGCGACAGGTCGACGCGAGCGTCCGCGTGCAGCTTGATGTTGAGCGCCTGCAGGGCCGCCGTGTCCGCCGTGGTGGCGGGCGCGGCCACCTGGCCGCCCCACAGCGTGTTGTCGATGGCGATCAGGCCACCACCGCGCACCAGCTGCAGACAACGCTCATAATAACCGTCGTAGCTGACCTTATCGGCGTCGATGAAGGCGAAATCATACTGTCCCGCTTCACCGGCGGCCAGCCTGGCGTCCAGCGTGGCCAGCGCCGGGCCCAGGCACAGTTCGATCTTGCCGGCCACGCCGGCCTGTTCCCAGTATGGCTGGCCGATCTGCGTGTATTCGTCGTTCAGGTCGCAGGCCAGCATGCGCCCGTGCGCGGGTAGGGCCAGCGCCACCGACAACGCGCTGTACCCCGTGAACACGCCGATTTCCAGCGTGCGGCGTGCGCCCATCAGTTTCACGAGCAAGGCCATGAATTGCCCCTGCTCGGGGGAGATCTGCATGCGCGACAGCGGATGGGACGCCGTGGCGGCCCGCAGCGCCGTCTGGGCCGGATGCTCGCGGATCGAGTGGTCGAGCACGTATTGATAGAGCGGGTCGTCCAGCGTGAGGGTGCGGTTGGCCATGTCGTTTTTCTCCTGGTCGGCGGCTCGGCCGCCTCGGTTGCCTCAGTTGTTCTTAGTTGTTCTCAGTTGTTATAGGCGCTCCAGCCGTTGCCCTGGCGGATGAACACGGCGGTGGACAGCGCGTGGCGGCGGTCGGCCAGCGGGGTGCGGGCCCGCGCCGCGATCAGCTCGTACGCGCGCGGTTGCGCCGATCCGATGATGAAGATCAGGTCGCGCGACGGAATGGCCGCCAGCGGCTGGCCGGGCAGGTGCGGCGCCAGGCGCGGCCACAGTTCGTCCAGCAGCAGCAGGCTGGCCTCGAAGGTGCCGCCGGCCGAGATGCCGATCACGCCGTCGCCGCAGTCGTGCAGCTGGATACGGTCCAGGCAGCGCGGCAGGTTGCGCACGGCCAGCCGGTGCAGCGCGTCCAGGTCCATGCCCATGAGCTCGAACGCCTTGTGGGTGATGTATTCGAGGCGGTTGGGCCGGTCCATCGCGTACATGACCACCACGTCCGCCGCCAGCGGGCGCACCACGGGGGTGTCGGCCGGCGCCAGGTCGGCCAGGGTGGCCGCGCCATCGGGCCGGGCCAGTTGCTTGAGCATGGGAACAATAAACGGGGTATCGCTCATGGCGGTCCTTGTGCATGCCCGGCGTTGCGGCAGGGTGTTTGTAGTTTGGCAAGCATACTGCGTCCCATTCTAAACGAGCGCTTGTCGTTTCGACCAGCGCCAGCCGGCCACCGTGTGCGGATTTTTGGGTGGGAATTGACGGCCGGAAGGTATCATGGCGCTTTTCGTTTTTTCGCGAGGTGCGCGCCGTGTTGATAGCTCCAGAACAATTTTTCGCCTTTCTCGCGGCCGCGCTGCTGATCACCGTGTCGCCGGGGCCGGACAACCTGATGGTGTTGGGCGTGGGCATGTCGCGCGGGCGGCGCCAGGGCATGGCTTTCGGCCTCGGCTGCGCGCTCGGCTGCCTGAGCCACACGGTGCTGGCCGCGCTGGGCGTGAGCGCGCTGATCAAGGCGTCGCCGCTGGCGTTTGGCGGCCTCAAGCTGGCCGGCGGCCTGTATCTCGTGTGGCTGGGGATCGGCGCCTTGCGCAGCCGCGGCGGCGCGCGCGTGGACGGCGGCGCCTTGCCCGATGAGACGCTGGGCAGGTTGTTCGCCAAGGGCTTGTTCGCCAACAGCATCAATCCCAAGGTGGTGCTGTTCTTCCTGTCGTTCCTGCCCCAGTTCGTGGTCGCCGAACGCGGCGGCGCCAGCTGGCAGACGGCGCAGCTGGGGCTGATCTTCACGGCCCAGGCTTGCCTGCTGTTCGGCCTGCTCGGCTATTTCTCGGGCACCGTCGGCGCCTGGATCAACCGCCATCCGCGCGCCGGCCTGTGGCTGGACCGGGGCGCCGGCGCCATCTTCGTCGGGCTGGGCGTGCGCCTGATCGTGGCCCGCTGAGCGGCCGGGGAGGGGCGCGGCCGTCCGTGGCGCGCATGGCGCGCGATGTCATCAAGCCGTCATGCTGCGCTGCCACAATGGACTTGCTCTTTCAAGTCTCTCCCGATTTGAAACTTTCGCCCGCCTCCTGGCAACCAGGGGAGCGGGCATTTTTTTTGACCGTGGCGGACGGGGTTTCAGCGCGCCCGCAAGTCGAAGCGCAGCGCCAGTTCATCCTGCACGGCCAGGGCCCCGCCCATGACGGCGAACGGCACCAGGCCGAAATCCGTCTGCTTGAGCGTCACCTCGCCCCGCACGCGCAGGCCGTCGCCGTCCGCCTCGGGCCGCGCCTGCACGGGCAGCGTGCGGGTGACGCCATGCAGCGTGACGTCGACCTGCAATCGCCCGTCGTCGCTGCGCGCGGCGTGCACGTGCACCAGCGGGAAATGGTCGGCGTCCAGCACGCGCGCCAGCATGTTGTGGCGGGTGCCGGCGATGGCGTCGGCCGAGGGCTGCGGTGTGAGGCCCGCTTGCGTGCGCAAGTCGGCCTCATCCACCGTCATCTGGTCGAGCCGGAACTGGAAGTCGGCGCGCTGGTGGGCCGGCGCCACGTAGCCGTCGTACTGGCGGATGGCCACCACGTGGTCGTGGCCGAGGCGGGCCAGCGGGCCGCCGCGCCGCACCAGCACCGTGATCAGCGAGTGCTGCGCGTCGATGGACAGCACGGTCTGGCCCGCCGCCTGCCATTGCCGGTAGGGCGCGCGCCAGTCGGCCGCCGGCGCGGCGGCCGGCGGCGGGCCGCTTTCAGGGGCCGGTCGTTGCAAACCGGCCGGGGCGCAGGCGGCCAGCAGACAAGCCAGCAGACTGGCCAGCAGCGGGGCCGCCGGCCATCCGTGATGGTGGCGACGCAATGTTGTTTTAAATGTCATCAAATGGATATCCGCCCGTCATTCCGCCGTCATAATGGTCCGATATGATGCCTTCCGCTGGTCCCAGCGTGCTTGAGCTGGTCGCCGTGTCCGAGCCGGCACGGGATTTCACAGAGCACGACTCAGCAGGTTAGCCGGTGGCCTCGAGCACCGGCACCAGAATTTCCTGCCCGCGCCCATCCGGCGCGCCGCGCCCATCCCGTCCCCTGCGGGGCGAATATTCAACTGCCTTAATCAAGTCCTAAGCCTGCGCCTGCCGATCGGTGGCAAAGTAACACCTGTAGCGCACGGCATCAACCGGGCGCAGAGCTGCCGGACTCCAGTCTCCGGCACAGATTTCTCCAGGCGGCCCCAGTCCGCCGGAACCGAAAATCCCTACGCTTTAATCAGCGTTTCAGGCCGGCCCATCGAACGATGCTGCCGGCCTCTTTTTTTCCCGGTCAGGGCGCCGCGCGCGTCAGCCAGCTGTCGATCTGCGGCAGGCTGCGCTGGCGCACCTTGATGCGGTAGGCGATCGCGGCCACGGTGGCCGTCGCGTCGCCCTGGGCGCCGGCCGGCAGATGGGCCTTGGCGAAGGCGGTCAGCTTGTCCATGATGGCCGGATCGGCCGAGCGGCTGGCCAGGCGCGGGAAGTAGCGGCTGCGCGAGGCCACGTCGATCTTGCCCTCGACCTGTTCACGGTGGGCCGTGGCGTAGTCGAACGCCAGCTCAGGATGGCGCACGGCCACGCGCGAGATCATGGCGGCGCTGTCGGTGGCGCCGGGCTCGCCGCTCAGGGCCAGGTCGAGCGCGCGCTGGCCCAGGGCCGCGTCCTCCGTTGCGCCGAGCAGCAGATACAGCTCGGTGCGCAGCATGGCCGACGTCTCCGCCTTGGCCATCTGGTGCAGGCGCTCCCAGGTGGCGGCGTCCGCATGGCGCGCCACCACGCCCAGCACGGTGAGCTTGATGGCGGCCGGCATGGCCGCCGGGTCGCTGGACGCGAAGCGGCGGCGCGCCTCGGCGATGGTGCCGGCGTCGCCCAGGGCGCTGAGGGCGGCGATCAGTTCGGTGCGCAGGTTGGCCACGGAGGTGGCCTCGCCGGGCGCCGCGTCCCAGCCGGTGCGCGCCAGCACGGGCGCCAGGCGGGCGCGCGCGTACTGGTCGAAGACGGCGCGGCGCTGCGCGCTGCCGGCGTAGTGTTCGTCGATGTCGGCGTAGATCTGGGCGATCATGCCCCAGACCTGCGGCGCCGCGTCGAGCGGGGCGCGGCTGGCCAGGTCGAGGAAACGGGTGGCCGGATACAGGCCGGCCATGCCCAGCGACCAGCTGTCCGTCAGCAGGCCCAGCTGGTCGATCGGCGCCAGCGTGGCGAACTGGCCGGCCAGCTGCTCGAAGGCCTTGGGCGCGTACAGCGTGCGGTAGTAGCCGGCCTGGCCGGCGTTGACCAGCAGCGGGCCGCAGCCGGGCACCGTCATGCTGGCGCGCTTGCCGCTGACGATGGCGCGCGCGCTGGCGTGGCCCATGGTCTGGGCGATGACGGGCACTTGCCAGGTCAGCGGCGCCTTGTCCAGGCGGTCCTTGGAGAATTCGCCCTGCGACAGCGTGACGGTGGTGCTGCCGTTGCGGCAAACGGCGTCCTGCACGCGGATCAGCGGCACGCCCGGTTGCAGCGTGAAGTCGTGGGCGATGGCGCGCACCGGCTTGTGGGCCGCGCCTTCGATCTCGCGCCACAGGTCGTCCGACACCGTGTTGCCGTGCGCGTGGCGGCGCATGTAGTTGCGCACGCCGGCCCGCCAGGCATCCTCGCCCACATAGTTCTCCAGCATGCGGATCACGGCTTCGCCCTTCTGGTAGGTGATGCCGTCGAACGCCTGGTTGGCCTGCTCCACCGTCTCGATGTGGGTCACGATGGGGTGGGTGGTGGACAGCGCGTCCTGCGCCATCGCGTGTTCGCGCGACTCGACGGCGCTGAAGCCGGTCTGCCATTCCGGATGCAGGCGCGCCGTCGTGCGGCTCTCCATCCAGCTGGCGAAGCCCTCGTTGAGCCACAGGTCGTCCCACCAGCGCATGGTGACCAGGTCGCCGAACCATTGGTGGGCGATCTCGTGCGCCGCCACCATGAACACTTCCTCCTTGTCGGCCTGGGTCGAGATGGCCGGGTCGAGCAGCATGGCGTTCTCGAACGAGAAGATGGCGCCCCAGTTCTCCATCGCGCCGAAGAACGGGCTGCGGCCGGGGGCGGCCACGTTGTCGAGCTTGGGCAGCGGGTAGGGCAGGCCGAAGTAGTCGTTGTATTCGCGCAGCACGGCGGCGCTGGCGTCGAGCGCGAAGCGGGCTTGCTCCACTTTGCCCTTCTGGGTCACGACGCCCAGTTCCGTGGCGCCCACGCGGGTGGTGGCGCGGTCGAATTCGCCCAGGCTGAAGAACAGCAGATAGGTCGACATGCGCGGCGTGGTGGCGAAGCGCAGCAACTGGCGGCCGTCGGGCAGGGTGCTGGACGAGGCCAGCGGCATGTTGGAGATGGCGGTCTGGCCGGCCGGCGCCGTCAGCTCCAGCGCGAACGTGGCCTTGTAGTTCGGTTCATCCCAGCAGGGTAGCACGCGGCGCGCGTCCGAATTCTCGAACTGCGTGTACAGGGCGCGCCGCTGGGCGCCGCCGTTCGGATAGTCGAGCTGGAACAGGCCGGCCGGCTGGGTGCTGATCTTGCCATGGTAGGCCAGTTGCAACTGGTAGCTGCCCGGCGCCAGTTCGCGTCCGAAGTTCAGCGTGACGGTCTGCTGCTCGGCGTTGGTGGTGATGGCGCTGGCGGCCAGCGGCGCCTGGCCCGGGCCGGCGCTGATGGCGGCGCTGGCGAAGTCCAGGTCGACGGCGTTGAGCGTGAGGCTGGTGCCGGGCTGGCGGATGTCGAGCGCGATAGTGACGCTGGCGCTGAAGGTGCCGTGCTCGGCGTCCGGCGCGATAGACAGGGCGTAATGGGTGGGGCTGGCATTGCGCGGCAGCTGGGTGGTGACCTCGTTGGCTGTGGCGCCGGCTTTGGCGGGGGCGGTGTCGGCCGCCATGGCGGAATACGGGTGCGTGGCGAACATCGTGAGGATCGCCAGGGAGATCAAGCTGCGTTGCATGCTGTGCCCTTTATCTTGTGGAGTCGGGTGTGGGGAGGAGTGTAGCGGCAATCTACGGGCAAAGCGCATGCTTGTCAATGCGACCACATGCGCCGGCCGCCAAATGGCGCTATGATCGCAGCTGCTCAATGACGAGGAAGGACGCCGCCATGATCGACCTGTACACGGCCGCCACACCGAACGGCCACAAGATCTCCATCGCGCTGGAGGAACTGGAACTGCCCTACACGCTGCATGCGCTCGACCTGTCGCAGGGCGAACAGAAGCAGCCGTGGTTCCTCGCCATCAATCCGAACGGCCGCATCCCGGCCATCGTGGACCGCGCGGCCGACAATTTCGCCGTGTTCGAATCGGGCGCCATCCTGGTCTATCTGGCCGAGAAGACGGGCCGGTTGATGCCGGCCGACCCCAAGGGCCGCTCGCTGGTGATGCAGTGGCTGATGTTCCAGATGGGCGGCATCGGCCCCATGATGGGCCAGGCCAATGTGTTCTTCCGCTACTTCCCCGAGAAGATACAGCCGGCCATCGACCGTTACCAGGGCGAGAGCAAGCGGCTGTTCCGCGTGCTCGACGGCCACCTGAAGGAGCATGAATACCTGGCCGGCGACTATTCGATCGCCGACATCGCCAACTGGGCCTGGGTGCGCACCCACAACTGGTCCGGCGTGCCGACCGACGATCTGCCGCACCTGACGCGCTGGCTGGCCATGGTGGCCGAACGGCCGGCCGTGCGGCGCGGCATCCAGTTGCCGCCGTCGCAACTGGACCGCACGGCCAGCGACGAAAAAGCCCAGCAGTTCGCCGCCGAGGCGAGGAAGATGCTGGAAACCGGACAATCCCGCGAACAAGGAGTTTGACAATGAAGTTGTACACCGCATTCCGCGCGCCCAACCCGCGCCGCGTCGCCATGTTCATCGCCGAGAAGGGCATCGAGGGCATCGAGGAAGTGATGATCGACCTGTCCACCAACGAGCATAAGAGCGCCGAGTTCCGGGCCAGGAATCCGCTGGCGCAGGTGCCGGCGCTGGAACTGGACGACGGCCGCATGCTGTGCGAAACGCGCGCCATCTGCACCTGGCTCGAAGGCTACGCGCCCGAGCCGAACCTGATGGGCGAAGGCTACGAGGAACGCGCCTTCATCGAGATGGCCGACCGGCGCGTGGAGCTGCGCCTGTTCGCCGGCATCGCCAACTGCATCCGCCACACCCATCCCGGGCTGGCCAAGCTGGAACAACCGCAGTTCCCCGAGTTCGGCGCGTCCGAGGGCAACAAGATGCGCGACGTGGCGCGCTGGCTGGACCAGACCCTGGCCGGCCAGCCCTACGTGGCCGGCGCCCGCTTCACCATCGCCGACATCACGGCCTTCTGCGCGCTGGAGTTCGCGCGCGGCCTGATGAAGTTCCGTCCCGGCGAGGAGGGCATGCCGCATCTGCAGGCGTGGCGCGACCGCATCGCGGAGCGGCCCAGCGCGGCGGCGAGCTGATTGGCCGCCGGGCATGCCGGAACATGATATCGGGGACTTCGGATGAACAGATCTGCCGCGGCGTTGTGGAAGCTGGATTTCAAGTGGTCAGTGCTTGTTGCGATGGCCGGTCTCGATATCGTGTGGATGTTTATCAATGGCTGGCACCTTCAGCAAGGAAGCCTGGTCGGGCCGCTTTTTCTTGCGACTGTATTCGCGGCGCCGCTTTCCATTAAACGCTACCGCGAGGACGAGCTGCTGTTGACACTCTGCGAGTCCGTGGTATTTTCACTGGTGCTTGCGCGAGTGGCCGCCGTCTTCAGCTACCTGGCTATTTCGGCGCATTTCAGCCTGGTTGATCAGACACTGGCCGAATGCGATCAGTTCCTCGCCTTTAGTTGGGTCGACTATTATCGGTGGTCAGTCTCCCACGACACGTTCAACCGCATAATTGTTGCCGCATACGACAGCCTGGCAAAGCAATCGTGGCTGATCGTCATTTATCTGTGTGTGACAAGGCGCCAGGCCAGAGTCAGGGAGTTTCTTGAACTGACGGCGGCGCTGTTCGCTATTTCCATCTTCGTGTCCATCTTCATTCCGGCGGCGGGTGCGCCGAAATTCTATGCCGCAAAAATTCATACAGATATATCGGGGTGGTCCCATTTTGAGTTGCTACGGGCTGGCTCAATGCGTCTTATCGATTTGAACGCGATGCAGGGACTCGTGTCGGCACCGTCGGTCCACACTGTGATGGCAATATTGCTGTCCTGGGCGGTACGCAAAACGCCGTTGGCGTTGATTATCGTGCCATTGAATATTGCGGTCCTGCTTTCCACGCCGGTGGTCGGTGGCCATTACATCACCGACGTTCTCGCTGGTGCAGCCCTGACATTGACCTCCATCCCCGTCCGGGCGCGCCTGTTGAAAAGACAGGCGATTAACGCGGAAAGGCCGGCCATTGCCAACCCTGGCGTCGGGTCGATAAGCGCCTGACGTATTTCATTTTTAGGATTGCTTGAAACTGGCATGGACCGGCCGGATCGGCCCCCGCTGGTCTCCCATGTGCTTGTACCATGTTTGCTGCGACGACAGCGGCCGGTAGCTGGCGGCCAGCGGGTCGTCGGCGTCGAACGGGCGGTCCAGACCGAGCACACCGCACGGGGCCAGGCTGTCGTGGAACAGGCGCAGCACGCGGCGCCGCAGCATGGGGCCGAAGTCGGGCAGGGCGCGGCGGCACACGATGAGCTGGAACTCGTTGCACGAGGCGTCCGTCACCAGGTTGTACTGGGCCCACGTGATGCGGCTGCGCAGCTGGGGCAGCAGCACGGCGCGGTCGCCCTGGACGGTGAAGTGGTCGCGCAGCGCGCCCTGGCCGCCGCAGCGGACGTAATCCTCCTGCAGCGCCGGCAGCTCGGCCAGCGCCAGGCTGGCGTCCTGCGCCTCGGCCAGTTGTTCGTCGCTGGGGACGGTGGCGAAAATCTCCGTGTGGGCATCCAACTGCCGTTCACGCAGCAGGATGGCCAGCGTCCACGCCTGCATGGCGCCGGCGCAGTCGGCCAGCCACACCTTGGGCAGGGCCGCGCCGCGCAGGCTGGCGTCGAGCACGGTGCGCAGCTGCGCCACCTCCTGCGCGTCGTCGAACAGGCGCGCCGGCGGCACGTGCAGCGCCCGCAGCAAGGCGTTCACGGCGCCCGGATCGTGCAGCACCATGTCCTGCAACGACGAGATGGTGCGCGCGCCCAGTTGCGTCATCACGGCGTCCAGCTTGTGCCGCAGGATGGCCCGCTCGTGGCCGCGGAAGTCGTAGCCATGGCCTTGCACCAGCGCTTCGAGCAGCAGCGCCAGTTCCAGTTCCTCCACGGCCGGCGCGCTGGGCAGGCGGGCGGCGGGATGGTTCGCTCCCATGACGGCCGCCATCAGTGCAGCCAGACCCGCATCAGCGACAGCAGCTGCGCCACGTCCACCGGCTTGGTGATGTAGTCCGAGGCGCCGGCGGCGATGCATTTGTCGCGGTCGCCCTTCATGGCCTTGGCCGTGAGCGTGATGATGGGCAGCGACTTGAACTTGGGGATGCGCCGGATCGCACGCATGGTGTCGTAGCCGTCCATCTCCGGCATCATGATGTCCATCAGGACGATCTCGATGGTCGGGTCCTTCTCCAGCACTTCGATGCCGTCGCGCCCGTTCTCGGCGAACGACACCTGCATCTGTTGGCGCTCCAGCAGCGAGGACAGGGCGAAGATGTTGCGCAGGTCGTCGTCCACGATCAGCACCTTGCGTCCGGCCAGTCCGCCCTCGGCGGCGTGGATTTCCTCCAGCATGCGGCGCTGCGCCTCGGGCAGGCTGGCCTGCGAGCGGTGCAGGAACAGCGCCGTCTCGTCCAGCAGGCGTTCGGGCGAACGGGCGTCCTTGACGACGATGGTCTTGGCGTAGCGTTTGAGCTTGGCCACCTCTTTGCGGTTGAGATCCTTGGCCGTGTTGATCACGATCGGCAGGTCGCGCAGCTCGGGGTCCTTGCCGATGCGGTCGAGCAGGTCGAAGCCGCTGATGTCGGGCAGCGTCAGGTCCAGCACCATGCAGTCGAAATGGGACTCGCGCAGCGCCGCCAGCGCGGCCTGGCCCGTGTCGACGGCGACGATGCGCAGGTCGGTGTCGCCGATCAGGGCCACGATGGCGTCGCGCTGCGGCTGCTCGTCGTCCACCACCAGCAGGCTGCGTTTGCCGCCCAACAGGAATTTCTGGATGCGGCCGAACTCCTCCTGCAGCGCCTCCTTGCCGACCGGCTTGTTCATGTACGAGATGGCGCCCTGGCGCAGCGCCCGCTCCCGTTCGCGCAGGCTCGACATCACGTGCACGGGGATGTGGCGCGTGCTGGGGTCGCGCTTGAGGCGGTCCAGCACCGTGAAGCCGTCGATGTCGGGCAGGTCGATGTCGAGTAGGATGGCCGAGGGCAGGTAGTCGCGCGCCAGGCTCAGGGCCGAGTCGCCCTGGCGGGTGACGATGGCCTTGAAGTTCTTCTCGCGCGCGAAGTCGAGCACGATCTTGGCGAAGCGCTCGTCGTCCTCCACGATCAGCACCGACGGGTCGCCGGCCGCGACCAGGCTGCGGTCGTCGCCGCTGGCGTTGTAGCCGGCCAGGTCGTGGTCCGCCGGCAGCTCGTCGTCGCGGCCGGCGCCATCGGACTCCGCGCCGTCATGCCCGGCCTGGGGGCGCGGGGCGACGATGACCTGCGGCGGCGGCGAGGGCAGGCGCACCTGCGGCTGGCGCCCCATGTCGTAGTTGACGAAGCCGGCCCGGTTATAGGGCAGGAACAGGGTGAACGTGGAGCCGGCGCCGACCACGCTTTCGACCCGGATCTCGCCGCCCAGCAGGCGCGCCAGCTCGCGCGAGATCGACAGCCCCAGGCCCGTGCCGCCGTACTTGCGGGCGGTGGAGCCGTCGGCCTGCTGGAAGGCCTCGAAGATCAGCTGCAGCTTGTCGGCCGCGATGCCCACGCCGGTGTCGCTGACGGCGAAGGCCAGCACCGCGTCCGCGTGCAGCAGGTTGGGGTGGTCGCTGGTGAAGCCGCTGGTGACCAGGCTGATGGTGAGCGACACCTGGCCGTGGTTGGTGAACTTGAACGCGTTCGACAGCAGGTTCTTGAGCACCTGCTGCAGGCGCGTGGTGTCGGTCATCATGGCCGTGGGCAGGGCCTCGTGCAGCTCCACGCTGAACGACAGGTGCTTGGCCTCGGCCATGTGGCGGAAGGTGCGGTCGACGTAGTTGCGCAGGTTCTGGAAGCGGTATTCGGACACGTCCAGCGTGACGGTGCCCGACTCGATCTTCGACAGGTCGAGGATGTCGTTGATCAGCGTCAGCAGGTCGGAGCCGGAGCCGTGGATGGTCTTGGCGAACTCCACCTGCTTGCCCGACAGGTTGCCCTCCGGGTTGTCGCCCAGTTGCTGGGCCAGGATCAGCAGCGAATTGAGCGGGGTGCGCAATTCGTGCGACATATTGGCCAGGAACTCGGACTTGTACTTGGACGACAGCGCCAGCTGGGTGGCCTTCTCCTCCAGCGCCAGCTTGGCCTGCTCCACTTCGCGGTTCTTGCGTTCGACCTCGATGTTCTGCTCCGACAGCAGGCGCGCCTTCTCGGCCAGCTCCTGGTTGGTCTGCTGCAGCTCCTGCGCCAGCGATTGCGACTGGGTCAGCAGCGATTCCGTGCGGCTGTTGGCCTCGATGGTGTTGAGCACCACGCCGATCGACTCCATCAGCTGGTCGAGGAAGGACAGGTGGGTTTCCGTGAAGCGGTCCAGCGAGGCGATCTCGATCACGGCCTTGACCTGCTGTTCGAACAGGATGGGCAGCACCACGATGTTGGTGGGCGGCGCCGCCCCCAGGCCGGAGGAGACGACGATATAGTCGCGCGGCACGTCCGTCAGCCAGATGCGCGCCTTCTCCAGCGCGCACTGGCCCACCAGGCCTTCGCCGGGCAGGAAGGAGGTGGGCAGCCTGCGGCTGGAGCGGTAGCCGTAGCTGGCGATCATGCGCAGCCGGGCGTCGCGCTCCTGCGAGTCCATCATGTAGAACACGCCGTGGTGGGCCGACACCAGCGGCGCCAGCTCCGACAGGATCAGCTTGGTCACGGCCTGCAGGTCGCGCTGGCCCTGCAGCAGCCGGGTGAAGCGGGCCAGGTTGGTCTTCAGCCAGTCCTGCTGGGCGTTCTTGAGGGTGGTGTCCTTCAGGTTGCGGATCATCTCGTTGATGTTGTCCTTCAGGTAGGACACCTCGCCGCGCGCCTCCACCTGGATCGAACGCGACAGGTCGCCCCGCGTGACGGCCGTCGCCACCTCGGCGATGGCGCGCACCTGGTTGGTCAGGTTGGCCGCCAGCTGGTTGACGTTCTCGGTCAAGTCCTTCCACGTGCCGGCCACGCCCGACACGTTGGCCTGGCCGCCGAGCTTGCCCTCCGTGCCCACCTCGCGCGCCACCCGCGTCACTTCCGAGGCGAACGAGGACAGCTGGTCCACCATCACGTTGATGGTGTCCTTCAGCTCCAGGATCTCGCCCTTGACGTCCACCGTGATCTTTTTGGACAGGTCGCCGCGCGCCACGGCCGTCGTCACGGCCGCGATGTTGCGCACCTGGCCCGTGAGGTTGGAGGCCATGAAGTTCACGTTGTCGGTCAAGTCCTTCCACGTGCCGCCCACGCCGGGCACGTAGGCCTGGCCACCGAGCTTGCCCTCGGTGCCGACCTCGCGCGCCACCCGCGTCACCTCCGATGCGAACGAGGACAGCTGGTCCACCATCACGTTGATGGTGTTCTTCAGCTCCAGGATCTCGCCCTTCACGTCGACCGTGATCTTCTTGGACAGGTCGCCGTTGGCCACGGCCGTGGTCACGTCGGCGATGTTGCGCACCTGGCCCGTCAGGTTGCCGGCCATGGAGTTCACGCCGTCCGTCAGGTCCTTCCACGTGCCGGCCACGCCGGGCACGTTGGCCTGGCCGCCGAGCTTGCCCTCGGTGCCCACCTCGCGCGCCACCCGCGTCACCTCCGAGGCGAAGGAGTTCAGCTGGTCCACCATCACGTTGATGGTGTTCTTCAGCTCCAGGATTTCGCCCTTCACGTCCACCGTGATCTTCTTCGACAGGTCGCCGTTGGCCACGGCCGTGGTCACGTCGGCGATGTTGCGCACCTGGCCCGTCAGGTTGCCGGCCATCGAGTTCACGGAGTCGGTCAAATCCTTCCAGGTGCCGGCCACGCCCTTCACCTGCGCCTGGCCGCCGAGCTTGCCCTCGGTGCCGACCTCGCGCGCCACGCGCGTCACCTCGGAGGCGAACGAGGACAACTGGTCCACCATCACGTTGATGGTGTTCTTCAGCTCCAGGATCTCGCCTTTCACGTCCACCGTGATCTTCTTCGACAGGTCGCCGTTGGCCACGGCCGTCGTCACGGCCGCGATGTTGCGCACCTGGCCCGTGAGGTTGGAGGCCATGAAGTTCACGTTGTCGGTCAAGTCCTTCCAGGTGCCGCCCACGCCGGGCACGTAGGCCTGGCCACCGAGCTTGCCCTCGGTGCCCACCTCGCGCGCCACGCGCGTGACCTCGGAGGCGAATGAGCGCAACTGGTCCACCATCACGTTGATGGTGTCCTTGAGCTGCAGGATCTCGCCGCGCACGTCCACCGTGATCTTCTTGGACAGGTCGCCGTTGGCCACGGCGGTGGTCACCTCGGCGATGTTGCGCACCTGCGAGGTGAGGTTGCCGGCCATCGAGTTCACGGAGTCGGTCAGGTCCTTCCAGGTGCCGGCCACGCCCTTCACCTGGGCCTGGCCACCGAGCTTGCCCTCGGTGCCCACCTCGCGCGCCACGCGCGTGACCTCGGACGAGAACGACGACAACTGTTCGACCATGGTGTTGGCCGTGGTGGCGGCCCGCAGGTACTGGCCCTTGAGCGGGTGGCCGTCCACCTCCAGCGCCATGGTCTGCGACAGGTCGCCCTTGGCCACGGCGCCGATCACGCGCGCCATCTCCGTGGTGGGGCGCACCAGGTCGTCGATCAGCGTGTTGACGGAGCTGATGATGGTGGCCCAGCCGCCCACCACATTGGGCACGGCGGCGCGCTGCGTCAGGCGGCCCTCGCGTCCCACCACCCGGCTCACCTCCACCACGGCCTTGACCATCTTCTCCTTGGTTTCGATCAGGTCGTTGAGCGTGTCGGCGATCTTGCCGGAGATGCCGGTCCAGTCGGACGGCATGCGGGCCGTGAAATCGCCTTTCTTGAGCGCCATCAGGGTGGCCAGCAGCAGCTTGACGTCGAGCTCCTCGCGCATGTCGGTCATGTTGTTCATGGAGGCTATCCTCTTGGTTTGGGAGGGTGGGTGGAACACGGCGCGCACGGCTGGCAGGCGCCGGTGTGGTGGAGATGGGCGATCAGGTCGGCCGGCGGCATCGGCTGGCAATACAGCTCGCCCTGGTAGTAGTCGCAGCCCTGGGCCCGCAGTTGCTCGAGCTGCTGTTCATGGTTCACGCCCAGCGCCACCACCTGCATGGCCAGCGCGCGCGCCAGGTGGATCAGGGCGGCCACGATGTCGCTGCCGCCTGCCTCGCGGCCGATCGCGTGCACGAAGGCGCGGTCGATCTTGAGCGCGTCGAACTGCAGCTGCTTGCAGGTGGCGAGCGACGAGTGGGCGCTGCCGAAATGGTCGAGCGCGAGACGCACGCCGGCGTCGCGCAACTGGCGCAACAGGGGCAGGGCGGCGTCGCCGGCGCCCGGCAGCAGCGTCTCGCTCAGTTCCAGCGTGACGCTGCCGGCGCGCAGCCGGTGCCGGCGCAGCGCCGGCAGCAACTGCTGCGCCAGTTCCGGCCGCAGCTGGGGCGCGGCCAGGTTGAAGGCCACGCCCAGCCCGGTGGCCGGCCGCGCCGCCTGCCAGCTGGCGACCTGCGCGCAGGCGCTGGCGACGACCCAGGCGTCGAGCCGGTCGAGCAGGGAGCGGTCGTGCACGCACGGCAGGAACTGCGGCGCCGGTATCAAGCCCAGCCGCGGATGGCGCCAGTACAGCAGCGCTTCCGCCCGGTGCACCTGGCCCGACGCCAGCGCCACCTGCGGCTGGTAGCGCAGTTCGAGCTGGTCCTCGTCGAGCGCCCGGCTTAGTTCGCACGTCCACCGTTCGCGCTCGCGCTCGCGCGCGTTGAGCTCCTCGTGGAAGAAGCGGATGCTGCCGCCGCATTCCTGCTTGGCCTGGTACATGGCCAGGTCCGCGTTGCGCATCAGGGTGCGCGCGCAGTCGCCATCCTGGGGGTAGAGCGCGATGCCGACGCTGGGCGCGCTGAGGATGCGGTGGCTGCCGATCAGATAGGGCCGGGCGCCGGCCTGCTCGATCTTGCGCGCCACGCGCGCGGCGTTGGCGGCGGCCCGCTCGCCCTCGATCAGCACCACGAACTCGTCGCCGCCCAGCCGCGCCACCACGTCCGACACGCGCACGGCGGCCGTCAGCCGGGCCGCCACTTGGCGCAGCAGTTCGTCGCCCACCTCGTGGCCGTAGTGGTCGTTGACTTCCTTGAACTTGTCGAGGTCGAGGAACAGCAGCGCGAACTGGCCGCGTTGGCGGTCGGCCGAGGCCACCGCATGTTCGAGTTGCTGGATCAGCGAGCGGCGGTTGACGAGGTTGGTGAGCGCGTCGCGCGTGGACAGCTCGTGGGCGCGCTGCTCGGCGTGCTTGCGTTCCTTGATCTCCGCTTCCAGTTCCTGGTTGATGCGCTCCAGCTCCTGCAGCCGCTGCACGCGCAAATCCTCGTTCAGGCGCGCCAGCTCGGCCGACTTGGCGCGCAGCTGGATGGTCCGCTTGGTCATCTCCACGAACACCTCCACCTTGGTCTGGAGGATCTGCGGGATCACGGGCGTGAACAGGTAATCGACGGCGCCCTTCTGGTAAGCCTTCAGGCGGTTCATCTCGTCGGCGTAATGGGATGTGACGAAGATGATGGGCACGCCGGCCGAGCGTGGATGGGAGTGGATCGCCTCGGCCGTCTCGAAGCCATCCATGTCGGGCATGCTCACGTCGAGCAGGATGACGGCGAAGTCATGGCGCAGCACCTGCCGCAGCGCCTCCTTGCCGGAGCTGGCCGTCAGCAGTTGATAGCCGTGTTGCCTGGCCGAGTCCGCCAAGAGGCTCTCCAGCGCATACAGGCTGGCGCGGTCGTCGTTGACAAGGAGCACGTTCGGAATTGGCACGGTCGGGCTTCATCGGTGTGAGGTCGGCGCTTGTTCTCTTGACTGAAAGATACATCAGTGCGCGCGGGAGTCAAGCCAAATGCGGCACCCGCCAACTGTCTGGAAAGCAATGGCCGCTGGTGTATTTCCTGAACGAAAAATCTTAGCGAAAATTAGGGGGGCGCAGCGCACGATAGGGACGCCGGCCGCTGGCTGACCCACACCGGCGCCGACCACAACAGCCTGCCATCGTCCTGGGTCAGCCTTGCATAGTAGAAGTGTTCGCCGGGCGCGGGCGTGATCACGGTGTCGGCCGTCCGCGCCAGCTCGCTGACGGCGCCGTTGCGTCCCGGTACGCCTTCGATGATCGTCAGTTCGGCCACCGCGCGGCCCGGCGCGCCGGCGTAGCGCACGCTGAGCGCCAGCGCGCCGCAATTGGCGAAGCGCTCGCCCATCAGGTGGCCGTTGGCCATGAGCATGATCTGGGCTTGCTTGTCCATGGTGGCGAACACGCGCCGCGCGCGCAGCGCCGCCAGCAGGCTGGTGTCGTCGAGCGGCGTGCCGGCCGGCAGCAGCACGGCGCTGCGGTTGCTGTACGCGGCGCCCCAGTTGGCGCAATGGTTGTCCTGGTCGGAACTGAAGGCCAGGTGGTAGCCGGCCTCCAGCAACCGGTCGCACACGGCTTCGTAGTTGCTGCGGTGCGTCTCGCCCTCGTCGGCGCTGTGCGAGAAGGCGCTGCTGTTCATCACCTCGCACAGCACCATCACCGCGTCGCCGTCGGCCGTGTAGGCGAGCGGGACGGCGCCCACCTTGAACTGGTCCGGGGCCGGATGGTTGAACTGGCCCAGCCAGCCGCGCGCACGCATCAGGCTGTACAGGCCGGCGTAGTCGCCTTTCGGGGTTGCCGTGTCGGCCAGCAAGCGGCCGCCGGCGTTGCGCTCCCAGCCCAGCAGCTCAGGACTGTTGAACACGTTCAGATGGCCGCCATTGGCGATCACGCCCCATTCCTGGCCGTAGATGGCGAGAAAGCCGGGGTGGCCGGCGTTGTAGGTCATTGCATCCTGCAAGCCGCGCCGGTACAGGGCGATCGCCTGTTGCGGATCGGCGTTGGGGTTGCTGCCGTCCGAGCCGTCGTACATGTGGTTGTGTTCCGACGTCATGAGGAAATCGAGGCCGTGGGCCTGGGCGTAGGCGTAGGCGTCGGGCGGACCGAGCGCGGCGCTTTGCGGATCTTGCGCGCCGGTGCAATGGGCCAGGTCGCCGCCGCCGTCGCTGTGGTTGGTCTGGCTGTGCAGGTTGCCGTAATACACGACATAGGGCGGCATGCCGGCCTCCGCTGGCGAGGACGCCATGGTGGCGATGCCGCGCACCGCGCCCGTCGCCAGCGGCCGGAACGGCGGCATCTTCACGCGCGGCGCCGCGCCGGGCGCGACCGGCCACTCCTGTGTGACGACGCTGGCGCCGGAACGCGCTTGCAGGCGCAAGCGGTAGCCGCCGGCCGCCAGCCCATGCGCCGTGCCGGCGGCGCGGCCGCCATCCCAATCAAGGTCGATGGTCCGCGGCTGCGCGTCCAGCGTGACGGCGCCGTGCCAGCGCCGCAATACGGCGCCGCTGCGCGTGCGCAATTCCAGGCGCCAGCTGGCCCGACGGCGCCGCCGCTGGCCCGGGTAGCTTAGATAGATGGCGATGGCCGGCCGCGCGGCAGGCGCGGCATGGTAGGGGACGTCGAGCGTGGCGTCGAATTCGCTGTGGTCGGGCAGCGACGGTGCGCGTGGCGGTGGCGGCGCCGCGCTGGCCCAGCCCAGCGTGGTGGTCAGCAGGACGGCGCAGGCATGTGCATTGCAGGTCGCATGTGCGCCACTGCGCGCCGGCGCGCTTCCCGTTAATATAGCGGCTACCTGCCGATCGGCGGCTGGCTTCACGACTTTCTCCTTGCAACTTTAGTTTAGAGTGCAAGGCGCCGCCGCCAGTTCCGCGCAAGGTGGAAAATAGCGTGCATCGATGTTGATCCATGTCGCAAGACGGGAGAGTGGGGCCGGCTGTTGCAGGAAAACGTGGTTACTCGGCGTCATTGATAGTATGCTGCTGTGATGCAAATTTCTTTCGATCTGGCGTCCTGGGCGGGCTGTCATGGCCGGCTTTTATTCAGACATAAAGTGATGGACGATGCGCACATTGGTTAAGCTGGGTAAGGCACTGACGAGCTCGCGCATGCTGATCTGGATCGTGGGCTTGTCGCTGGCGCTGGCGGTCGGCATGACGCTGTACGCGGCCGCCCTGAAAACCGTGGAGGACGACGCCGAGCAGCGTTTCCAGAACCTGACGCGCAGCACCCAGTACAGCATCTCGGCCCGCGTCAAATCGTATTCCGACCTGGTGCGCGGCCTGGTGGCGCTGTTCCAGACCACGGACAACCTGAGCCGCCTGCAATTCCACCAATATGTGTCCAGCCTGGACTTGCCGCAGCACTTCCCCGCCATCGAGGCGCTGACCTGGGCGCCACTGGTGACGGACGCCCAGCGCGACGCTTTCGTGGCCGCCGTCCGGGCCGACCGCAGCCTGGAGCCGCAAGGCTACCCGAAGTTCGACATCCAGCCGCCGGGCCGGCGGCCCCATTACGCCGTGCTGACCTACCTGGAGCCGACCGCGCTGGCGCAGGAGAAGATGGGGGTGGACATCGCCGCCAATCCCGCCATCGACCGCGCCATGGAACTGTCGCGCGACAACGGCCAGGTGGGCGCCTCCGGCCAGCCCATCGTCGTCAAGCAGCCCATGCCGCACATCGGGCTCGGCATGCGCCTGCCCGTGTACCGGCGCGGCGCGGCGCTGACCGACGTGGTCAGCCGGCGCGCCGCCTACCTCGGCACGGTGGGCATCGGCTTCAGCGTGCCCAAGCTGGTGCAGGGCGCCATCGACGAGATGGCCGTGCGCCAGGTGCACCTGACCCTGTACGCCGACGGCAGCACGGACGTGGAACAGCGCCGTCTGGTGATCGAGAAGACCGACCGGCTGCTGTTCAACGACAACGGTTCCATGCAGCCGAGCCTGGTGCCGGCGGGGCGCGAGGCCGATTTCTACCAATCCGTGTTGCCGATCGATTTCAACGGCAGCTTGTGGAAGGCCCATTTCGTGGTGCGCAAGGCGGACTTGCTGACCGTGTTCGACACCTATTTCCCCACCATCGCGCTGGCCACGGGCTTCGCCGGCACCATGCTCATCTACGGCTACTTCTTCATGCTGTATTCGTCGCGGCGCAGCGCCATCAAGCAGCGCTTGCTGCTCGACACCGTGCTCAACAACGTCGACGCGCGCGTCTACATGAAGAACCAGGACCGGCGCTACATCTACGCCAACGCCAAGGTGGCGCAAGTGATGGGCGTGCCCGCGCAGGACATCATCGGCAAGGAAGACCGTGAACTGATGCCGGCGGCGGCGGCCGACGCGGCCTGGGCCGACGACCGTTCCGTGATCGCCGACAACGTCAAGCGCGCCGGCGAGGAACAGTACACGGACAGCGACGGCGCCGTCCACCACCTGTGGACGGTGAAAGTGCCGGTCGAGATCGACCGGGCCGAAACGGCCGTCATCGCGCTGTCGACGGACGTGACGGAGTTGCACAACCTCAAGGAACAGGCGGACGCAGCCAACCAGGCCAAGAGCGACTTCCTGTCCAACATGAGCCACGAGATCCGCACCCCGATGAACAGCATCATCGGCATGGCCCATCTGGCGCTGAAAGCCGTGAGCGACCCCAAGCAGCGCGATTACCTGAGCAAGATCTTCCATTCCAGCCAGCATTTACTGGGCATCATCAACGACATCCTCGACTTCTCGAAGATCGAGGCCGGCAAGATGGAACTGGAAGTGGCCGATTTCGCGCTCGACACGCTGCTCGCCAACATTTCCAGCCAGCTCGGCGAAAGCGCCGCCCGGAAGGGGCTGGAGCTGGTGTACGAAGTATGGCCGGGCCTGTCGCACCAGTTGCGCGGCGACCCATTGCGGCTTGAACAAGTGCTGCTCAACTTCGTCAATAACGCCATCAAGTTCTCCGAAAACGGCAAGATCCACATCCGCGCCCGCCCCGTGGAGGACCGCGACAACACCACCCTGGTGCGTTTCGAGGTGCAGGACGAGGGCATAGGAATGACCTTGAGCCAGATGGGCAACCTGTTCCAGTCGTTCCACCAGGCCGACACGTCCACCACCCGCCGGTATGGCGGCACGGGGCTGGGACTCGTGATCAGCAAGCAACTGGCCGAACTGATGGGCGGTACGGTGGGCGTGGAAAGCCGGCTGGGCGAGGGCAGCACGTTCTGGTTCACGGCGCGGCTGGCCAAGGGCACCAGCTTCCTCGCGCCGAACGACGCGGCCGTGCAACCGGACGTGCTCGACAGCATACGCGGCGCTTCCATCCTGCTGGTGGAGGACAACGTCTTCAGCCAGCAAGTGGGCAAGGAGTTGCTCGAGGACGCGGGCGCCTTGGTGGCGGTGGCCAACAACGGCAAGGAGGCGATCGACATGCTGTTGCGCCATCGCTACGACTGCGTGCTGATGGACGTGCAGATGCCGGTGATGGATGGCTTCGAGGCGACGCGCCTGATCCGCTCCGATTCCCGCATGCAAGCGACGCTCGTGATCGCCATGACGGCCAACGCCGGCCGCGAAGACCAGCGCCGCTGCATCGAAGCGGGTATGGATGAATTCGTCACCAAGCCGATCGCGCCGCAATTGCTGTTCAACGTGTTGTCGAAATGGATGAATCAGCGGGCGCGGGCAGCCGGCCCGCTCGCTTCGGCCGATGCGTCGCCCACCGGGCTGGTGCCGGACGTGGTCGTGCCCGTGCCGCCGGCGACCGCCCCCATGCCCGCGACAGCGACAGCCAGCACGGCCGCCGGCGCCGCCACCAAGGCAGCGCTGACGCCGCCGCCGGCCAGCGCCGGCGTCGCGGCCGGGGTGGGGGCCGTGCCCGCCGTGCCACTGCCCGAGGCGAGCTCGGGTGCAGGTCCGGCGGCGGCTTTTAAACCGGCGACGACGACGGGCGACCCGGCGGTTGCCGCCGCCGTCCAGACGGTGGGCCCCAAAGCCGTCACCGTGGGCGCAAATGCCGTGGCGCCACCGGCACCGGCGCCGGCACCGGCCGACATTATCAATGCGGCGCCCGTGCCGCCAGGCCAGCCCGTGCCGGCCACTGAGGCCGACGACGCTGAGATGTTCGACCTGGCCGCCCTGGGTCTCACCTTCGGCAACAAGCCGGACAAGATGCGCAAGTATGCGATGCTGTTCCTGGACTCGGCCCGCGATGGCATGGTGGAGGTGGACACGGCCCTGGCGCAAGAGGACCTTGCGCAATTGTCGGAACTGGGCCACCGCATCAAATCGTCGGCGCGGGCCGTCGGCGCCATGCGCTTCGGAAACCTGTGTCTGGCGTTGGAACAGATGCGCAAGGAGCCCGATCTGGCGCGCGCGCGTCAACTGGTCGCGCAGATGCACAGCATGCTGGCCCAGCTCAATGAATTGGTGGCGCAGGAACTGGTCGCGCTGGCGGCCGACTGAACCTTGAAATGATGCGCCGCACGGACGGCGGCGCGGCGCCTACGGACGGCAGCCGGGCAGGTTTTGCGGCGCCGGCGACAGGAACGTCACCGCGTCGTTACAGATCAAATAAGCCAACTGCCATTTCCCCTGATTGTTGCCGGCCACCTTGGCTGTATGCAGCAACACGCGGGCACCCTCGTAATTGCGCAGCAAGCGCACGACGGCACGGCCATTCGGATCGGTATCCTGGCGCGGCGTCAGCTCGACCGTCAGATCGCCGAGCGATTCCACCACGGTCTTGCTGTAGGGCGGCGCATCGAATTCCAGCGTCTTTCCGGCGATGCCCGTGCCCTGGATGGAGATGGAAAAGTGCGGCGGCGGCACGTCCTCGACGCCCCGGGCCTGCGTGGCGGCCGCGGCCACTCCCAGCGCACAAACGAGGCAAAATCCTGCGGGGCGAAACGACATGCGGTGCTCCGGAAACGTGATGGCGTAGATGTTACTGCATCTTGCCATGTGGAATTCTCTCCAAATGTTGCATTATTCGGGCGGCGGTCCGCCGGACAATTACGGCCTGCCGCCCGTCTGGAAAAAAGGGGGGCGCGCACGCCTGCATTTCACCTTTCCCAAAACAGAAAGCCGCGCTAAGGTGGAGCAAGGCAGCTTCCTTCCCGAAGCATTCTCCATTGGCGAACAAATGAAGGAGTCAGCATGGCACGCATTCGCGTTGAAAGCTTCACGATTTCACTCGACGGTTATGGGGCGGGTCCGGACCAGGACGTCGACAATCCGCTCGGCGTGGGCGGGCGGGACTTGCATCAGTGGTTCATCCCGACCCGCACATTCCAGCGCAACCACGGTGGGGGAGAGGGCACGACCGGCGTTGACGACGATTTTGCCGCACGGGGTTTCCACAACATCGGCGCATGGATTCTGGGCCGGAATATGTTCGGACCGATGCGCGGCCCCTGGCCCGACCTGCGCTGGCAAGGTTGGTGGGGCGACAACCCGCCCTATCACGTCCTCGTCTTCGTGTTGACCCATCATGCGCGTCCCGACCTCCAGATGGAAGGCGGCACGACGTTCCACTTCATCACCGGCGGCATCCATGAAGCGCTGGACCGGGCGCGCGAAGCCGCGAACGGCATGGACGTGCGCATCGGCGGCGGCGCTAACGTGATCCGGCAATATCTGCAGGCGGGGCTGATCGACGAAATGCATATCGCGATCTCGCCCATCCTGCTGGGCCGGGGCGAGCCCTTGTTTGAGGGGCTGGACTTGCGGGCGCTCGGCTATGGATGCGTCGAGTTCGTCGGCACGGAAAAGGCGACCCACGTGGTGCTCCGTCGCCAATAGTGTGAGAATTTAAGAATTTTCTATTTTGGCAAGAATTGTATGCTTACCGGCAGGGGAGTGTGCGGCCCGGTGCTGCCACTTCCATTTTTTGTTCCTCTTTGGGGCATTCTCGGTCCGGCGTGAGAATTCGTTAGTTTTGCAGATAAGCAAGCTGCTATTCTGATCGCCGTCGGCCGCGTTCGCCCAAAAGCAGATGGGGTAGTAACAGCAAGGGAAGGAAATAAGCATGACTGTTGGAAAAAAGCCGGACGCCGCGCGGCTGGACAAAATTGTGGCCGACGCACGGCGTGCTGCCGACCAGCGCGAACTGGGTTATCGCGAGCGCTCGCTGAAAATGTACCCGTGGGTGTGTGGGCGCTGCATGCGCGAATTCACGCATGCCAATGTGTCGCAACTTACAGTGCACCATCGTGACCATAATCACGACAATAATCCGCCTGATGGCAGTAACTGGGAATTGCTGTGCCTTTATTGCCACGATAACGAGCACTCGCGTTATCTTGAGGCCGACCGGGGACTTGCTCTGAAATCGGCCGAGGTCGCGCCGGCAACACATAATCCGTTTGCCTCATTGGCCGGTCTGATGAAAAAGAAAGAATAACGGTAGGTGATGCCGACGGCGCGATTAGCTGGGCCGGAACCGGCCAGAAGCCGCCGGTCAGTTTTTTTTAAGCAGTGAGAAAGGTTTGCCGTGTTACATGAAATTCTTTCTGGCCGTGCACCAAGTGATGTGTTCCGGCGCATTTTTGCTGCTGACCCGATGATGAGTAACGTTCGCCTCGGAGAAATGCTCGGAGATGAATTCGTTGAGCTCAACAGTGAGGCCGTGCAGCTCGTCTGGCATTGGATGGGCCCCGGCAAGACGCAAGGTCTAAGTGACGCCAGTCTTGACGGCTTATTGCTGCCAATATTCCGTGACTCTGGATACTCGGTCCCTGATTGGGACAAGTAAATTTGTAATGCCGTAATCGGCCACAAGCTGTCGTTCGCAGGTAGCCGAGGCTTCTTTGGGGTGACGTTGCTGATGGCGATCAGGTCCCAGCTTTCATATTATTCGAGAAAATATGCGAGAAGAAACAAGCATTACCCCAGAGCATGTTTACCTACACGTTTCCGATTTCTTCGTCGCCGCATCTGGTACGGAAAGCGATACCGGATTGCGGCCAGAGGCGGGCGAGCCGTGCTTGCTCCGTACAGCATGCATGGGCAATCCGGAACGCACAATGCAGGGCGAGTTGTTCGCCTACTTGAAGCAACAAGAACAGTTGCGACCGGTACTGGAATATCGACATCACAGGCTCGATGAAGAGCTGGCCAGCGGGAATGGTCGCGGCAACAGCATTGACATCATGGTGTTTGACCGTGCATACCGACCTATCGTTGCGATAGAGCTCAAGCACCACAGTCGCCAGCAAGGCACACTTACTCGGCTTGAGGTGACGCTCAAAGCAGACCGTGAGCGACTCGAGAAATTGGGCATTCCATCGATTCAGGTCGGCCTATATACCGAGCTACAGTGCTTAGGCGAACCTGTCGCGAGTCGGGCAACGTACCAGGATTTTCGCTTCATTACTGCATATGCATACAAGCGTGATAAAGACGATATTCATCAGTTGACTCTACGGTCTGCTGCAAAACCGATTGATTCAACTGCGCTCCTAACGTGGGCAAAACCATTGTTTAAAAAATCCATCCACTGCTTTCGTGGAAGGGCGGAAAGCTTCGTTACACGGGACGGCACAATAATAGAAGGACGAGTAAGCTACTTCATTGGCCTTAGTATCTGACTGCTTCAAGGCGCAAGCGCTTGGCATGAAAAAATACGAGACTTCTGACCAGGCAAGAATGCTATCGTGAATTGTTATGGCCAGGTTCGGCCATAACAAGACGGCAGGAGGCTATCTCATTACAATGGGAGAAATCCAAACTTGTGGTCCCCGTCCTCACGCCATGTGGATATTTTCGAGAGTTCATTTCTTTAATAACTGCGTAACCTAATATGGAAAAACAACCTGATGTTGAGGAAGGTTATTTATATGTCCTTGGGGTAAAGGACATCGATCTTCCGGTATCCAAGATCGGAAGAACAGCTAGAAATCCATCTGTTCGCTGTGCCGAAATCAATAAAAGTTCGACTGGTGATTTTCTTTGGGAAGTAACACATCAGATCGCAGTGAACGACTGCCGGAAGTTTGAATCTCTTGTTCATACAAAGCTCCAGCCACTTCGGCAGAAAAGGCGCGAGTTTTTCAATCTTCATCCGGACGACGCAATTGTTGCAATTCAGTCCATACTGAATTCAGCGCCAGACGTAAGAATAGTAGCGATTGCAGAAAATCAGAAAGAAGATCCCGTTGCGTCAATTAGAAGTGTTGTACGCCAAAAACAATCTGTGCGTTCAAACAAGGATGCAATATACGCCAATCTATTAGATGGTTTCAATGAACTGCTGAATGTTAAAGGCCGTCCATTCGGTCAATTAAACAAGCCGTATTTTGGGATTAGTGATGGATGTGATGGAGTTCAATGGAATCTTGCGATATACCCGAACGACCGGAAAGCGTGTGTAGGAGTCAATCTAGAAGGCATGGAGTATCGTGATTGGCCGATTGCTAGACTGATAAAGTCCGAACTAGAGGTGCCGACATTATTACGACTTGTGTCTCTTCTGCGCGCCCCCAGGGACATCACCCTGCGATTCGCTCGCGACGCTTGGCAGGCAGCTTCAAGGCCGGACATCCTCGAGAAAAATTTGGGTGGACGAGAATTTCGTTTGCCCGAAATCACAGAAGATTTATGGCATGCGATACTTACCGAAGGCATTAATTGCCTCAACAAAGATCGTGGTTATCGTGGGCGAGGTCGTCAAGCTGTGACTGTGGTGAGGAAAGCTGGGCCGGATGTGAATACGACGGATATGCCGGTTTCGCCTCATCTCACGATATGGACTCCAATCGATCCATTGCGCGACTCTATCGAAGAGTTGTCATCTGCAATCGACCACTTAAAACCTGTTCATGAATGGATCTCAAAGGTGAGCGGCGAGTAGAGGCTATTTGAAGGAAGTGACTGTAAATTTCTGCGGTTCAACTTGCGGATCGCGCCTTTCGTGGCGTAAGCGCTAGGTGTAAAAAATGTGAGCCTTCCCACTCGGCAAGAGTGCTATCTTGAGGCGACTTAGCCGGGTTCGTCCAGGAGTCGCCACCCAGAATCCAACGCAAAGTATTTCTCACCATGCATAGCGACCCAAGCGAAATTTGCCGCCGATTCGGCACGGAATATACGCCGCCAGAGGCTGGGCAGAAGGTGGGGATTGCGCTGGGCTCGTTAGGACGAGTGCCGCTTCATGCGACACGGCTTCGTCCAGAAAACGGTACCTGTGGCTGGTATATTCACTGCGGCGAGCATTCAAAGGATGCCGATTTTTATCAGCCACTTCACGTTTCACACTTAGCTGAACGTTGCCCGGAAATTATGCCCTACTTGGCATTGCCGCCTGGTTGGCGAGTTTTGCTTGCCCCGGACTATGAAGATGTGTGGTTCGATGGCGAACTACTGAAAAGCGATACCTCCTAACGGCCAGTAACGTCCCTAGGAAATGAGCTTGAAGATGAATTATATTAAGCGATATGAGAAGGTCGGAAACATTAAATTACGCGAAGTTTATTTATTCAGGATATCCAAGATGTTTTATTACACCTGAAATATCTTTTAGATGCTATGAAAGATATCAAAAAACTTCTATATGTTGCTGAGCGCGACGTTGATCTAGTTTTGCTCGAAGAATTGAATGTAAACCAAGAATTTTCAGGTTGGCTCTATACTCGATCATTCGATAAGGTAACAAGTGTCCCCATGTCCATGGGGGCATGGCACTCCGTAACTCATCCTCAGCTTGGAGAATCTGATTTGGTGGTGATTTACCAGAATGGGTCGGCCATTCTAATAGAGAACAAGGTCGACGCGCCTGCTCAACCTGAACAGGCTGCGCGTTACCAAAGCCGAGGGAGGGAAGGTCTTAAGGATGGGGCTTGGAATAATTTTATCACATGCATAGTTGCTCCTGAGAGATACCTAAAAGGAAATTCTGAGGCACAACAATACGATATTCGTATTAGCTACGAGCAAGTCCGGGATTGGTTCAATGGACACGAATCTACCCGCCACATATATCGCGCAAAGGTCTTTGATGATGCAATCGAACAAAATCGCCGAGGCTATTTACCAGTTGCCGACGAAAATGTCACCTCATTCTGGCAATCCTATTGGGAGCTAGCTCGATCCGAATTTCCTGTGTTAAAAATGCCACGTCCTGGTATAAAGCCTGCTAATTCAGACTGGCCAGACTTCCGCCCAAGCGGACTTGGCAATGGGCTAAATATTGTTCACAAGATGGCGCAGGGCTTCGTCGATCTCCAAATCCGAGGTGCCGCAGAAAGGCTGGACGAAATCCGTTCCTGGGTGAACGGGTTTAACTTAGATGTGGTTGTAGTGGGAAAATCTGCTGCGGTTCGTGTGACAGTGCCACAGGTTGACCGATTCGAGTCGTTCGACGGCCAACGGAGCAACGTACTAAAAGCGTTGCAATCTGCACAGACGCTGTACCATATTGGAAAGAAATTGCGAGTTCGCATCTAACAGATTGTGAAGTCACTTTGCCGAATTGCGCGTGTTCCGTGCGTTTCATCTGGCGTTCCTGAAATTCGTTTTTCCAAGCTGATAACTACCGCTTGGGGGAGTTATCGGTTCAGCGTGTGTATTCGTGACTTTTGTGCAATCGTAAGCTGATATCCTGATTACCTCCGGCTGAGTTCGGCCAATAGCAGTCAATTAATTTAAAGGGGAGATAGTTGAAATTTTTATCTTTTGCAATAGCTTGTTTTATTCTCATGGTTGCTCCCTCGTCCGAAGCTCAGAATAATCGAAGCTGCACCACCATTATCAAGTCGGCTCAAGAGGCTGCTAATATCGCAGATTGGGTAATCGAAGGCGACGTAGTCGATACGGTCAAAATGAACGCCAACCCGATCCGCATTGATGTTAGTATTGAAAATGTGAAAATGGTTTATGAGAGTGAAAAGTCTCCTCAATTTTTCACAGCAATGTTGCAAGCAGATTCCTGTTTCCCAGATGCGCAAAAAACCCTGTGGGGGAAAGCCGCGGAAAAGATTGTTGGAAAGCGAATTCGTTTTTTTGGGACTAAGCTAACATCTGGCCGAGGGCGTCGTTTTTTCTTTATCCAGCCTGCGCAGCAGCCCATGCCTTCGATACCACAGAGCCGAACGGAATTCTTAGACAAGAAACATGCTTCTGAGGCTGTGGCTACGACACAAGATGGTTGGGTAAAAGCGCGTTCAACAGACGGACATTTTTCAATCGAGATGCCAGGCCCGTTTGAAAATATCACCAAGGGAAGTGGCGAACAGCCAGCGTTTATGCTGCGAGGAACGGACAAGTACGGCTCTACTTTTATTGCTGTTTTTGAGCGCTCGGGGCCTAACTCCGGCATGGGCGGCACCTTCGATTCTACTATTTTGAAGCCTAATGCGGCGATATCCAATTTCAAGGGGGCTGAAGCAGTTTCAACCTTGGGTGAGATACCTGGAAGTAACGGCCAAAAGATTACCCACGGATTGTGGTTTAGAGTACCTGGTGGCACGTTTATGCTTGGCGTAGTTACCAATAAAGGTCAGACTGAGTCGCTAAAATCTAAAGAACGGTTCTTTAATTCTTTGAGCTTTGAATAGAGCTAACTTCCGCTTTGGGGTGCGGATTCAATTGGTCAGCGCAACACACTGTTCAAATCTTTGAGCTGGTGTTTGATAGTGTAGCGTCTTTCTAGGGCGCTCATTGAGTCGTCTAGCTACCTCGTCCAGTTTCTCTTGCGAGTAGGTGGAAAGATCGAGGCCAAAAGGACGCTGCAATTTATGGATCAACTCCCAGCGGTCCGTCGTTGCACCGATCAGCACGCTTGTCTATTTCCCCAATTACCAACGAACGGATAAAACCCGAACGACCCCCACTCAAAATGCTGCGCGCGGACGCGCCAACGGCGATAATGCGCATGGCGCCAGTCCGGCGCGCCATGAAACGGAGCCTCATGCAATCGAGCATCACACCCGGCCTGCTTATCCTGCACGGCAACCAGATGGAACAACTGCGCGCGGCTGTGTTCCAATGGCTGCGCAACCATCCGCTGGGTCCGCTGGAACAGGACATCTTCCTGGTCCAGTCGAACGGCGTGGCCGAGTGGCTCAAGATCGCGCTGGCCGAGGAATTGGGCGTGTGCGCGGCCACCCGCGTGGCGCTGCCGGCCCGCTTCCTGTGGGACACCTACCGTGGCATGCTGGGACGCGAGCGCGTGCCGGCCGTGTCGGCCTTCGACAAAGGCCCGCTCACCTGGCGACTGATGCGCTTGCTGCCCACTCTGCTGGACCAGCCCGTGTTCGCGCCGCTGCGCCATTTCCTGGCCGACGGCCAGCCCGAGCGCCGCCTGCAACTGGCCGAACGGCTGGCCGATCTGTTCGACCAGTACCAGGTGTACCGCGCCGACTGGCTGGAGGACTGGGCCGCCGGCCGCGACCAGTTGCGCAGCGCGCGCGGTGAAACGGCGCCGCTGCCGCCCGACCAGTGCTGGCAAGGCCAGTTATGGCGCGCCGTGATCGACGACGTGGCGCCGGAAGAGCGTGGCCTGGGCCGCGCCACTGTGCATACGGAATTCGTGCGCGCCACGGCCGCTGGCGCCGCGCCGGCCGGCCGTCTGCCGCGCCGCATCGTGCTGTTCGGCGTGTCGGCGCTGCCGTACCAGAGCTTGCAGGCGCTGGCTTCGCTGGCACGCCACACGCAGGTGCTGCTGGCCGTGCCCAATCCCTGCCAGTTCTACTGGGGCGATATCATCGAGGGGCGCGACCTGCTGCGCGCCGCCCACCGTCGCCAGCAACTGCGCAACGGCCAGGATCTGGGCCAGATCCCGCTGGAAGAACTGCACGCGCACAGCCACCCGCTGCTGGCCAGCTGGGGACGGCAAGGGCGCGATTTCATCCGCATGCTCGACGAATTCGACGCCGAAGCGGCGGCCGCCGCCGAGGCGCAGGGCGGGGAGGGCAGCGCGCCGTTGCGGGTGGACCTGTTCAGCGATGGCCATGCCGATACCCTGCTGGGTCAGGTGCAGGCGGCCGTGCGCGACCTGCTGCCGCTGTCCGAGCATCCGCATCAGGCGCCGCCCGATGCGGACCGCTCGATCGAATTCCACATCGCCCACAGCGTGCAGCGCGAGGTGGAAGTGCTGCACGACCAGTTGCTGGCCATGTTCGCCGCCGGAGGCGCTACGCCGCTGCGCCCGCGCGACGTGGTGGTGATGGTGCCCGACATCGACACCTGCTCGGCCGCCATCCACGCCGTGTTCGCGCAGCACAAGCGCAGCGACCCGCGCTACATCCCGTTCGAGATCGCCGACGTGAAGGACCGCAGCGTCAATCCGCTGCTGGTGGCGCTGGAATGGCTGCTGCGCCTGCCGCAGCAGCGCTGCCGCCAGAGCGAGGTGCGCGACCTGCTCGATGTGCCGGCGCTGGCCCGGCGCTTTGGTCTGGGCGCGGAGGACTTGCCCACGCTGGGCTTGTGGATCGAAGGCGCCGGCGTGCGCTGGGGCCTGGACCAGGCGCACCGCGATGGCCTGGGCCTGGGCTCGGCCGGCGAGCAGAACGCGTGGATCTTCGGCGTGCGCCGCATGCTGCTCGGTTACGCGAGCGGCGACGGCGCCAGTTTCGCCGGCATCGAGCCGTACGCGGAAGTGGGTGGTCTCGATGCGGCGCTGGCCGGCTCGCTGGCGCAACTGGTGGAAGCGCTGCTGCACTGGCGCGCGTTGCTGGCCCAGCCCCGTTCCCCGGCCGACTGGGGTGTGCAGGCGCGCGCGCTGCTGGCCGCGTTCTTCGACGGCGCCGAGGAGAACGACCGCCTCACGCTGGCCCAGCTCAGCGACACGCTCAACCACTGGCTCGGCACCTGCGAGGCGGCCGGTTTCGACGAGGCCGTGCCGCTGGCGGTGCTGCGCGAGGCGTGGCTGGGCGCGCTGGACGAGCCGACGCTGGACCACCAGTTCGTCTCCGGCGGCGTGACCTTCTGCACGCTGATGCCGATGCGCGCCGTGCCGTTCCGCGTCGTCTGCCTGCTCGGCATGAACGACGGCGACTTTCCGCGCCGCGCGCCCAAGGCCGATTTCGATCTGTTGGCGCAGCCGGGCATGGCCCGTCCCGGCGACCGTTCGCGCCGCGACGACGACCGCTACCTGATGCTGGAGGCCTTGCTGGCCGCGCGCGACAAACTGTATGTGAGCTGGGTCGGCCGCAATGTGCGCGATAACAGCGAGCAGCCGCCGTCGGTGCTGGTGTCGCAACTGCGCGACTACCTCGTCAACGGCTGGGGGCTGGACCTGCACGCGCGCACCACGGAACACGCGCTGCAGCCGTTCAGCCGCCGCTATTTCGAGGCCGGCGGTCTGCTCACCTACGCCGGCGAATGGCGCGCCGCCCATGCCGACGCCGATGCGCGACAGGAGGCGACCGAGCTGCCGCCGTTCGAGATCGACGACAAGTACCGGCTCAAATTGTCCGCGCTGGCCAGCTTCGTGCGCCAGCCGGTGCGCTACTTCTTCCGCCAACGCCTGGGCGTGATCTTCGGCGACACGGCGCTGGTGGGCGAGGACGAGGAACCGTTCTCGCTCAACGCGCTGGAACGCTATCTGCTCGAGGACGTGATGCTCGACGATGAGGGCGCCGAAGCAGAGCAGCTGGACGAGGTGCGCGACCATCTGACTGCCCGCGCCGGACGGCTGGCGCGCGAGGGCGTGCTGCCGATCGGCCTGATCGGCCAGCAGTGGCAGCGCGATTTGGTCGACGCGCTGGTGCCCGTGCGCTGCGCCTGGCTCACGTTGCGCCAGCATTATCCGCAGGCCGCGCCCAAGCTGGCCCTGAGCCTGGACCTGTCCGGCGTGCCGCTGGACGATTGGCTCGACCACTTGCGCAGCAACGGCAGCGACACCGTGTGGCTGACGCAGATGTCGTCCAAGGTGACGGACAAGGCCGGCGCGGCCCGTGGCGACAAGCTGATTCCCATGTGGTTGCGCCAGCTGGCGGCGGCGGCGGCCGGCACGCCCGTCACCGGCTATCTGGTGGCGCGCGACGCCATCGTGGCCATGGCGCCGCTGGAGCAGGGCGCGGCGCTGCAGACGCTGCGCGATCTGGTCAGCATCTGGCGCGATGGCATGCACCGCCCGCTGCCCACGGCCTGCAAGACGGCGCTGGCGCTGATGCAGGGCGTCGACCCGCGCCCCGTGTACGACGGCGGCTTCGATGTCGACGGCGAGAACGCGGACCTGTGCCTGGCGCGCCTGTGGCCGGACTTCGCCGCGCTGTCGGCGGAGGAATTGTGGGCCGACTGCGCGCAGGCCCTGTATGGCCCGCTCGCCGCATGGCTCCGGGATCACATTTCGGTCGAACCGATCACGCCCGACGGGGAACACGCATGACGCAATTGCTGGCACCTTTGACCTTTCCCCTGCACGGCTCGCGCCTGATCGAGGCCAGCGCCGGCACCGGCAAAACGTGGACCATCGCCGCCCTGTATCTGCGGCTGGTGCTGGGCCACGGCGGCGACGACGGCTACCAACGCCCGCTGCTGCCGGCCGATATCCTTGTGATGACCTTCACGCGCGCGGCCACGCGCGAGCTGTCGAACCGCGTGCGCGAACGGCTGGTGGAGGCGGCCGCCTACTTCCGTGGCCAGTCGGCCAGGCGCGACGACTATCTCGACGCGCTGCTCGACTCCTACCCCGACCACGCGGCGCGCCAGCAGGCCGCGCACCGCCTGATGCTGGCGGCCGAGACGATGGATGAAGCGGCCATCTTCACCATCGACGCGTGGTGCCAGCGCATGCTGCGCGAGCACGCGTTCGACAGCGGCAGCCTGTTCGACGAGGAACTGGTGAGCGACGAGCAGACCTTGTTCGACGACGCGGCCAACGATTACTGGCGCCAGCAAGTCTATCCGCTCGACGCGCAAGGACTGGAAGCGCTGCTGGCTTGCTGGAGCGACGTGGAGGCGCTCAAGAAGTCGGTGCGCGAACTGGCCAGACGGGCCGATATCGAAGGCGACGAGGGCAGGGAGGCATTGGCGACCCTGATCGCGCGCGGGCTGCGCGAGCAGCAGGCCGCGCTGGCGGCGCTCAAGCACGACTGGCACGCGCGCGCCAACCGCATGGAGCAGTGGATCGCGGCCCAGCGCGAGGCCAGTCCCAAGTGCTTCAACGGGAACAAGATGCGGGCCAATTCGCTGGTGAACTGGTTCGACGCCCTGCGGACGTGGGCACTGTCGCCACAGCAGCTGATGCCCGAGTTGTCGGAGGCGGGCTGGAAGCGCCTGACGGCAGACGGCATCGCGGACGCGTTCTCGAAAGACCATGTGGCCGACATTCCCGACGATTTCGACGCCATCGCACCGCTGCAGCAGGCGCTGGCGGCCATCGTGCCGCTGTCGCACGCGCTGTACCGCCACGCGGCGGCCAGCGTGGCGCGGCGCATGGCGGAGCTCAAGCGCCGCAACGGCCAGTTCGGTTTCGCCGACATGCTGGACCGGCTGAACGCGGCGCTGCAAGGGGCGAACGGCGACGCGCTGCGCAGGCGCATCACCGGGCAGTACCCGGTGGCGATGGTGGACGAATTCCAGGACACGGCGCCCAACCAGTACCAGATCTTCAACCAGCTGTACCGCGTGGCCGACAACGACCGGGGCCTCGGCCTGTTCCTGATCGGCGACCCCAAACAGTCGATCTACGGCTTCCGTGGCGCCGACATCCACAGCTACCTGTCGGCGCGGCAGGCCACGGCGGGGCGCCACTACCAGCTGGGCACCAACTTCCGCTCCACGGCGGGCGTGGTCGAAGCCGTCAACCGCCTGTTCCTGCACGCGGAGGGCGATAGCGTGTCGCCTGGCTTCCCGCGCGGCGCGTTCCGCTTCCGCAAGGACGGCGTCAATCCGCTGCCGTTCGACGCCGTGGGCGCGCGCGGGCGCGACGAGCGGCTGGTCAACGCGGCAGGCGAGGTGGCGGCGATGGCCGTGTGCTGCACGGCGACGCCGGACCTGCGCAAGGAAGGCTACCTGGACTTCTTCGCCCACCACTGCGCCGAGGACATCGTGGCGCAGCTGAACGATGAACGGGCCGGCTTCGACGGACCGGCCGGTTTCGCGCGCCTGCAGCCGGCCGACATCGCCGTGCTGGTGCGCGACCGCAGGGAGGCGGCCGCCATCCGCCGCGCGCTGCAGCGGCGCGGCGTGGCCAGCGTCTACCTGTCGGACAAGGATTCCGTGATCGACAGCGACGAGGCGGCCGACGTGCTGCGCTGGCTGTCGGCGCTGGCCAATCCGCTCGACGGCGCGCTGGCCCGCGCCGCCTTCGCCACCCGCACGGCCGGGCTGCCGCTGGCTGAACTGGCCCGCCTCACGTCGGACGAACTGGCGTGGGAGGAGCGGGTCGAGCAGCTCAAGGCGCTGCACATCGTCTGGCAGCGCCAGGGCGTGCTGGCCATGCTGCGCCGCTTCATCCACGAACTGGGGCTGCCGGCCGCGTTGCTGGCGCAGGCCGGCGGCGAGCGGCGCCTGACCAATCTGCTGCACCTGGCCGAACTGCTGCAATCGGCCAGCCGCCAGCTCGATGGCGAGCAGGCGCTGATCCGCTGGCTGGCCGAGCAGATCGACGGCCCCACGGACGGTGGTGATGAGCGCGTGCTGCGCCTGGAGAGCGACGCGGAACTGGTGAAGGTGGTCACGGTCCACAAGTCCAAGGGGCTGGAATATCCGCTCGTGTACCTGCCGTTCGCCGTCACGGCCCGCAAGGTCGAGCGGCGCAACCGCAGCTTCTTCGAATACACGGACGACGCCGGCCAGCGCCGGATCGATCTGGCGCTGACGGACGACGCGCTGGAGGCGGTGGAGCGGGCCCGCATCGAGGAGGATTTGCGCCTGCTGTACGTGGCGCTCACGCGCGCCCGGCATGCGCTGTGGCTGGGCGTGGCCGCGCTGTCCGGCCGCAAGGCGGGCGAGAACACCTTGCACGAATCGGCGCTCGGCTATCTGCTGACGGGCGGCGAGAGCCTGCCGGCCGACTTGCTGCTGGAACGCTGGCAGCATCTGCGCGGCGAGTGCGCCGCGATCGCCGTGCGCGCGTTGGAACCGGACCGGCAGTTCACGGTGCTGAACCGCGTCGAGCAGCGTCCGCCGTTGCTGGAAACGGCACCCTACACGGGCAGTTTCGAGCGCGACTGGTCGGTCGGCAGCTTCAGTTCGCTGGCGCGGCGCACGGGGCCGGCCGGCGTGCCCGTGCCGCGCCACGCCTTGCAGGAAAAACTGCTGGAGTCGGACGAGCGTCCGTCCGCAGTGCGCACCGAGGATGCGCCCTGGCACCGTTTTCCGCGTGGTTCCGTGCCCGGTAATTTCCTGCACGAACAACTGGAGTGGATGGGGCAGGAAGGCTTCGACATCGTCGAGCGCGACTATTTCGACACGGCACTGGCGCGGCGCGTGGAGCGGGCCGGCTGGAGCCACCGGCTCGACGATACGGCGGCGTGGCTGCGCGTCATCGCCGGCACGCCGCTGCCGGTGCTGGACGCGCCGCTGTGCCGGATCGCCACCGCCTTGCCGGAGATGGAATTCTGGTTCCCGAGCGAGCGCCTCAGTTCGGGCAGGCTGGACAGGTTGTGCCGCGCGCATCTGCTGGACGGCCTGCCGCGTCCTTCCTTGCCCGAGCGGCAGTTGCACGGCATGTTGAAAGGTTTTACCGATCTCGTGTTCGAGCATGAAAATCGGTACTGGGTGATGGATTACAAGTCCAACGCGCTGGGCGCGGGCGACGCGGCCTACCATCGGCAAGCGCTCGCGGCCGGCATGGCCGAGCACCGTTACGACATCCAGGGCGCGATCTACATGCTGGCGCTGCACCGGCTGTTGCGCAGCCGGTTGGGCGACGCCTACGATCCAGCGCAGCATCTGGGCGGCGCCATCTTCCTGTTCCTGCGTGGCATCGCCAACCCGCACACCCACGGTTGCTACCTGCTGGCGCCGGACGCGGCCTTGCTGGACGGGCTGGACCAGTTGCTGAACGAAACCAATGAGCTCGCATATGACCATGATGCATGAACCGGCCCTGTTCGCCGCCCTCGACCAGTTGATGGAAGCGGGGCAGTTGCGGCGTCTGAGCGGTGCGTTTGCGCGCTTTATCGATGCGGTTGGCGGCAGTACTCCGCAGTTGGCGCTGGCTTGCGCGTTGCTGTCGGAACTGGAGGGACGCGGCCACAGCTGTCTGCTGCTGGCCGATCTGGCCGCCGCGCCGGCCACCCTGATGGGCTGGACGGACGAGCAATGGCAGCCGGTGCGCGCCGCCGTGGGCGACTGGCCCGACAACGCCGCCGCCTGGCGCGCCGTGCTGGCCGGCGCCGCGCAAGTGTGGTCCGTGGGCGACCTGGACCGCCAGCAGCCGCTGGTGCTCGATGGCGAACGGCTCTACCTGCGCCGCTACTGGCGCGACGAAACCCAGGTCGCGCACGCCGTGCGCAGCCGCGCGCTGGCGGCCCGCACGCCGGATGTGGCCGACGTGCGGCGCTGGCTCGACGTGCTGTTCGACCACGCGCCGCGCGAGGGCGGGGTGGACTGGCAGAAGATCGCCTGCGCCGTGGCCCTGCGCGGCCAGCTCGCCATCATCACCGGCGGCCCCGGCACCGGCAAGACTTATACCGTGGCGCGCCTGCTGGCGTTGCTGTTCGCGACCGAAGGCCAGCATCAGGCCGGCATGCGGATCGCCATGGCCGCGCCCACCGGCAAGGCGGCGGCGCGGCTCAAGCAATCGATCGACCAGGCGCTCGACGTGCTGGCCGCCAAGGTCGGCCCGGCCCTGCCGCTGCACGATCTGGCCGCCCGCATGGGCGCGGCGCGCACCCTGCACAGTCTGCTTGGCGCGCGGCCCGACACGCGCGCGTTCCAGCATCATGCGGGCAATCTGCTGGAAGTTGACGTGCTGATCGTGGATGAAGCGTCCATGATCCACCTGGAAATGATGGCGTCGCTGCTGGCCGCCTTGCCGCCCCATGCGCGGTTGATCCTGCTCGGCGACAAGGACCAGCTCGCATCCGTCGAGGCGGGCGCCGTGCTCGGCGACCTGTGCCACCGGGCCGAGACGGGCGGCTACGATGACGCCACGGTCGCTTATGTGGCGGCCGCGACCGGGCAGGAATTGCCGGCCGCCTTCCATGGCCACGGTGGCCCGATCGCGCAACAAACGGTGATGCTGCGGCAAAGCCGGCGTTTCGGCGGCCCCATCGGCGCGCTGGCGCTGGCCGTCAACGCGGGCGACAGCGTCAAGGCGCAGGAGGTGTTGCGCGGCACGGGCGATGGCACGGTGGCGTGGATCGAGTCGGCGCAGCAATCGGACGTGGTGCAACTGGCGCTGGCGGGCCGGACCGGCGTGGGCGGCGGCTACCAGGGGTACCTGAGGATGATACTGGCTGGCGCGCCGGAAGGGGCGGCGCATGAGGGCTGGGTGGCGTCCGTGCTCAGGGAATTCGACAGCTTCCGTATCCTGTGCGCCGTGCGGGAAGGCGAGTGGGGCGTGGCCGGGCTGAACGATGTCATCGAGCACAAGCTGGAGGGGGCCGGGCTGATACGGCGCCGTGGCGAATGGTATGTGGGCCGTCCCGTCATGGTCACGCGCAACGACTACGGCACCGGCGTGTTCAACGGCGACATCGGCCTGACGCTGGCGGACCCGGCGCGCCCCGGCGCCTTGCGCGTGTATTTCCTGGAAGGTGAAAGTATCCGCAGCGTGCTGGCCACCCGGCTGCGTAACGTGGAGACGGCGTTCGCGATGACCGTGCATAAATCACAAGGTTCCGAATTCAACCACACGGTGCTGGCCTTGCCGCGCGAGGGCGGCGGTGCGCTCGCGCGCGAACTGGTCTACACCGGCATCACGCGGGCGCGCAGCTTCTTCACGCTGGTGTCGCCGAGCGCGCAATTGCTGCAGGAAGCCATCATCGAGCGCACCCAGCGCGCCTCGGGGTTGCGCGGTCTGCTCGACAACTAAGCCGCGTCGTAATTGCCTCCGTGCAACACTAGCGCTTGCACGGCGCACATTCTCCATGGGTACCCGCCTTCGCGGGTACGACGGTATGCTCGTTCCCGGCCAATGGCGGGCGGATCGTGCTAATTATTGGTGTAAAACGACCAATTCCTGGCATGAGAGGGCGGTCGCTGGAGGGGGGCGGTTCACCGTCCGGAGAATAAAAAAACCGGGCCATGAGGCCCGGTTCTTGGTGAATGCTGCGGCGTTCGCCTGGTTCAGGTGCGGCGGCGGTGGCTATTGGTATGGCCGTGTTTCTTGTGATGGCGGCTGGAGACGGGCACCACTTTGGCTTCTTCTCCCGGCCCGGCGATGAAGCGGCGGATGTTGAGGGCGTCCATCAAACGGGCGGAACTGGCCTTCGCGTTCAGCAACACCAGGGTGGCGTTCTTGCCTGCCGACTTGATGCGCATGATCAGGCAACGGCCGGCTTCCTCCGTGTAGCCGGTCTTGGACATGCCGATATCCCAGCCCTTGGCACCCACCAGACGGTTGGTGTTGTGGTACTCGACCTGGCGGCCCTTGATGTTGATCACATCCTTGGCGTCGGTGGTGATGCGGCGGATTTCAGGGTAGTTGGCGGCGGCCGTGGCCATCTTGACCAGATCGGCGGCCGTCGAGCGGTTGTTCGGCGACAAGCCGGTCGGTTCCTCGATCACGGTCTGGGTCATGCCCAGCGCGCGGATCTTGGCCTTGACGGCGGCGGCGAACGCGGCCGGGCCACCGGGGTAGGTGCGGGCCAGCGACGCGGCGGCGCGGTTGTCGGACGACATCAGCGCCAGTTGCAGCACGTCGCGGCGGGCGATCTCGGCGCCCACGGGCACGCGCGAGGTGCTGTGCTTGAGCGTGTCGACGTCCGTCTTGTCGATGCTGATCATGGCGTCCATGTCAGGTTTGGAGTCCAGCACCACCATCGCCGTCATCAGTTTGGTGAGCGAGGCGATGGGGACTTGAACGTTGGCGTTCTTTTCGAGCAGTACTTTGCCGGTGTCGTTTTCGACCACCAGCACGGACTGCGAACCGAGTGGTACTGCGCATGCAGCGACAGCAAACGAACTCAGCACTACAGCAACTATTTTCTTGAGCATGTGGTTTCTGAAGGAAAGGGGGATCTATCGGACCGCGGGACGCGGCGCGTCGCACAACATTTCTGGCAATGCGGCAATATTTTCCTGAGGATAAACAATAACATTAAAGTGGTATCTCGTCTATCGTACTTGGGCCATTCAGTCCCGGCCAGACCACACCGGCGCGCCGATTGTTGTGGCGCGCGCAGGCGAACGGATGGAAATGTGAGCGCTGGTGTAGAATGCCGGCCGGTCCGGACCCGGCCGTCCAGGCCGGCCGGAGGCGGTCCGCAACGGCTTTTCACGCTTGGTGTATAGTCGCTGCATGCACGGCGAAGCGTCACTGGCACTCTTCACTTTGCTAATGAAATATTTTGTGAGCGTACATGAGTCTTGAAATTCGACTTGCTGCTTCGACAGATGCATTTGCAGCATGCAACGTCCTGCGACGATCGATCGCGGAATGTTGTGTCCTGGATCACAAGAACGATCCGGCCATCCTGGACGCCTGGCTGGGCAACAAAACGCCGCAGATGGTGGCGAGCTGGTTCAGTTCGCCCACCAATTATTCGCTGGTGGCGGTGTTGGACGGCGCGGTGGTCGGCGTGGCCCTGCTGACGGCGGCCGGCAAGCTGGCGTTGTGCTATCTGTTGCCGGAGGCGCGCAGCCAGGGCGCGGGCAAGGCCCTGCTGGCGCGCGTGGAGCAGCAGGCGTGCAGCTGGGGTGTCAAGGCCCTGCAATTGCATAGCACGGCCACCGGCGAAGGCTTTTTCGCCAGCCAGGGCTATATCCACTCGGGCAAGGTACGTTCGCCGTATGGCGTGGAAACCATCTTCTTCTGGAAGCAACTGGGCGAAGGCGCACCGACGGCCGGGCGCAAGCGCTTCTGTCAATGCAATAACAGCTGAGCGCTTAGCGCTCCTCATCGCCGCCATGCGGCGGCAGCGGCAACGACAGTTCGACCGCCGTGCCGGGATGCAGGGCATGGATGGTCAGCGTGGCGCCGATGCGTTGCGCGCGCAGCCGCATATTGCCGAGCCCATGCCCGTGGCTGGCCGCTTCCCCATCGAATCCGCAGCCATCGTCGCCCACCCGGGCCGAAAACAAGGTGGGCGTGAAGTGCAGGTCCACCGTCACCGCGTGCGCGCGGGCATGGCGCAGGGCGTTGGTCAGCGCTTCCTGCAGGATGCGCAGCACTTGCAGCCCGTCGTGCGGGGCGATATGCAATTGCTCGGGCAGGTTGTGATAGTGCCACCGCAGCGGCAGCCCCACGCCCTTGAACCGCGCCTCCATGCGGAAGCGGAAGTTGCCGAGCACGGGCAGCAGATCGGGTTCGTCCGGCGACAGGGTGTCGATCGCAAGGCGCATGTCGTCCAGGCATTCCTGCAGCATGGCGACGGTTTGCGCCGTGTCGGCGTTGCCGCCCTGCACCAGCATCAAGGTCGACACCAGGGTGGAACCGACGCCGTCGTGCAAGTCCTGCATGATGCGCAGGCGTTCTTCGTTGGCCGCATGTTCGCGTTCGAAGACGCGCAATCGCTCCTGGTTGGCGCCACGTTCATGCCAGAAGCGCAGCAGGGCCCAGGCCCCGCCGGCGCTCGACAGCAGGCACAGCAGCATCAGTACCGTGGCCAGCAGCACTTCATCGCGCCATTTTTGCAGGTAGTCGTCGCGCGCCAGTCCCACGCTGAAATAGAGGTTGCGCGGCAATAGCAGCACGGGCTGGTCGAACACGCGCTGCAGCGAGATCAAGCGTTCGATGCCGTCGTAGCGCGAGTGGAACCGGTAACTGTCCGGCCGGTGGCCCGTGCGCACATAGTCGCGCAATTTGGGCGACGGGATCACCTTGCCGATCATGGCGTCGTCCTCGCTCTGGCGGGCGTAGCGCGCGTAGACCAGTTCGTCCGACGACACCAGCGTCATGGCGCCGCGCGGGCCGACCCTGGTGAGCGAAAACGCGTTGCCCAGGCGGTGCAGCGGCACTTCGGCGCTGACGATGCCGTCGAAGCTGCCGTCGGCCTTGCGCAGGGCGCGGGCGAACAGCACATACCACGCTTGCAGGGCGGGATCGCGCAACGGGCGGCTCAGCGCCAGGCCCGGCGTCGTGCTGTCGCGCAGGGCGAGGAAATAGTCCTGGTCGGCCACGGTCACGCGCGCGCCCGCGTCCAGCGGTGGCCCGTAGCGTTGGCGGCCGGCCGCGTCGTACACGCGCACCGGGCGCAGCGCGGGTTGGCGGTCTTGCTGGCGCTGGAGCAGGGCGGCCAGCGGACCGGCCGCCTGGGGCGCGGGCAGTTGCGCGATGTCGAGCGCGAGCGCGTCGAGCGCCACGTCGATTTCCCGTATCGTCGCTGAAATATTCTCCTTCAGCACGGTGGACAGGTTGTGGGCCGTGATGGCCGCGTGTTCCTGTTGCTGGCGGTAGCTTTGTTGCAGGAACAGCAGCAGGATGGCGCCGATCACGCCGTTGAGGATGACCACCACGGCGGCCACCTGGCGCACCAGGGCGGGACGCGCGGGCGCGGCGGCCGGCATTACAGCAAGCCCAGCGCGGTCGCTTCGTACACGGCCTCGCCGCGCGAGTGCACGGCCAGCTTCTTGTAGATGTTCTTGACGTGGCGCGCCACGGTGTGGGGCGAGATCTCGTGCAGCTCGCCGATTTCGATGAAGGTCAGCCCCTTGGCCAGCGCCCGCAGCACTTCCACCTCGCGGTCCGTCAGCAAGCCCTGGGCTTGCGGGTCGGCGCCGCTGCGCGGCCCGCCGGGCGCGCGGCCCTGCAGCCGCTGCAGGATCTTGCGCGCGATCACGGGACTGACGGGGGCGCCGCCGTCGCGCAGCGTGCGGATGCCGTTGAGCATGTCGGCCGGCGTGCTATCCTTCAGCAGGTAGCCGGTGGCGCCCGCTTCGATGCTCGCCAGGACGTGGGCGTCGTCGCCGAACACGGAGATCACCACGGCGTCGCAATCGGGATGGCGGCGCACGGCCTGGCGGATCAGCTCGACGCCGTTGATGTCGGGCAGGCCGAGGTCGATCAGGTAGACATCGGCGCGGCCGCGTTCGAGCATGGCCAGGCCGTCGCGGCCGTTGGCGGCCGTGCCCACCAGCCGCATGTCGGGCGCCGCCTCGACCATGGCCGCGTAGCGGCGCAGGAAGTCGCGGTTGTCTTCAATGATCGCGATAGTCGTCGGCATCGTGTCCTGCAACGTTGAAGCGTACTCGGAAAACACATGGTAGCCGATGGAAGTGCCGAACTGCAACTTTGATATCGGCCCGGACCACCCGGTTCTACCGGGCGCAACGAGAAAAAAGATGCGTTTCAGCGCGCCGCGGTGGTTTTCCATTTCCCCCCGCTACGTTATAGTAAGCGCATTGTTTTAATAGGCAACAATATGGTTACGCGCAGAACTTTTCTTCAGCAGGGACTGGGGCTCACCACCACCGCTTTCCTGGGGACGCCGCTGATCGGTTGCGCGGCCCGCAGCGCCGTGCACACGGCCACCGCCGGCACGGCCGGACGGCCGCATGTGGCGGCCAAGCCCGCCAGACAGCCGGCCCAGGCGCAGACGGACGGCGGGCCGGTCCCGCAGGCGGAACTGGCGCCGCCGCCCGACATCTTCGACGCCCAGGCGCTGGACCTGGAATTCTGGCTCAAGCCGCGCGTAATCGACGTCACACGCCCGGCCAGCGGCGAGCGGGCCAAGATCCTGTATTGGAAGGACGGCGACATCATCGACTCGGCCTACCAGGAACTGTGCCATTTGCTGCGCGACGTGAACGGCAAGGAAACGGCGCCGATCGACCCCAAGCTGTTCGAGACGCTGTGGGGCACCCAGGCGTTCGTGGCCCGCTACGGCATCGAGCAGCCGCTGGAAATCCTGTCCGGCTTCCGCACCGCGACCTCCAACCGCAAGCTGATCGAGTCCGGCGTGCCGGCCGCGCGCCAGTCGCTGCACATCGAGGGGCGGGCGGCCGACATCCGCATCGCCAACCTGAACGCGGAAGTGCTGGGCGGGCTGGTGCGCAGTTTCCGCCAGGGCGGCGTGGGCTTCTACTACCGCGCCGGACCGCGCGGCGGCTGGATCCACGCCGACACCGGCCTCAAGCGCACCTGGAAGGGCTGACGCCGTCGTTCAGGTCGTGTAATAGTAGGGCGGCAGCGGCACGCTGTCGTGCTGCGCCTTTTCCAGCTCGTCCAGCTTGACGGGCCGCTCCCACCAGATGCGCCAGCCCAGTTGCTGGTCGCGCGCCACGTCCGGATGGTCGTGCAGATAGCCGTCGATGAAGCGGGTGAATTCGGACTGGTAGACGGCGCCGCCGGGGCCGTACCAGCTGGATCGGTGTTTCATGGCGTCCTCCCTGAAGCTGCCGGATACCAGCCATCGTAGCCCTTTTCCGCCGCGCGCGTCGTCCGCGATCGGTTAGACTGGCGCCAATGAACCGAACACAGGAACACTATGCATGATGATCAACAGGCGGGCCGGGCGCCGCGCTTCAAGCCGGTGCCGTGGATGGCGCTCGAGACCGCGGCCGACGTCGAGCTGTGGATAGAGGAGCACAACCGCAGCATGCAGGACAACATCGGCCGCCACGAGACCGGCTACGGCGTGTGCTTCACCCTGGCCGAGGGCGGCGACATCTACCTGCAGACCAGCCCGGACGGCGCCGTCATCCTCGACGTGACGCCCGAGGCGGCCTGGGTGGCGCCGCTGATCATGGCCGCCGCGCGGGTCGAGGCGCCGGCCGGCGCGCTGTGGGTGCTGCCGGACGACAAACTGATCCAGCTGATGATAGGCTTGAGCAGCCTGATCGCCAGTTCCATGCTGGTGGTGGGCCATCCGTTCGGCCGCCGCCGCCACGCCGTCTGAGCTGCGCCCGGCGTCACTACCAGCCTGCGCGGGATGCTCGACAGCGTCCATCTTCGATGTTAGTCTTGAATGAGCGGAATTTCTTATCCTTATTGCATGACTTAGCCATTGCGCCCGCGCTGCGCGGAAGGGGATCATGGACGACGAGATGCAGGCGCCGGGAGTGTCCGCGGCGGCCATGGGGCCGCTGGCCGGCACGGCCGTGCCACTGGGCGAGGGCGCGCGCGCGGCGCTGGCCGCGCGGGCCGGGGAGGGGCTGTCGCCGGAGCGGCTGCGGCTGGAGCAGGAGCATGCGTATTTCAACGACATCTACCTGCTGGCGCCGGTCGGCTATTTCGTGCTGGGACTGGACACCACCATCCTGCAAATGAACTTGGTGGGGGCCGACTTGCTGGGCGTGCCGCGCCTGAATCCCGACCGCGTGCATTTCCGCAATTTCATCAGTTCCCGGTTCATCGCCGACTTCGACCGGCTGGTGCAGGCCGCCCTCAACAGCAGCGAGCCCCAGCATTGCGACCTGCAGCTGCTGCGCGCGCATGAGCAGCATGGTTTCCCCGCCACGCTGCGCGCGAGCGCCGACCTCGGCGGCCAGGCGCTGCGGGTGGTGCTGGAGCTGGCCGAAGGCAAGCTGGCCGCGCTCGAGCGCAGCGAGGAACGGTTCCGGCGCATCGTCCACACGGCCGAGGAGGGCATCTGGGAGATCGATGACCAGGCCCGTACCAGCTTCGTCAATCCCAAGATGGCGGCCATGCTCGGCTACACGATCGAGCAGATGCTCGAGCAGCCGCTGGTCAACTTCATGGACGACGAGGGCCGCACCATCCTCGAACGCAACATCGCGCGCCGCCGCGACGGCGTGGCCGAGCGCCACGAATTCAAGTTCCTGCGCGCCGACGGCAGCGCGCTGTGGGCCACGCTGGCCACCAATCCCATCTTCGATCCGCAGGGGCAGTACCTGGGCGCGCTGGCGCTGGTGACCGACATCACGGCGCGCCGCGAGAGCTCCGAGCTGATCTGGCACCAGGCCAACTTCGACGCCCTGACGGCCTTGCCCAACCGCCATATGTTCCAGGACCGGCTGCGCCAGGAGATGAAGAAAGCCAGCCGCGAAGGCTTGTTCCTGGCCCTGCTGTTCATCGACCTCGACGGCTTCAAGCAGGTCAACGACACCCTCGGCCACGCCCAGGGCGACGCGCTGCTGGTCGAGGCGGCGCGCCGCATCGGCGCCTGCGTGCGCGCGTCCGACACGCTGGCCCGGCTGGGCGGCGACGAGTTCACCATCATCCTGTCCGGCCTCGACCACGTGTCGAGCGTGGAGCGCATCGCCCGCAACATCCTCGACAACCTGAACCAGCCGTTCCAGCTCGGCGGGCAGCAGGGGCGGGTGTCGGCCAGCGTGGGCATCGCCCTGTTCCCGTCGGACGCGACCGAACCGGACGAGCTGCTGCGCCACGCCGACCAGGCCATGTACGCGGCCAAGCATGGCGGGCGCAACCGCTACAGCTATTTCACGCCCGATCTGCAGCTGGCGGCCCAGGCCCGGCTGCAGATCATCCAGGACCTGCGGCTGGCCCAGGCCCAGGGCCAGTTCGTCCTGCATTACCAGCCCATCGTCAACCTGGCCACGGGCGCCATCGAACGGGCCGAGGCGCTGCTGCGCTGGCAGCATCCGCAACGCGGCTTGCTGGCGCCGGCCGAGTTCCTGTCCCAGGCCGAATCGAACGGCCTGCTGCTGGAGCTGGGCGACTGGGTGTTCCGCCAGGCCGCCACCCAGGCGCGCCAGTGGCAGCGGCAGTTCGGACCCGGGTTCCAGATCAGCGTGAACCTGTCGCCGGGCCAGTTGCGCGGCGACGCGGCCCGCTACGAGGGCTGGCAGGAATTTGTGCGGGCGCTGGAATTGCCGCCGCGCAGCATCGTGCTGGAGATCGGCGAGGGCGTGCTGCTCGACGGCGCCAGCCCGGTGGCGGCGCGGCTGCGGACCCTGCGCGGGATGGGGCTGCAGGTGGCGCTGGACGACTTCGGCACCGGCTATTCGTCGCTGTCGCACCTGCGGCGCTTCGACATCGACTATCTCAAGCTCGACCACAGCTTCGTGCGCGAACTGGCGGCCGACACCGGCGACCTGGCCCTGTGCGAGACCGTCATCGCGATGGCGCACAAGCTCGGCTTGCGGGTGGTGGCGGAAGGGGTGGAGACGGCGGCGCAGCGCGACCTGCTGGCGCTGGCCCGGTGCGACTTCGCGCAGGGCTATCTGTATGCGCCGGCCCTGCCGGCCGACCAGTTCACGGCGCTGGCCGGGCGCGGCCTGCCGCCCCCGGCGCCGGCCTGATCAGCGCAGGCCCAGCAGCGAAACGACGCGTTCGCGGCTGATGCCGGCCAGCGCCGAGGTGATCGACAGCAAGGACTGGTAGCCGGGCTGGCTGGCCGTGGAGACGAAATTCTGCGCCACCTGGCCCATGCCGGCCGTGTCGGCGCCGGCCGGGGCGGCCACCTGGATCTGGCTGTCGGCCTGGCTCAGCGCGCCGTTGACGCTGGCGATGGCCGCCTCCACCTGGGCCAGCGCCTGCACCACCTGCTGCAGCGTCTGGCGCAGGGCGTCGGCGTCCGACGTGTGCCAGTTGTCGGGGTTGATGGCCGGCGCTTCCGGCTCGGTCTTGATGCGGTTCAGCTGGCCGCCGGGGAAGCGGATGCCGGCCCCCTGCACCGAGAAATTGTCGCGCACGCCGGCCCAGTCCGCTTCCGGCGTCGAGAAGTCGAGGTTGCCGTCGTCGCCGACGGCCACGCGCACGCCGGACGGCGCCAGCGCGTCGTCGAAGCGCTGGGCGATCTGGTCGTCGCTCAAGCCCGGCTCCAGGCTCACCGAGCGCAGGCCCTGGGTGCCGGCGCCCACGGCGATGGCCAGCACTTCCTTGCCGCCGCTGCGCAGGTGGGCCAGGCTCATGCCGCGCACGGAGAAATGTTGCAGCGTCGGCTTGCGGCCGTAGCCGAGGCGGGCGTCGAGCGTGCCGCCGGAGGCGCTCTGGCGCGTGCGCCAGGTGGCGCCGAACTGGCGCACGCGCATCTCGATGCTGCCGTCGCGCACCGGGTGGGCGGCCAGCTTGGCCGACAACTCCGATTTCAGGCTGCGCAGCTGGGCCGCGCTCTGCTCCAGGAAGTCCAGCGCCTGCTGGGCGCCCGAGATGTCGCCCTGCAGCGGCTGGCGCCAGTTGGCGATGCCCTGGCGCAGCGGGGCGGCCGCCGTGGGGGTGGGCGTGACCGGGGTGGCCGTGGCCGCGCGTTCGCCGTCGAGCCCCAGCGCGGTGCCATCGGACGGGCTGGCGCCGCCGGCAGTGCCGGGGGCAATGACGGTGGGGGTGGTCGATTGAGCGATTTGCATACGATTTACAGGACGTTGAACAGGGACAGGTTGCTGACCTTGGCGTAGGCCTTGTACGACGATTGCAGCGCCAGGTTATAGCCGTTGAGCTCGGTGGCGGCCTGGCCGTAGTCGAGCTGGCCCAGCGTGGTCATGGCGGTCTGGTTCGACAGGCTGACGTTGGCGTGGTTGTTGTCGAGCGTGGACAGGATGTTCTGCGCGCCGCCCAGGTCGGCGATCTTGCCCGACACCAGGTCCAGCGTGCTGCTGGTGCCGTCGAGGTTGGCCGACAGCGCCGCCTTGAGCGACGGCGTGGACGGCGTCACGCCGGGCGCCGACAGCTCGGCGATCGAGGTGTCGAGCTGGTTGAGCAGCGTCTCCAGGCCCGACACGTTGGCGTTGGCCACCTGCGTGATGCCGTTGCCCACCACCACCTGCTGCTGGCTGGTGTTGCCGGTGTAGGTGTAGCGCGATCCGACCGGGGCGGCCGGGTCGTAGGTGATGGCCTGGGTGTTGGTCAGCGTGCCCGAGAAGATGTAGCGGCCTTCCTGGTCCTTGGTGTTGGCGTTGTAGAACAGGCTGTCGCGCAGCGAGGTCAGCGGGTTGACCATGGAGCCGAGGTCGGCCGCCGCGTTGCCGCCGTCCGAGGCCCACACGAGCAGGTCCTGGGCCTGGTTGATGTCGGCCGTCATCGACGTCAGGTAGGTCTCGTTCTTCTCCAGACGGATCTTGATGGCGCCGATGTTCTCGCGGTACTGGCCGACGATGGCCTCCTCGCGCGTCAGGCGCGACAGGCGCACGTTGGTGACCGGGTCGTCCGACGGCAGCTGGATCTTGTTGCCCGAGGCCATCTGGTCGGTCAGCTGGGCCAGCTTGTCCTGGTTGAATTGCAGGCCGCGGTTCATGGTGGCCTGGAACTGGCTGGTGGCGATGCGCATCGTAAACTCCTTAACCGAACATCTGCAGGGTGGCGTCGAACAGCGTGTTGGCGACGGCGATCACCTTCATGTTGGCCTGGTACATATTCTGGTATTCCACCAGGTTGATCGCTTCCTCGTCGGAATTGACGCCGGCGGTCGACTTCCAGTCGTCCTCGGCCTGCTGGCGGACGGTGGTGGCGGTGTTGAGCAGCGACTGGTTCTTGGCGCTGTCGATGCCTAGCTTGCCCACCAGCTGGGTGTCGGCGTCGCCCAGCAGCACGGTGCCGATCGAGCTCAGGTTCACGGTCTGGTTCTTGATGTCGATCAGCTGCTGCAGGTTGCCGCTGTCGCCGGGCGTGCCGTCGGCCGAGAAGGCCAGGTCGGCCGCCTGGAAGCCGGCCGTGGTCTCCAGCAGGCCGGTGGCGCTGGCCGGGTTGTACACCAGCAGCGGCGCGCCCGGATTGCCGTTGGCGTCGAAGCCGGCGGCCAGCTGGGTGTTGACCTTGCTCGCCAGCTGGTCGGCCATGTCGGCGATCGATTGCTGCAGCGGCTTCAGGGTGTTGGCCATGTAGTCGCTCAGCCCGCCCAGCTGGCCGCCGACCTTGGTGTCGTCGAGCTTGAACGGGGTGTTGGCGAAGGTCACCGTCAGCACGGGCGCGCCGGCGCTGGTGTCGAACGCCATGGTGCCGGCGATGTTGCCGACCACCAGCGGCTGGCCGCCCTTGAGCGAGATGCTGCGGCTGCCGTCCGGGTTCTCGTTGACCTCGATGGCCACCTGGTTGGCCAGGCCGTCGATCAGCTGGTCGCGCTTGTCGACCAGGGCCGAGGTGTTGGTGCCGAGCACGCCCACGGCCGCGATCTGCTGGTTCAGCGAGGCGATGTTCTGCAGCGTGGAGTTGATCTGCGGCAGCATCGCGTCGCGTTGCTGCTGGATCGAGATCAGCTGGTTGGCCGTCACGTTGTAGATGCTGTTGAAGTGCTGCGACATGGCGCCGGCCGCCGTCACCACCTGCTGGCGCAGCGGGGTGGAGGTGGGGTCGACGCCGGCCGCGTTGAGGGCCTTGAAGAACTGGTCGACGCCGGCGCTGATGCTCGACAGGCTGTCGTTCATCACCCGTTCCATCTGGGTCATGTAGGGCTGGGTCTGGGTGCGCGCGCCGAGGTCGGAGTTGGCGCGCCACATCTGCTGGGTCTTGTACGAATCGCTGAAACGCAGCAGCGCCGACACCTGCACGCCGTTGCCGGGCAGCTTGCTGCCGGCGTCCGGCTGCACGGCCGCCAGCAGCACACCCTGGCGCGTGTAGCCCTTGGTCTGCAGGTTGGCGATGTTCTGGCTCGACGTGTTGAGGGCGGCCTGGGCCGCCAGCGCGCCGGTCAGTGCGTTATAGGAGATGCTCATAGGGCAAGGGTCTTTCCTGGTTGAGGCCGGGCGTCCCGGCCGCTGGCCGTGGCCGGTGCGCCGGGTCCGTTAACGCTACAGGGCGACCGTTTATTGCCGCCGATTAAGAGAATGCGCGGAATTTCGCGTATCGGATGCGCTGGCGGCGGCCGGCGGGCCGGCCGGCGCGGCCGCCGCGGCGGCCGGGGCCGGCGGCAGCAGCTGGCGCAGGATGGCGTCGGCGATGCCGAACGCGCGCTGGCCGGCCATCTTGTCGGCCACCAGGTTGTCGGCCATGTCGAGCATGTCGCCGTTGATCGAATCGTGGTGCGCGCCCTCGTCGCCGGCCATGGCGCGCGTGCCTTCGCGCATCTGGTGCAGCATGTGGCCGATGAAGAAGCTCTCGAACTTGATGGCGGCCGAGGTGGCCTTGGCGCGGTAGGCCGCGTCGGCCGCGTTCTCGCCGGGGGCCGGCGCCACCGGGGCGTCGCCCAGCTGGTCGGCCGTGCCCAGGCGCAGCTGGCTGGGATCGAATGGTGTTTGCATGGCGGGTCCCGGATCAATGCTCAAATGACGACCAGTTCGCCTTCGATGGCGCCGGCCTGGTCGAGCGCCTGCAGGATGGCCATGATGTCGTCCGGCGAGGCGCCCAGGCTGTTGACGACGTCGATGATGGCCTGCAGCTTGGCGCCGGCCGGCCACTTGAACATCTGGCCCGAGCCCTGGTCCACCGACACCTGCGACTGCGGCGTGACGGTGGTGTTGCCCTGGCTGAACGGGGCCGGCTGGCTGACCTTGGAGCTTTCCGAGATCACCACCTTGAGCGAGCCGTGGGTGACGGCGGCGGCCCGCACCCGCAGGCCGTCGGCGATCACCACGGTGCCGGTGCGCGAATTGAACACCACCCGGGGCACATCGTCGCCGACGTCCACCGACAGGCCCTCGAGCTTGGCCATGAAGGCCACGCGCTGGGTCGGGTTGGCCGGCGCCACCACGTCGATCGAGGTGGCGTCGCTGGTGGTGGCGATGTCGCCGAAGCGCTTGTTGATGGCGTCGACGATGTTGATGGCGGTCTGGAACTGCGGGTGGCGCAGCGACAGGCGCACCGTGGGCTTGGTGGCGAAGTCGGTGCTGATCTCGCGCTCGATGGTGGCGCCGCTGGGGATGCGGCCCGAGGTCGGGGTGTTGACGGTGACCGACGAGCCGCTCTTGCCGGTCGCGTTCAGGCCGCCCACCACCAGGTTGCCCTGGGCCAGCGCGTAGACCTCGTTGTCGGCCGCGCGCAGCGGCGTCAGCAGCAGGGCCCCGCCGCGCAGGCTCTTGGCGTCGCCCATCGAGGACACGGTGACGTCGATGTTCTGGCCGCGCCGGTAGCCGGGCGGGAACACCGCGCTCACCATCACGGTGGCCACGTTCTTGCTTTTCGCGTCGGTGCCGTCGGGCACCTTGACGCCGAACTGCTTGAGCATGTTGATCACGGACTGGCTGGCGAACTTGACCTGGGTCGAGTCGCCGCTGCCGTTCAGGCCCACCACCAGGCCGTAGCCGACCAGCGGGTTGTCGCGCAGGCCTTCGACGCTGACCAGGTTGCGCAGCACCTGGGCCGCCCGGGCGGGCGCGGCCGCGCCCAGCATGGCGCACAGGAGGAGGGGAAGGAGGGAGCGGAGGGTGCGGGGCGAAATCATGGCGGCGGCCTCAGAAAGGCATCAGGGGACCGTTGAAGAAGCGCGACAGCCAGCCCGGGGTCTGGCTGTCGGCCAGCGTGCCCTGGGCGGAATAGGCGATGCGGGCGTTGGCGATGCGCTGCGACGACACCTGGTTGTCGGCGTCGATGTCGGCCGCCCGCAGGTAGCCGCGCAGGCGCACGAACTCCTCGCCCTGGTTGAGGGTCAGGCTCTTCTCGCCGGCCACGCGCAGCAGGCCGTTGGGCAGCACCTCCTGCACGATCACGGTGATGGCGCCGGTCAGCGCGTTCTGCTGGGTGCTGGTGGCGTCGCCGGCGAACGAGCGCTGGGCGCCCGTGTCCAGGCCCAGCTTGGGCAGCGTCTTGCCCAGCACGCTGGGCGCGGTGACGCTGGCCGCGCTGTCCTTGGAGAAGCTGGTGCCGGCCTTCTTGCTGGCCTGGGTGGTTTCCTGCAGGTTGACGGTGACCACGTCGCCGACGCGGAAGGCGCGCGAGTCCGACGTCAGCGACAATGTCAGGTCGGGGCTGAACACGCCGCCCGAGGTGCCGCGCGGGGCGGTGATGCGCGAGACGGCCGGCGGCTCGTCGATGGGGCCGGGCCGCACCGGCGGCGGCGCCAGCGCGGCGCAGCCGGCCAGCGCCAGGGCCAGCAGCGAGGCGGGCGCCGCGCGCCGTGCCAGCGCGCACAGCACGGTGTTCATCAGCGCGCCGCCTGCGACAGGTATTGCAGCATGTTGTCGGCCGCCGTCAGCACCTTGGTGTTCATCTCGTAGGTGCGCTGGGCCGCGATCATGTCGACCATCTCCTCGACCACCTGGACGTTCGAGCCCTCCAGCGCGCCCTGCTTGAGCTTGCCCAGCTGGGCTTCGCCGGGCTTGCCCTCGGTGGGCGTGCCGCTGGCGGCCGTCTCCTGGAACAGGTTCTCGCCCAGCGCCTGCAGGCCGGTGGGGTTGATGAAGCTGGTCAGGGTCAGCTGGCCCAGTTCGCTGCCGGCCGTGTTGCCGGGGATGGTGGCCGTGACCATGCCGTTCTCGCCGATGGTGATGGCGGTGGCGTTGGACGGCACCGTGATCTGCGGGATCAGCGGCAGGCCGTGGGCGTTGACGAGGATGCCGTTGGCGTCCACCTGCAGCTGGCCGGCGCGGGTGTAGGCGGTGTCGCCGTTGGGGCGGCGCACCGACAGGAAGCCGTTGCCGGTGATGGCCACGTCGAGCGCGTTGCCGGTCGTCTGCAGGCTGCCGGTGGTGAACACCTTCTGCGTGCCCACCATGTGGGTGCCGTTGCCCAGCTGCACGCCCGACGGCGCCAGCGTGTTGTTGTCGGCGCGCTGGGTGCCCGGCTGCTGTTCGATCGAGTAGAACAGGTCCTCGAACATCACGCGGTCCTTCTTGAAGCCGACCGTGTTGGCGTTGGCCAGGTTGTTGGCGATGGCCTGCAGTTTCTCGTCCTGGGCCTGCACGCCGGTCTTGCTGATCCACATTGCTGGATTCATGGTCTTCCCCTGTAATCGTTAAGCGGGCGCTCAGGCGCCCATCAGCTTGTTGCCGGACTGGACGTTGGTATCGGCCGCCGTCAGCAGTTTCATCTGCAGCTCGAAGGTGCGGTTCAGGCTCATGGTGGCCACCATCTCCTCCACGGCCGACACGTTGCTGCCCTCGAGGTGGCCCGAGCGCACCAGCACGGTGGGGTCGGTGGGCAGCGGCTGGCCGCTGCGCGCCACCAGCAGGCCAGCCTCGTTCTTGGTCAGCTCCGAGCCCTCGGCCTTGACCAGCTTGAGCTTGTCGATGGTCTGCATGATGGCCGTGCCCGGGCTCTGGATCGACACCGTGCCATCCTGGCCGATGGCGATCTTGGTGTATTCGGGCACCGCGATCGGCCCCCCTTCACCGAGGATGGGGTTGCCGTTCACCTTGAGCGTGCCGTCGGCGTCGAGCGTGATGGCGCCGGCCCGCGTGTAGGCCTCGCCCGTGGGGCCCTGGACCGCGAAATAGCCGTTGCCGCTGATGGCCACGTCCAGCTCGCGCCCGGTGGCCTTGATGGTGCCGGGGCGCACGGAGACGGCGTTGGCCTGCAGTTGCGCCATGTGGCGGTCGTCGTAGCCGTAGCCCGACAGCGACTGGGCGGTGGCCAGCTCCATGTTGGCGCGGAAGCCGGCGGTGTCCATGTTGGCCAGGTTGTTGGCGTGGACCTGCTGGCCGCGCAGGGCCCGCTCGGCCCCGCTCATGGCGGTGTAGATCAGGGCATCCATGGTTCAGTCCTCAGATGGCCTGCATCAGCGATTGCATCATGGTCGATTCCGTCTGGATCACCTTGGAGTTGGCCTGGTAGTTGCGCTGCGACGTCATCAGACCCACCAGCTCGGAGGTGATGTCGACGTTCGACTGCTCGAGCGCGCTGGTGTTGAGCGAACCGGCCATGCCGCTGCCGGGCGTGGTCACCAGCGGCGTGCCGGAATTGTTCGATTCGACCCAGCTGGTGTCGCTGACCGAGGTCAGGGCGCCCTCGTCGGGGAAGGTGGCGATCGCGATCTTGCCCACCGATTGCTTCTGGCCATTGGTGTACTTGGCGATCACGGAGCCGTCGTTGGCCAGGTCGACCCCGGCGAACACGCCCGAGGCGTAGCCGTCGACGGCGTTGGTGGAGGTGGTGGCCTCGCCGGCGAACATAGTGGTGCCGGTGTAGTCGATGGCCAGCGGCTTCATGGTGGCGCCGGTGGCCACGATCGGAGTCGGCAGCGTCAGCGCCACGCTGGTCACGGGCGCGGCGGCCGGGCCGAGCTGGCCGGCCGAGTCGAACACCAGCTGCGCCGGCAAGCCGGCGCCGGTCAGTTCGGTGCCGTCGAGCACATAGTGGATGTTGATCGTGGCGGCCGCCGCGTCCTTGACGAAATACTGGGTCAGCGTGTGCTGCGAACCGAGCGAGTCGTAGACGATGGAGGTCTTCGACATGTTGAAGGTGGTGGGGTCGGGCGGCGCGGTGGGCGTGACGGGCGCGGCCGGAATCGGGCCGAACGCGCCGCCGGCGGGCACGGTCCAGTCGGCCGACATGTTGCCCACGTAGTTCATCTTGCCCGAGGCCACGGCCGCGATCTGGCCGGTGGGGATGGCCAGGTCGCCCTGGGCGCCCAGGATGGTGCTGGGCGGCTTGAGGCCGAAGCCCTGCACGCGGCGGCCCGAGGCGTCCACCAGGTAGCCGGACTTGTCGGCGTCGAAGATGCCGACCCGCGTGTACTGGGTCTCGCCGGCGGTGGTCTTGGTGACGAAGAAGCCGCGGCCGTTGATGGACGCGTCCAGCGAGCGGCCCGTGTTGAGCACGCCGCCCGACAGGCCGATGCTCTGGGTGACCGAGCCGATCTCGGTGCCGGTCGGCTGGCTGCCGGCCACCATGGCCGAGAAGTTGGCGCGGCCGGACTTGAAGCCGAAGGTGCCGGCGTTGGCGATGTTGTGGCTGACGGTGTCGAGCTGCTCGTTGATGGCCTGGATGCCAGACAAGGCGATATCAAAACTCATGGCGGAGTCCTTTCTTAGAGACTGGATTGAGCGGCCGAGGCGGCGGCGACGGATTTGCCGTTGAAGGCGGTGATGGCGGTGGGCGCCACGTCGCCGACGTGGGCGACGCTGATGACGATGCTGCCGGTGGGCGACAGGCGCACGCTGTTCAGGCGCCCGGCCAGGTCGATCGGCGGCACTTCCTTGGTGCTGGTCTGCACCGACATGGTGTAGGTGCCGGCCGGCAGGCCCAGCGCCGTCGGGTCGATGGCGAACGGCACCGTGCCGGCCGCCTGCACGCCCAGCGTCACGTTGTGCTTGTTGCCGGCCGAGTCCGTCAGCACCAGCGTGGTGCTGGTGCTGGTGTTGGCCAGCGTCATCTGGCCGTGCACGGTGGCGCCGTCGAGCGTGACGCTGTCGCTGGCGGCCATCACGTCCGAGCCGACCTGGGCGCCCAGGGCCAGCACCTGCATGCTCTGCAGCACGCTGGCGTTGGCGCTGGTGAGGGTCGACAGGTTCTGCAGCGACTCGGTCTGCGACAACTGGGTCAGCTGGTTGACGAACTGCGACGGGTCGGTCGGCGACAGCGGGTCCTGGTTCTTGATCTGGGCCACCAGCAGCTTGGTGAACATGTCCTGGGTCTGGCTGGCCGTGTTGCCGGTGACGTTGGCGCCGTTCGAGGCGGCCGGGGTGGCCGACGGGTTGTTGAGGAGGCTCGTTTGCATGGCTTAACCTTCACCGAGTTTAAGGAGGGATTGCTGCATGGTGCGGATGCGCCCCAGCACTTCGACATTGGTCTCGAAGGCGCGCGAGGCCGACATCATGTCGGTCATCTCGGCCACCTGGTTGACGTTGGGGTAGAACACCATGCCGTCGGCGTTGGCCATCGGATGGCCCGGCTCGTAGACCTTGCGCAGCGGCTCGCTCGACTCGACCACGTCGAGCACCTGCACCTTGCCGCTGGCCTGGTCGAGCGCGTCGACCGAGTCCGTCATCACGGCCGCGAACACGGGCTTGCGGGCGCGGTAGGTGTCGGCCTCGGTGCCGGCCACCGAGTCGGCGTTGGCCAGGTTGCTGGCGATGGTGTTCAGGCGCACGGTCTGGGCCGCCATGGCCGAACCGGCGATTTCCGAAATGGTTTTGAATGACATGGCGTCTCCTGGCGCGCGCGGGCGTGCGCCGTTATCTGTTGCTGCGTTATTGTCCGTTGATGGCCTTGGCCAGGCCCTTCAGCGTCATGTTGATGAAGGTCAGGCTGGTCTGGAAATCGTTGGCGTTCTGGGCGAAGGCGGCCTGCTCGACGCCGATCTCGACCGTGTTGCCGTCGCGGCTGGGGTGGTAGGGCACGCGGTACAGGGCGTTGCCGTCGCTGTCGAAGGCCGGCACGCCGTCGGACGCCTCCTGGGTGCTGGCCAGCATGGCGCCGAAATCCATGTCCTGGGCCTGGAAGCCGGGCGTGTTCTCATTGGCGATGTTCGACGCCAGGATGCGGGTGCGCTCGGCCCGCAATTGCAGCGCCTCCGGGTGCAGCCCCACGGCGTCCTTGAAATTGATCCCCATTGTCATTCCCTTTTGGCTAAGCATGGATGCGCGGGCACGGCGTCGCGCTTCCCCATGTAAAATGGCGGCCGACGGCGCCACGCGCCCCAGCCGCTTCCCGCATCATAGTAGAGGTATTTCTCATGCGCAACAAAACTATTGTAACCCGATTCGCGCCGCTGTTGCTCATCGGAATTTTCAATGGGGTGTCGGCGGCGCCCGCCGGACCCGAGCAGGTGCTGGCCCAGGTGCGGCAGGCGGCGCGCGCCCACGTGCTGGCGCAGGCGGCCAGCGCCGGCCTGAGCGAGCCGATGGCCGAGGTGACGGTGGTGCCGGGCAGCCGGCCGCTGGCCGCCTGCGGCCGGGCCGTGACGGTCGAGCCGGTCGACGCGCGCCTGCCGGCCCGCATGCGCTTCGCGGCCGTGTGCCCGGGGACGGACGGCTGGCGGTACGAGTTCGTGGTGCGGGCCCAGGTGTCGGCGCCGGTGGTGGTGAGCGCCACCGAGATCCCGGCCGGCAAGGTGCTGACCGACGAGGACGTGTTGCTCGAGCGCCACGAGCTGGCCTCGCTGACGGACGTGGCGGCCAGCCCGCGCGCGGTGGTGGGCCTGAGCGGCAAGCGCACGCTGCGCGCCGGCGAGGTGCTGCGCATGGCGCTGCTGGCCGCGCCCGTCGTCGTCAAGCGCGGCGACGCCGTGACCATCGTGGCGCGGCGCGAGCAGATCGAGGTCAGCATGGCCGGCGAGGCGCTCGACAGCGGCGCGCGCGGCGCGCTGGTGCGCGTGCGCAACGCCAACGGCACCGTGCTGCGGGCCCGCGTGACGGGCGAGGGGACGGTGGAGCCTGCCGACACGCCGGTCACGGCTCAATCCCCCGACTGAAGCGCGGTGGCGGCGTCGGCGGCGCCGCGCTGCAGCCGCGCCGCCAGTCTGCCCAGCTTGTCGGCGTAGGCCGGGTCGGTGGCGTAGCCGCCGCCGGCCAGCCCGCGCGCGAACGCGTGGGCGTCGTCGCCGGTGCGCAGCGCGCCCTGGAAGCGCGGATTGCTGGTGAGCATGTCGGCGTAGTCGCGGAACGCGCTGGCCGCGTCCGGATAGCTGCGGAAGCGCTCCACCTTCTTCAGCGCCGCGCCATGCACGTATTCGGTGGTGGTGGCGTCGGCCACGGCGCCGGCCCAGCCGGCGCCGGCCTTCAGGCCGAACAGGTTGTTGCTGTCGGTGCCGCCGGCGCGCAGCGGCCGCTGGCCCCAGCCCGATTCGAGCGCCGCGTGGGCCGCCACGATGCTGGGCGACACGCCCAGCCGCGCGCCCGCCTCCTCGGCCCACGGTTGGATCGAGGCCAGGAACTGCCGCTGCACTTCGCTGTTGACGCCGGCTGTTGCGCCCGCGGTTGCCCCATCGATGGCGCCGCCCTGCATTTGCTGGCGCAGGGCCAGCCCGGCCGCGCTCAGGCCGCCGGACGGCGCCGTCTGCAGCCGCGCCGACGGCGCGCCCGCGCCGCTGCCGTGGGCCAGGAAGTCGGCCACCTCGTCCTGCACCTGGCGGAACGTGGCGCCGAAGCCGGCGCCGCCGGCCGGCGCGCTCCAGCCGCCGAAGGCGGCCGGCAGGGCGCCGGCCGGGCGGCTGTCCTGCATGTTCGAGACGGTGGCTGCAGTCGGGGTCGTGGCCTGCATGCCGTCAAGCTGGCGCATAGATCTGCTCCTCGCCATGCAGCACGCGCTGCATGATGGTGTATTGCTCGACGAGCAAGTCGCTGTTGCGCTTGCCCAGGCGTTTGCACTCGCGCACGCTGTCTTCGAGCGTGCGCCAATCGGCCTCCATTCTCTCCCGTGCCGGATTTTTCAGCAAGGCAAATGCCTGGGCCATGGTGCCGTGGGGACCCAGCAAGCGTTGTACCAGCGCCACGCGCTCGGCGCGGCGCGCCTCCATGGTGTCGACCAGGGCCGTGATGGCCTCGGCCAGTTCGTGCAGGCGGGCGCTCTGGTGGCGCACGGCGCCGTCGAACTGCTGTTCGAGCAGGTCGCGCAGGCCCTGGTACGCCTGCAGGTCGGCGGCCACGCCGTGCAGCAGCGCGCGCATGGCGTCCTGGCGCGAGGTGGGCGATGCGGGCCGGGCGGGCGACGCCGACGATGGCGGCGGCATGGCGCCGGCGGCCGTCACGGCTCGCTCCCGTGGAAGCGCTGGATCAGGCCGGCCAGCTTGGCCGGGTCGAACGGCAACTCGCCCTTGGCCAGCGCGTCGCGCAGCAGGGCCACCTTGTCGTGGTCGATATCGTCGGGCATGGCGCGCAGGGCGGCCAGGGCCGGCTGCAGCACGGCCGACTGCAACGGCGCCGCGGCCGGCGCCGGCGCGGCCGGGGCGGCGGCCTCGGGCGGGGCGCTGTCGGCCACGCGCTGCACGGCCAGCCCGTCCGCGGTGGTGGTGGAGATTCTCATGCGGCTGCCTCGTGTGGGCTTGGTGTCCATGTCAGCCTGCCTGTCGCCGGCAGGGGCGCTTGGTGTTGCTCATGCGGTTTACCTCGGGTGGACTTGCTTGTCCGCTTGCGGCAGCAGCCGTTCGCGCAGTTTCTGCAGCACGCTGCTGTCGGGCAGGGCCGTGTCTATCTCTTCGGTCAGGGCGTTCCTGTTGTTGGGCACGCCGAACATGGCGGCGATGCTCTTGGCCTGGCCGGTGGTCAGGATCAACAGCTCGATGCGGCGGTTGACGCCGGCGTCGGCGCGCTTGGCGTCGAGCGGCGCGCGGTCGGCCATGCCCACCACCTGCAGCACGGACTCGGGGTTCATGCTGCCGGCCAGCAGCTGGGCGCGCGCCGACATGGCGCGGTTGCTCGACAGGGTCCAGTTGGAGAAGGCCGAATAGCTGGTGTCGGCGTACTGCAGCGAGTCGGTGTGGCCGACGATCAGCATCTGGTTCTCCATGCGCGCGAACAGCGGCCCCATCTTGCGCAGCAGGGCGCGGAACTTGTCGGTCGGCACCGCGCTGCCGCGCACGAACATGCCCTGGTGGTCGGTGTCGTGCAGCATCACGCGCAGGCCGTAGGGCGTGATCACGGTCTCCAGGTTGCTGGTCAGGCCGAAGTCGGCGCTCATCTGGGTCAGGGCCTTGGACAGCGCCTGCAGGTCGCTCGGGCTGTCGTACGTGACCTTGGCCGGCGTCACCACGGGCGCCGCCTCGCCGCTGGCCAGCTGGGCGCCGGGGGCGTCCGAGTTGCCGGTGCGCGGCATGGGGAAGCGCTCGATCAGGCTGCCACGCGGGCCGCCCACCTGCTCCGGCATCACGCCCTTGCCCTGGTCGGTCTTGGCGCCGTCGGCCTCGGTCAGGATCTGCTGCAGGCTTTCCGTGTTGCGCGAGGCCATCAGCCACAGCACGAGGAACAGGCAGCTGAGCGCCAGGCAGAAGTCGGCGAACGCCACCTTCCACGCGCCGCCGTGCTCGTCGTGCGCGTGCTTGCCGCCGCCGCGCTTGACGATGGTCTGGTCGTGGCCCTTGTCATGCGGCTTTAGCACGGCCACCTCCGCGACGCGACGTGGCTTCCGGCTCGCTGTCGCGGCCCTCCAGGTCGTTGATCCACCGTTCCAGCTGGGCGAAGCTGGGCTTGATATTCAATGGCACCAGGCGGCGCCCGGCGTCGATCGCCAGCAGCGGCGGCTTGCCGGCCACGTGGGTCACCAGCACCACCTTCACGCATTCCTTGTTGGACGCCTCCTGGCCCACCAGCTGCTTCATCATGTTGGAGATCGGGTCCAGGATGCCGTAGCAGAAGAAGATGCCGATGAAGGTGCCGACCATGGCCGCGCCCACGTGCTCGGCGATGTCGCCCGAGCTGGCGCCCTCGCTGACCGTGTTCATGGTGATCACGATGCCGAGCACGGCGGCCAGGATGCCGAAGCCGGGCATCGCCTCGCCGATCTTGTTGAGCGACTTGGCCGGCTGGTTCAGCTCCTCGTGGATGGCCTCCAGCTCCTGGTCCAGCACGCCTTCGAGCTCGTGCGCGTTGATCTTGCCCATGGCCATCAGGCGGAAGTTGTCGACGATGAAGGCCAGCAGCTTGGGCTCCTCGAGCACGCGCGGGTAGCGCTGGAACAGCGGGCTGTCCTTGGGCGCCTCGACGTGGGCGTCGAGCGCCTTCAGGCCGCCGGCGGCCAGCTGCAGCAGCTCGTACATGAGCAGCAGCAACTGGCGCTGGAATTCCGAGTCGTACTTCTTGCGGAACACGATCTTCTTGATCTGCGTGACCATCTCGGCCAGCACGTGGCGCGGATTGCCGAGCACGATGGCGCCCAGGCCGGAACCGGCGATGACGATCAGCTCGATCGGTTGCCAGATCTGATGGAACGAGCCGCCCATCATGAAAAAGCCGCCGAAGACGCTGCCCAATACGATGAAGATGCCGATTATTTGTTGCATGATGATGCGCCTTTCTGCTTCATGTTCTGATCCTTGTGGTGCCGGCTGGCGTGTCAGGTGCTCTGCAGCACCGCTTTCATCTTGCCCAGGGCCGCCTTGTTCAGCTGGCAGACCCGGGCGTCGGTCAAGTCCAGCACGGCGGCGATTTCCTTGTAACTCAGTTCAAACTCGTAATACATCTGCACCACGCGCTGCTCGCGCTCGTCGAGCCCGCGCAGCGCCTGCTCCAGGCTGCGCCGCACCATCAGCTGCTCCTCCGGGCTGGGCGCGCTGTCGTGGCCGACGCTGTCCTGCAGCACCTCGTCGAAGCTGGCGATCGACTCGGCGCTCTCGTCGAGCTGGTAGGCCTGGTAGGCCTCCGGCGTCAGGCCCAGGCCGGCGATGATGTCCTGCTCGCTCGGTTCGCGCCCCAGCTTGCGCGACAGCGCGCGCACGGCGTCGCGCAGCTTGTGGCTGTGCTGGCGCACGGCGCGCGGGCGCCAGTCCTGGCGCCGCAGCTCGTCGAGGATGGCGCCGCGGATGCGCAGGCTGGCGTAGCTGCCGAAGGCCGCGTCGGGCTCGCCGTAGCGGCGCAGCGCCTCGAGCAGGCCCATCAGGCCGATCTGCTCCATGTCGTCGCGGTCGATGGCGCCGGCCACCTGCGAATTGAGCTGGCGCACGATGCGCTTGACCAGCGGCGCGTAGGACAGCAGGTGCTTCTGCTCGTCCGCCGGGCTCAGCGTCACCGAGGCCGCGCCGTCGCCGCGCAGGGCGCCGTACGCATCCGGTTCGCTATAGGCCATGCCCGCCCCCAGTGTGTTCATGGCGCGCTATTCCAGGATCAGCTTGCCGATCATGACTTCGGAGAACGGCTTGTCGCGCTTGTCGTGGGCGTAGGTCTCGTCGTACGCCTTGTTCAGCTCGGCCGCGTACTGGTCGATGGTCATGTTCTGCGCCGTCGCCAGCGGCAGCGCCGACAGCGTGCGCACGGCCACGCTGCGCAGCATCGGCAGTTGCTCCTTGGCCACCTTCTCCTTTTCCTCGCTGGTGGTGATCACCAGGTCGGCCGAGATGTAGTGGGTGGTCGTGTCGCCGGGGCTGCGCTTGAGCATGATGATCACCTTTTCCACGGTCAGGTACTTGGGCGGCTTGCCGTCGTCGTGGCGCTCGGCCTTCTTGGCCTCGGTGGTGCCGGCGGACGCGCCCCGGGACAGGTACCAGACGGCGCCGCCGGCCACGCCCGCGCCGATCACGGCCACCAGCACGAACGCAATGATCATTTTCATATTTTTCATCTACAACTTACTCCCGCTCGGTCGACATGGCAAAAGAGGCGGCCGCGTCGCTGTCGTCGGACAGGGCGCGGCCCGGTGTGCGTGCATCCTCGTGCTGGTGCTGCTGGCCGCGGCCGTTGCCGTCGCCGCCGGCCAGCATGCCGCGCGGCGACGCCGACACGGTCACGGCCACGTCGGCGAACTGGCGCTGCGACAGGTCCTGGCGCACGCTGTCGCCGATGCTGTTGAGCTGACGCAGCACCTCGCTGTTGTTGGCCGACAGGTTCACCTGCAGCGCGCCGGCCGTGTGGCGGATCGAGATCTCGACCCGGCCCATGTTGGGCGGCTCGAGCCGGATCACGGCGTGCTCGTCGTTGCGCTGCAACTGCAGTTGCAGCCGGTCGCCGAGCGCCTCGCGCAGCGGTTGCCGCCACTGGTCCGGGGCGCCGGCCAGCTTGACGCTGTCGGCGGCCGCCGGGGTCTGGCCGGCCGGGGCGTAGCCGCCGTTGACGGCGGCCGGGGCCGGCTCGGCGCGGACCACCACGGGCGCGTTGTCGTCCCCGGCGGTGGCGGCCGGCACGGCGGCGGGCGTGGCGCCGGCCGTCGCGCCGTTGTCTGTCTCTTCTCCACATCTCCGAGCCCACGAGACAACACTGTTAATCTGGGGGGGGGG